>WYBS01000066.1 GCA_011525755.1 Planctomycetaceae bacterium
CCCGCGCCGGGGAGGTTGTCGAACTCGCCCCTCTCCTGCGCCTCGCGGATGATCCGGTCGATGTCGCGTTTCATTGTACGGAGCCTGACACGATTCAATGAACCGCCGGGCTCCCGGCGTGGGCGTGTGCGTCGTGCCTCATGTGCCCTTCAGTTCCTCGGCGATGGCGAGGAAGAGATCCTCGTAGTCCTCGCGGTCGGAGACCGTGCGGTCGTTGTTCGGCTCGCGGCCCCCGCCCGCGTACTCGCGCGTGCGCACGAGGCCGAGCCGCACGCGCGCGCCGCCTTCGAGCCCGGGCTCCACGACGACGTGCGCGAGTCGGTACCAGACGTCGATCACCCCCTCCTCGACCGGCGACTTCGCGGTGACGGACGCGCCGAGCGGGTCGGCGCGGACGACGGTCCACCCCTTCGCGGCGAGCGTCGCGACGGCCGCGTGGTACGCCTGCTCGGCGGTGGCTTCGGGGAACGTGTGGACCCATGCGCCGTCGACCTCCCGGGTGAGGTCGATCCTGCCGCTCGCCGCGCACGCCACCGCAAGGAGAAGCGGGATGAATCGCACGGGATTCATTGTACGGAGCCTGACACCATTCAATGAACGGGGAGGAGCCCGCCGAGGATGCGGCTCCTCTGGAACGGGCTGCGGTCGAGCCAGGCGCGCGCGAACCTGTCAAAGTCGAGGCAGTGCGCGTCGCGCGCGCGCGCGGCGAGGTACGCGACTCCCGCGTCCTCCGACCCGAGCCTCGCGCGCAGGATCGCGACGCGCCTCTCGTCCGGCAACTCCGTCCACTCGTCGGTAGCGGCCTCCTCCTCGGCTGCCACGCGCCGGCGGATGTCCAGGTCGTCCGCATGCAGCCGTGCGGCAGCGAGGGCGACGCAGACGCGGACGAGCCGGATGCGCATGACTCGGGGGTGGCAGGATTCTAAACGCGGCCGCCCGGACTCCCGCATGGTGAAGTGAGGGGGCTCCGGGGGCCGTGCGGCACGTCATTCGCTGGGATCGTTCGCCCGTGCGGCTCCGACTCCTTTTCCTCGTGCTCGCGTCCGCGCTGCCCGCGCTCGGGGAGGAGCCGTCGCGCGCGATCCGTGTCCGCGTGGTGACGTTCGGCGGCGCGCCGGTAGCAGGCGCGCGCCTCGAGGTACGGCGGACCGTCACGGACCCCTACGACCCGATGTGGCCCGGGGCCGGGGCGCCGACCACCGAGGCATGGTGGCGCGGGACCCCTGCCGGAGCCGACGACACGCTCGTTGCTGCGGCGGCGACGGACGACCAGGGCTGGGCGCGGATCGACGGCCTTCTGGACGGCGCGTTCGACGTGACGGCGCACGCGCCCGGGCTCGCCGTCCGCGGCGCCCAGGTACTCTCGCCGCCGGTCCGCGGCGCGCCCGCCCCGACGATCCTGCTCGACGCGGGCCACACGCTCCGTGGACGCGTGGTCTCCGAGGCCGGAGCGGCCATCGCCGGCGCGCTCGTCTTCGCGGAGTTCTCGTCCGCGGGCATGGCACGCTGGTCCGACAGCGAGCGACCGCTCGTCGCACGCGCCGACGACAGGGGGGAGTTCCGGATCGACGGCGTCCCGGCGGGATCGGCGGTCCTTCACGCCTGCCCGCCGGGCACGTGGTTCGCCCGAGACCATCTCGTCGACGCGCCGCGCGACGTGCCGGTGGAGATCGTGCTCTCGCTCCACGGCGTCGAGGCCGTCGTCAGGGACCTGCGTACGGGCGTCCCGGTCCCGGGCGCCAGCGTGTCGTTCTCGACGTACGGCTTCCACATGTCCAACATGCTTGTGCACGCAGTCACGGGCGAGTCGGGGCGCTTCAGCCTCGCCGTTCCGGAGCGCTGGCTCGGTGCGGGCCAGATCGTGGCGCCCGGATACCTGCTTGGGCTTCGCCTCGGCGAGTCGATGGAGAACCCGCCGGACCTCGAGCGCCTCGCCGGACGGACGCTCGAGATCCGCGCGGTGCCGGGCGCTCGCGTCCGCGGCGTCGTGCGCGATCCCTCGGGGCCCGTCGCCTCCGCGATCGTGACCGCAACCTGGCTAGCGGGATTCGAGACGCCTTGCGTTTGGGAGCGGAGCGGGCCCGACGGCACCTTCGAGCTTTGGGCCTGGCCCGGCCTCCTGCACGTCGCCGCGCGGCCGCCGGGCGCGCCCGCGGAGGAGGACCAGGAACTCGATGTCCTGCTCGCGACCGGCAAGGCGGGCGAACGCGGGCTCGTCGATGTTCCCGGCGAGGGGCGCGACGGCATCGTCCTGTCGCTGCCCGCGCGGCCGCGCGGTGGCCGGATCACCGGGCGCGTCGTCACCACCGCCGGGGTGCCCGTGCGCGCGTGGCCCGGCATCGCGGGGGACAAGCGTCGCCGTGGCGCCGCGACCGGGATGGACGGCGCGTTCGATCTCGAGGGCGTCCCCGCGGGCGAGGCGAGGGTCGCGGTTCACGTCCAGGGCATCGGCGAGGTGAAGAGCGAACCCCTCCGGATCGAGGATGGCGGGACCACCCACGTCGATCTGGTCGTCCCCGGCGAGCCGCTGGGGCGTGTGGAGGGGCGCGTGGTCGGCCGAGCGGGTCCCGCCTACGTCGTCGGGACGTTCGGGCGCCGCTTCCCGGTCGCTTCCGACGGGAGTTTCGCGTTCGACACGGAAGTGCTCGCCGGCGAGGTCTCGATCGATGTCGTCGGGCCCGACGGGTTGGAGGGCTCCGCGAAGGCGAAGTGCGCGAAGGGCGGGCGCGTGAACGTCGGCGAGATCCGGCTCGAGGAGCCCCGCTTCGCCGACTTCCGCGTGGTCGCCGAGGGCGGAGCGCCCGTCCCCGGCGCCACGGCATCGATCTACATCCCGCCGGATGCGATCTACTGCGGTGCTTTCGAGCTGCCGACCGACCTCGGCGTGCCTGCGGATCGCGAAGGCCGGATCCGGATTCGGTTACCGCGCGCCGAGCACTTCGACCTGAGGATCCGCGCCCCCGGCTTGTCGGGGCTCGACCTCTCGCATGGATTCGCACGCGACGTGGTCGTGCTGAAGCCGCTCGGGGCGATGGCGGGCCGCGTGCGCCTCGCCGACGGGACGCCGGCGGCGGGCTGCCGCATCGAGGCGTCCACGCGGTTCAAGGACGATGTCCCGTCCTACGAGCGCGAGGCGGTGGCGGACGCCAACGGGCGGTTCCGGATCGACGGCCTCGTCTCGGCCGGGCACGACGTCTTCATCGAGTCGGGCGCGTCGGGGCCCTCGATCGCCCGGCTGAGAACCGAGGTGGTCGCGCCGGACGAGGCGCTCGACCTCGTCGTCGAGCGCGCGTCCGTCATCGAGGGGCGCGTCGTGGACGCGCGCGAACGACCGGTAGCCGACATCGAGGTCACCGCGAGCCCGTGCCAGGACGGCCTCCCGGAGTTGGAGACGCGCACCGGCGCGGACGGCGGGTTCCGGCTCGCCGGCGCCGTCGCGGGCAAGTACGACCTGCGGGTGAGCCGCGACGGCCTGTGGCCGGACGGCAAGAGACGAGGCGTGGCCGCGGGCACGAGGGATCTCGTGCTGCGCGCCGAGATCGGCTACCGGATCACCGGGCGCCTCGTCGACGGCGACGGCAGCCCGCGGGCGGGCTGGGTCGTGGAGGCCGAGCGGAACGACCGGGGCGGGTGTCGCGACCACCGCGCCCGCACCGACCGGCTGGGCCGGTTCGTCCTCGAAGAGATGGAGGGAGGCCTGTGGAACCTGAAGGTCGGCAGGTGGGGCCATCTTGATCCCGAGTCCGGCGGGAGGGTCCGCGCCGGGTCCGAGGAGGTCGTGCTCGTCCTCCGGTGACCTGTTGTACGGAGCCTGACACCATTCAATGAATAGTCGGTCTTCTGGGGCCGGCACCGGCCCAAGCTCCCCGGGTTCATTGAAACGTGTCAGGCTCCGTACATTGAAACGCCGTACCTAGAACAGCCACTGCTTCATGCAGTAGACGCTGCCGCCCGACTTCAGGAACTCCCCCGTCTCGACCGGGTGGATCGTGAAACCCGCCTGCCGCAGCTTCTCCTCGAGCGCCGCGCTCCCGCGCTGGATCACCACGTGCTTCCCGGACGCGAGCGCGTTGCACGCGAAGCCGTCCCGCGCCTCCCGCTCGTCCGCTTCGATCACCCGCTTGAAGTTCCGGCGGATCAGCGTGTTCCCCGCCCGCGTGAACGCCTTCGGGTAGACGAGCGCCGTCTTCGGGTCGAGCGGGCAGAGGCACGTGTCGAGGTGGTAGAAGTCCGTCTTCAGTTCGAGCGTCAGCGTCTCGACGCCGAAGACGATCCCGAGGAAGGGGTACACCTCCGCGACGGAGCGCTGGCCGTACCCGCCCCAGAGGATCCGCCTCCCCGGGTGCCACACCGCGTCGCCGCCTCCCTCGAAGAGCACCGGGCTCTCGATCACGTCGTAGCCGTGCTCCGAGAACCACCTGCGGTGCGCCTCGACCTCGCGCTGCCGCGACTCGTGCCGCATCCGCGAGAGGACGGCCACCTTCCTCCCGTGCCGGTTCACGCCCGTGAACGACGGGTTCGCGCAAAAGACCATGTCCTCGCAGCCGGGCGTCGGCGGGAGCGTCTCGACCTCGAGCCCGATCCCCCGGAAGGTCTCCGCGAGCGCGTCCCACTGCTCGCGGGCGCGCGCGCGGTCGACCTTCCCGGCCTGCCCCTTCATGAAGACGTTCTTCACGTCGACCACGTCGAAGTGGTCGGGCGGGCAGAGGAGGACGCCCTTCACGGCTGCTCCCCGCCCTCCTCCTCTTCCCCGGGCCCCATCTCCTCCCCCCGCGAGAGCCTCTTGAGCGTCGCCACGCCGCGCAGGAACTCGGTCTTCGGCATCGCCGGGCAGCCCCAGAGGATGCTGCCGTCCTTCCAGGGGCCGATGACCCCCGTCTGCGCGCCCACGCGGCAGCGGTCGCCGAGGTGCGCCTGGTTCGAGAGGCCGACCTGCCCGCCGACCTCGCAGTCGTCGCCGATCGTCGCGCCGCCCGCCATCCCCGTCTGGGCCGCGAGGAACGACCGCTCGCCGATGACGCAGTTGTGGCCGAGATGGACGAGGTTGTCGAGCGCGCTGAACCTGCCGACGCGCGTCACGTCGTAGCGCGCCCGGTCGATCGTCGCACAGGCGCCGACGTGGACGTCGTCGCCGAGGACGACGGTGCCGACGTGGTGGAGCCGCACGGGGCCCTTCGGCCCCGGCGCGTAGCCGAACCCGGGCCGCGACAGGACCGCGTTCGCGCCGATGCGCACGCGGCTGCCGGCGACGAGGCCCGCGTGGAGCACGGCGCCCGGCTCGACGCGGCAGTCCTCGCCCAGCTCGACCCCGTTCTCGACGACCACGTGCGCCTTGAGGATCGTCCGCGCGCCGATCCTCGCCTTGCCGACGACCGCGTAGGGGCCCACGTGCACGCCGTCGCCGAGCGTCGCCTCGGGGTCGATCACCGCGGTCGGGTGGATTCCGGGGGGCTCCGGGGGCGCGACGAGCCCGAGCGCCTCGATGATCCGGTTCAGCGCGGCGAGCGGGAACGGCGAGAGGATCGCGGGGCGGCCCTCGAGCTTCTCCGAGAGGTCCTTGTGCGCGAGGAAGGCGCCGGCCTTCGATGCGCGCGCGGCCTCGAGCCAGCGCGCCGACTCGACCGGGGCGATCTCCTCCTTCGTTGCGCTCCCGAGCGATGCGACCCCCGTGATCCGGACGTCGGGCCTTCCCATGAGTTCGCCTTCCGCGGCCCTGCAGAGTTCCTTGAGCGTCGGCATGGCATGAGCGTACCCGTAGGGCTTCGCGTGGTACAAGGACGGCGATGGCGCGGATCCGGCCCGCCTCGGACGCGGATGCGGCGGGCGTGATCGCGGTGATCGCGCGCGCCTACGCGGAGTACCCGGGGTGCGTCCTCGACGTGGACCGGGAGGAGACGGCGCTCAAGAGGCCCGCGTCGTCGTTCGACCGGTTCTGGGTGGTGGAGGAGGGGGGGCGCGTGGGGGGGTGCGTGGGGCTCTCGCTCGGCGAGCCCGCGGAGCTGAAGAAGCTCTACCTGGACGCGGCGCTGCGGGGGAGGGGCCTCGGCCGGGAGCTGATCGCGCTCGTGGAGGAGACGGCGCGCGCGGCGGGCGCGAGACGGATCGAGCTGTGGTCGGACACGCGCTTTTTGACGGCGCACGCGGTGTACGAGCGCTGCGGCTACCGTAGGACCGGCCGCACGCGCGACCTCCACGACCTCTCGCACACGACGGAGTACCACTTCGAGAAGGCGCTGGGCGAGCTGACGAAGCGGTCGTAGCGCCGGGCGTGCGGTACAATCGCGATCGCCTGTCGATGCTGGTTCCCGGGAGGGAGACCGTGCGTCCGCTGCTCAACGTGATCGCGTGCCTCGTCGTGCTCCTCGGCTTCGTGGCGTGCGGGGACAAGCACGCCGTTCCGCACGAGTTGGCGCCGCGGTCGTCGGCGGATGCGATCGGCGACGGTACGCCGAACCGGACGTTCCCGAGGAAGTGGTCCTTGGCGAGGTTGCGCTCGATGATCTGCACGAAGAACGCATCTTCCGCGGGCAACGCGATGCACCCGCCGTGTTCGTTCGCGTTCGCGAGGGCGGGATGCGGGAGGTTGCCATGCGCCGATGGATGACCGCTCTCGCCCTCCTTGCCGCGCCGGTGTGGGCGCAGGGCGACGAGCCGAAGGAAGAGGAGGCCGGGGACGACGAGGTCGTCGAGAAGCCCGAGGGCTTCGTGTATACGCCCGCCGGCCGCATCGGGCGCGGCGAGCGCGACGCGCCGACGGCGTTCGTGCGGCTGCGCGAGGGCGGCGCGCTCCAGATCAGGTCCGGCGAGGAATGGAAGGACGGAACGCTCAACGACCTCGCGAAGTTCCTCAAGGAGTTCGTCGAGCAGCAGGACCGCGAGATGCGGAAGGACACCAAGTCGGCGTACGAGACGGTCGCCGGCGCGAAGGTGTCGCGGCTCTTCGTATCGCTCGACGTCGAGCCGACCGTGCCTTGGCAGCACGTGCAGTGGCTGATGATGGCCGCGGCCGAGCAGAAGTACTGGAAGGTCGAGCTCACCGACGGGACGAGGAAGATGCTCGTGTTCCTTCCCGCGGACCGCGGTATGCCCAAGGAGCCGCCGCTCGAGATCAGGATCTCGGTCCACGCCGTCGCGAGGCGCGAGAAGAAGGGGGCGTGGGGCGGCGTGGCGGTCAATCGCCCCGTCGACGTGCGCTACAAGATCGGGAACGAGGAGACCGCCGACCTCACGGACGTGAAGGACTACATCCGGAAGGCGCACAAGGCGGTCAAGGACACGCCGGGAGCGAAGATCGGCGGCGAGGTCAAGGCGGGCAACAAGGTGCCGCTCTCCAAGATGCTCGATCTGCTGGAGGCCTTCGAAGCCTCGGGGCTCGAAACGATGTCCTTCTACGGCAACGCCCCTCCCGCTCCCGAGGTCCGCGATGCCCCGCGGCTCCCGTACCCGCTCAGGAACTACCCCGCGGTGGACTGAAGTCGCCCGGAAGCCCGCCCGGAATGCGGCGCGCGGCCTGCTCGTCGCTCGTCCGGAGTGAGACCGACCTCCGACCTCGCGCACGCTTCGGCCGCGCGCTCAGGGAGTCGTCAGCTTCCCGGCGGACGATGCGGGCGCGCTGGCCCGCACGCCCTCGGGGCCGCGCGAGGAAACCGCGAGGGCGTCGAAGGAGCGAGCAATGCGAAAGAGGGCATGGGTAAGCGCCTTCCTCGTCGCGACTGTCGCGCTCGTGCTCGGCACGGCGGCGCCGGACGCGTCGGCGAAGAAGAACTGCAAGGAGGAGGAGGAGGTCGAGCTCGAGATCGCGAAGATCTACTGGGAGTACAACTCCTCGGGCAACGATCTCGGCGTCCACGTCTTCCTCGACGGCGAGGACTGGAAGAGCATGAAGATCTATAGCCCCGACGGCAAGACGCTCTTCAAGGTCGAGGGCAAACAGGGCTACAAGGAGCTCGGCATGACCGAGCTCTTCTTCGAGGGGGCGGAGCCGAACCTCGACGAGTACCCGCTCGAGGACCTCCTCGACCTCTTCCCGGAGGGATGCTACGAGTTCGATGGCAAGACGGTCGACGGCGCGGAGATCGAGGGCGAGGCGTACCTTTCGCACGCGATCCCCGACGGCCCCGAAGTCTCCACGGACGGCGTGTCCGGCAGCCAGCTCGTGATCGAGTGGGAGCCCGTCGACGACAACCCGGACGGCTTCCCCGACGAGGCGTTCACGATCGTCGGCTACCAGGTCATCGTCGAGGGCAGCGACGGGATGAAGTTCGACATCAAGCTGCCCGGCGACGCCACGCACGTGACGGTGCCGCCGGAGTTCGTGGACGCGCTCGAGTCGGGCGAGGAGTACGACTTCGAGGTGCTCGCGATCGCGTCGAACGGCAACCAGTCCATCACGGAAGGCACGTTCGAGAAGTAGGGGAAGGAGAGGGGGTCCGGGGGCCGCCGGCCCCCGGAGCCCCCCACTTCGGCGATTTGCCCGGAGCGGGCCGGGCGAGCGGCTTCCCGGGCCCTTCACCCGCGCCGGGCGTGACACCGGCCTCCGACGTATAGGAGGTGCTACAGTGGGTTTCATGCATCGGGCGAAGGTCCGCGCGACCCGCGAGGACTACGAGAGACTCCCCGAGCACGTCCGGGCGGAGCTCATCGACGGGGAGATCGTCGTGACCCCGACGCCGACGGACCGGCACGAGCGCATCGTGTTCGGCCTGATCTTCGCCGTCCAGGACCACCTCGGGCCCCTCGGGCGGGGGCGACTCCGCGGCTCGAGGACCGAGGTGTTCGTAACCGAGGAGGGCGAGGAGAGGGTCCTCCAGCCCGACGTGTGCGTGCTTCCGGATGGGGCGAAGCCGCAAGGCGCGAAAGCGCCGACGCCGGTGTGGGTGGCCGAGGTGCTCTCCCCTTCCACGGCCGCGTTCGACCGCGGCATCAAGCTGCGGCTGTACGCGGCAGCCGGGGTCCGCGAGGCGTGGCTCGTCGATCCCGACGCCGAGACGGTGGAGGTTGTCGACCTCGCGACCGGAGCGCGGCGTGCCTTCGCCAAGGGCGAGCGCGCCGCCTCGACGGTCATCCCGGGCCTCGCCGTGGACGTGACACGCCTTCTCGCGGCCTGACTACCGCGCGACCTGCGGCCAGACGATGTCGTCGTCCGTGCCCGCGCTGCCGTCGGCGCCGACGCAGCGGATGCGCACGTCCATGTCCGCGTGCTCCAGCACGTAGGGGCGCCCCCACGGGTCGTCGGCGACGTACAGGAACTCCGGCTCACCGGGCTGCAGCGGGACTTGCATGTCGTCGAGGCGCACGGGCAGCTCGCCTCGGATCTTGGCCCAGAGCCGAGCCGCGTCGTAGTACTCCTTGCACTTGATCTGCGCGATGCTGGTGTTCTTCCGGCCGCATACGAAGTCACGGGGGAAGAGTCGAGGACCGAGCAAGGCCAGGAGCCCTGTCGCGAGGAGGAGGAGGGCGCCGGCAAGGCACAGGATCCGCTTCATGCCATCCATCCGACGCGCGCGCGGCGGGCGATCTTCCCGGTTACACTGGCCGCGCCGCAACGCGCCCGGAGAACACGATGGCCCTCCGTCGCGCGATCATGCTCGTCTTCGGCCTCCTCTCGCTCACCGGCGGGGAGACCCTCTGGTGGATCGACGTCCGCCCGCTCCCGCAATGGCTCGTGGCCGTGCCGGGCGCGATCCTCCTCCTCCACGCGCTGACCGGCCGCCTCGGCCGCCCGGCCACGGCGACCGCGGTCCTGCTCGCGGCGGTCGCAGCGGCGAACACCCTTCGCTACTACGCGCTCCCCTCCGTGCCCCCGGTCCCCCTGAGCCTCCCCGTCGCGGGACTGCTCGCGCTCGCGGCGATCCCCGGCCGCCCGAGGCTCACGCTGCCCTTCGCGGCGCTCCTCTTGGCGCTCTTCCCGCTCGCGCACGTCTACACGTTCGGCCGCACGAGCTACGCGCGCGACGCGGACTGGATCGTCGTGCCCGGCGCGCGGTGCTACGCCGACGGGACGCCGTCGCAGGCGCTCCGGGAGCGCGTGAGGACCGCGTGCCGGCTCTGGCGCGAGGGGTACGCGTCGCGGCTCTTCCTCTCAGGGGGTCCGGGGGACGGCGCGACGCACGAGGTCGAAGCGATGCGCGCGCTCGCGATGGAAGAGGGGGTGCCCGCGGGGGAGATCGCGGTGGACCGGGACGGCGTGAACACGCTCGCGACGATCCGCCACGCGCCGCCGGGGCGGCTGCTTCTCGTGAGCCACTTCTACCACCTGCCGCGCGCGAAGCTGCTCGCGCGCCGCGAAGGCCGCGAGGCGTACACGGTGCCCGCCGACGAGGAGCGGAGGATCCGCGGCACGCCGCGGTTCGTCGCCCGCGAGATCGCGGCGTTCTGGTGGTACCTGCTGGCGACGGCGCGCTGATACAGCGCCTGTCCTTCGGTTTCCTCGGCCTTCGTCCGGTGTCCGGGGTACCCTCATCCGGGAGTTACCCATGGCCACTCAGAAGAAGCAGCCGGATCAAGTGCCCCTCGTCTGGGGCGAGGACCCTGACCTGAGGACGATTCACGCCAACCATCTGTGGCTCAGCCGCCAGGAGGACGACATCTTCCTTACGTTCGGGGAGCTCCCGCCGGTCCCGTCGCCCGGAGCCGAGAAACTGCCCGACAAGGTCTACATCCGGCCCGTGGCGCGGATCGCCGTATCGCCGCTCGCTCTTGCGCGCATGGCGAAGCTCTTGGAGCAGAACATCGCCGCGGTCGATCGGCACAAGGCAGGTGCATGAGTCGGAGACGCAAGACCTCTCGCGCGACCGACACGGCTGGTCTGTCGCCTGGAAGCATGCGGCGGGATGACGACACCAGCCGGCTCGTACGCTTCGCACGGCTCGTGAGACAGCAGTTCGTCTCGCACGGGCCCGTCGTGCGCGAGTCCGATCTCGAGAAACGACCGCTCTCTCCCGTCGAACGTGCCATTGACGCGTCCCGGTGGATCTTGGATCTCAAGTCGAACTGGGATGGCGAGGGAGCGGTTTCCTGTGATGCCGCATGGCACCGCGCGACCGAGTACCTGCGCCGGCAGGTGCGTTGGGTCTTCGAGCGCTTGGGCGCGACGCTCGAAGCGCCCGAGCTGATGCCGTTGGCGGACGGCAGCATCGACATCCACTGGGAGACGCCCGCGTGCGAGCTCCTGATCAATGTGCCGTCTGATGCGAGCCGCCCGGCGTCGTTCTACGGCGACGATCGCGGCGAACTGAACATCAAGGGGACGCTCGCAACAGAATCCTTCAACGAGGGACTACTCCAGTGGCTGGCAGCGCGACAACCTTCCGGTGGCCGAGAGAGCACATCCCGAACGACCACCGCCTCCTTTTCCGCGTCCACCGCACATTCGTGAAGGGAGACGGGTCTCCCGGCGCTTCCGCGTTTCAGGACAGGGGCGGCGCGATGTCCACCGACTGGGAGAAGTACTCGAACGCGGCGGAGACGCAGGGGCGAGGTCGTGTACCGGCCGACAATGGAGTCGTGTCGTTCGGCGTCGGCCCGGTCCGCTCGATCCCGCAGGTCGTAGAGCACTCTCCCGCGCACGATAATCGCGCCCACTCCGACGTGCTCGGGGAGAAAACCCCCGAGGTGCGGCTCTTGCTCCGGCGCCTTGCGCTTTGGAAGATCCGCGTGCCCCCGGGCCGCTAGGTGCTCCGGGCGTCCCGGCGGATCGAGTCGGGGTCGACCTCGCCCGGCTGCCACAGCACGCGGCCTTCCATGCCGCCCGCCACCGTCAGCGATTGGCCGGTCACGTGGCGCGCCGCCGCCGAGCAGAGCCACACCGCCGCCTTCGCGATGTCGTCCGCCCGCGCGATCTGGCGCAGCGGCATCGTCTGCGCCACGCGGCGCAGCAGGTCGAGGTTATTGAGCTCCGGACGGTCCACGTGCGTCGCCGTCCAGCCGGGCACGAGCAGGTTCACCCTGCCCCGCGGGTCCAAGGCAACGATCTCGTTCTTGAGCGTGAGCATCAGCCCGACGAGGCCCGCCTTCGCCGTCGCGTAGTCCGCGTAGCCGCGCTCGCCGAACGTCGCCGCCGTCGAGCCGATGAAGAGAAGCGCGCTCCCGTCGGCGCCCGTGCGGGCGAGCGACGCCATGAACGCGCGCGCGGTCCACACGCTCACGAGGAGGCTCGACTCGATCGTCTCGCGGATCCGCTCCTCGGAGGCCTCGTCGAGACGCGCGGAGGCGGGCGGCCGCGCGCCCGCGTTCGCGACGCAGATGTCCACGCGCCCGAACCGCTCCCGCGCGGGCCCCCACGCCCCCTCCAGTTCCGCCGGACGGCGGGCGTCCGCCTCGACGACCAGCGCGCGGTCCTTCCACGGCCGCGTCGAGAGCCACTCGCGGAGCCTCTTCCCGCCGCGGAACGCGTGGCAGACGACGTTGCAGCCCTCCCCGGCGAACGCCTCCGCGATCGCGCGGCCGATGCCGCCCGAGGCGCCCGTGACGAAGGCAGTGCGGCCGTTGAGCCCGAGGTCCACGGCGCGCTACGGTAGCACGGGCCAGCCCGCGGCGCGCGCGGCCGCGAGCCTGGCGCGCACCTCGCCGAGCGCCGCCTCGCGCTCCGCCGCCGCCGCGTCGATCAGCCCCTCGATCGAGAAGATCACGTCGAGGAAGGAGCCCTCCCTGCCCTCGAGCTCCGCGCGCGCCGTGCGGAGGATCTCCTGCTGCGCGGCGCGCCGCATCGTCGCCGCCGAGAGCTCGGCCTCCGCCGCCGCCGCCTCGTGGCGCGCCGCCTCCGCGTCGCGGAGCCCGTCGAGGATCGCCCCCTCCATCTCGAGCCGGGCGGCGTCGCGGGCCGCCTCCGCCGCGCGCGCCTCCTTCGAGGCGCCGAAGGGAAGCGTGATCGCGACCGCGCCGAAGAAGTCGACCGGGTCGCCGCCGACCGAAGGGCTCACGACCAGCGCCGGGTACTGCTCCGCGACCGCGCGCCGGAACTCCTGCTCGGCGACCTCGTAGGACGCGAGCTGCCGCTGGAGATCCGCGCGCGTCTTCAAGATCACGCGCCAGTCCGGCGCCGGGAACTCCGGCCACGGCGACCCGAAGGGCGCGATCTCGACCGCCGCGAGCGGCGATGCGCCGAGCAGCCGGAGGAGCCGGAGCCGGTTGGCCGCCCGCTCCGCCTCGCGCCGCTGCCGCTCCGCGCGGAGGGACTCGGCCGTCGCCCGCATGACGTCCTCCGCGGACGCCGGCGCGAAGCCCGCGCGCACGTAGGGCGCCGGGTCGAACGCCGCCTCGGGCATCGGCAGCGACGCGAGCACCCGCTCGATCTCGTACGCCTCCGCGATCTCGCCCGCGATCTCCCTCGCGCGCTCGTGGTGCGCCATCCACGCCTCGCTCCGCCGCGCGCGCGCGAGCGCCTTGTCCGCCCCGCGCCGGCCCATGCCGAGAAGCGAGAAGACGTCGAGGACGAGGATCAGCTCGGGGTTCTGGTCGCTGTCGATTCCCGCTTCGAGTTCGGGGGGCTCCGGGGGCACGGAGACGTTGACCGCCGCGGCGCGCTTCCGGAGCGCGAGGAGATCCGGGTTGTGGAGGATCGCCCACTCGACCGCCTGTTCGTACGGTACCGAGCCCTCCGGAGGTTCGGGCGCCTCGAGCACCGTCGCCTCCATGTCGACCGGCGCCGCCTTGTAGGAGACGCACGCGCCGAGGAGCAGGAGAAGCGGGAGCGTCCGGGTCACTTGTGGTCGTGCCCCTCGCCCTCGAGCGGCGACTGGTAGTTCTTGTCGCCGATCTTCACCCGGATCCGGCCGTCCCACGGGTCGGCCTTGAGCCCCTCGTGCGAGCCCTTCCACGCGGAGGCCTTGCCGTCCGCGCCGGGCTCGACCGGCGTCAGCTCGACCGTGGCCGGGCCGCCCGCCGTCATGATGTTCACCGCCGGCTTCTCGACCGCGACCGGGGTCTTCATGTCCTCGCCGAGCACGTAGACGGTCATGTTGCCTCCGTCGTGGTCGTGGATGATCTCGAGGTGCGCGGCGCCGCCGCCGAGGTCGAGGATCTCGCCGCCGTGCGGCGCCTCGCCGTGCTCGTGGGCGTGCTCCTCGCCGGGCGGGTGGTCGTGGCCCTCGTGTTCGTCCTTCGGCGCCGCCGGCTTGTCGCCGCCGCATGCCGCGACGAGCGCGAGGACGAGAGTGCATTCAAGGATTCGCATGGGTTCCTCCTTCGGGTCGTTCGTGGGTCACGGGCGCGATCCCCTCGAAAAGCTCCTCCGCGACGCGGTCGCGCGGCTCGCGGTGAGTGACGTGGGCCTCGGCCGCGCGCCGCCCGAACGCGAGGAAGAGGCCGGGGGTGACGATGATGTCGAGCAGCGTGCTCGAGATGAGGCCGCCGAGGATCGCGGTCGCGACCGGGTAGAGCAGCTCGCGGCCGGGCCGGTCGGGCGTGAGCACGATCGGCACGAGCGCGATCCCGGCGCAGAGCGCGGTCATGAGCACGGGGACGAGCCGCTCCTTGCCCGCGCGGAGGACCATCTCCTTGCCGAAGGGCATCCCCTCCTCGCGCATCACGTGGAGGTAGTGGTCGATCAGCAGGATCGAGTTCCGCGCGGCGATGCCGGCGAGCGCGATCAGGCCGACGATCGTCGCGACCGAGACCGACTGTCCCGTCGCCACGATGAAGAGGACCGCGCCGATCCCCGCCATCGGGATCTTCGCCATCACCTGCCAGGCGAGGTTCAGCGACCGGTAGTGGCCGACGAGGATCAGGAACATCGTGGCGAGCGCGAGCGCGGAGAGGATCGCGAGACGCCTCTGCGCCTCCTGCTGCGCCTCGAACTGCCCCGAGAGGCGGATCGAGTAGCCGGGCCGCTCCGCGAGCCGCGCGCGGACCGGCACGAGCGCCCGCTCCAGGTCGCCCACGACCTCGCCGAGCGAGCGCCCCTGGACGTTCAGCATCACGACGATCCGGCGAGACACGTTCTCCCGGTTGATGTTGTTCGGCGTCCACGTGAGCTCCACGTCGGCGACCTCCGAGAGGACGATGCGCTCGCCCTCGGCGCCGTGGAGCGTGAGCTCGGCGATCCGGTCGAGGTCCGACCGGTCCTCCGCCCGGAGCCTCAGCACGATCGGGTACGCGATCTGCCCGACGACCATGCGGGAGAGCTCGCCGCCCTCGAGCGCGAGCTCGACGACCTCCGCGACCCGCTCGACGGTGAGGCCGCGCCGCGCGATGTCCTCGCGCCGCGGACCCACGTCCACCTGGCGCATCAGCACCTGCGGCTCGACGATCAGGTCCTTCACGCCGTCGATGTCCGCGACCGCCGACTGCACCTCGCCCGCGATCTGCCGGAGCGTCTCGAGGTCGGCGCCGAAGACCTTGATCGCGACCTGCGCGTTGACGCCCGAGAGGAGGTGCGAGAGGAGGTGGGCGAGCGGCTGCTCGACGGACGACGCGACGCCCGGGAACTCCTGCGCGATGCGCTCGCGGATCTCGCCGATGATCTCCTCGCGGCTGCGGCCCGCGCCGGGGTCGAAGGTCACGATCACCTCCGACATGTTGACGCCCTCGGCGTGCTCGTCCCCCTCGCCTCGGCCCGTCTTCCGCCCGAGCATCGCGACCCCCCGGACCCCCTTGATCTCCTGCTCCAGGCGCCGGGCGAACGCGTCGGAGGTTTCGAGCGAGGCCCCGGGCGGCAGGATCAGGTTGACCTGCGCCGTCCCCTCGTTGAACGGCGGGAGGAACTGCGAGCCGCGCGTGCCGAGCACGACCAGCGACACGACCGCGACCGCGCCGACCACCGTGGCGATCTGCGCGGGATGGCGGCAGGAGAAGTCCATCATGCCGCCGGCCACGGCCTTCGCGTGGCGCACGACCCACGAGTCCCCGCGGCGCTCCGTCGCCTTCGCGCGCGGCAGCAGGTAGAAGCAGAGGACGGGCGTCACCGTGAGGGAGACGACGAGCGAGGCGAGGATGCTCACGATGTACGCCACGCCGACCGGCGTGAAGAGGCGCCCCTCCATGCCGGTGAGCGCGAAGAGCGGGACGTACACGACGACGACGAGCAGCGTGCTCACGAGGATCGGCTTCCGGACCTCGCTCGATGCCCGGTAGACGACGAGGAGGGGGGGCACGGGGGACCCGCGCTCGCGGTTCTCGCGCAGGCGCCGGAAGACGTTCTCGACGTCCACGATCGCGTCGTCCACGAGCACGCCGATCGCCACCGCGAGCCCGCCGAGCGTCATCGTGTTGATCGAGACGTCGAGCAGCTTGAAGACGAGCGCGGTGATCGCGACCGAAAGGGGCAGCGCGGTCAGGGTGATCGCCGTCGTGCGGATGTTCAGGAGGAAGAGGAAGAGGATCACGACGACGAGGAGCGCGCCGTCGCGGACCGCCTCGACGACGTTGTCGATCGCGCGGTGGATGAAGCCCGCCTGCTCGTAGAGCGCGGGGAGCAGGAGGACGTCCTCGGGCAGCGAGGGGGCGAGCGCCTCGAGTTCCTTCGCGACGCGGTCCGTCAGGTCGACCGTGTCCGTCGCCGGCTGCTTGAAGACGGTGAGGATCACGCCGGGCATGGCGTTGACGCCCGCCTCGCCCACGCGGATCGCCGCGGGGCCGAAGCTCACCTGCGCGACGTCGGAGATCCGCACGGGCCGCTCGGGGTCCGCGCGGACGAGCGTGCTCTCGAGGTCCGATGGCCCTTTCACGAGCCCCGGCACGGTGATCGTCGGCCCCTCCGGGCCGACGGCGAGCACGCCGCCCGAGCCGGCGACGTTGGCGCCCTTGATCGCTTCCGCGATCTCCTCGAGGGTGACGTCGTGCACGCGGAGCGCCCGCGCGTCCGCGATCACCTGGAGCTGGCGCGGGCTCCCGCCGATCGGCACGACCTGCGCCACGCCGGGGAGCGCGAGCAGCCGGGGCTTCACGACCGTGTCGGCGATCGCGCGCAGCTCGGACGCGTCCGTCCTCCCGCTCCGGCTCTGGATGCCGATCTGGAGGATCTGGCCCATGATGCTCGAGATCGGGGCCATCGCGGGCTCGATGCCGGGCGGGAGCTGCGGCTTCGCGGCGGCGAGCTTCTCCTGCACGATCTGGCGGTTGCGGAAGATCTCGGTCTCCCAGCCGAACTCGACGAACACGACCGAGAGGTCGAGGCCCGAGGAAGAGCGCACGCGCGAGACGCCCGTGGCGCCGTTCATCGCCTGCTCGATGGGGCGGGTGACGAGGCGCTCGACGTCCTCGGGGACCATGCCGTGGGCCTCCGTGAGGATCGTCACCGTCGGCCGGTTCAGGTCCGGGAGCACGTCGACCGGCAGCGAGACCGCGACCAGGATCCCGTACCCGCAGAGCGCGACCGCGAGGAGCAGGATCGTGCCTCGCCCGCGGAGGCTCGAGGCGATGACGCGGTTGAGGTTCAGCATGGGCGAATCAACCGTGGCTGTGGCCCGCGTGCGGGTCCGCGCCGCCGCCCGACCCTGCCTGGAGCGCGAGGGAGAGCGCGTACGCGCCGCGGAGGACGATGCGGTCCGCCTCGAAGATCGCGCCGTCGTTCGCGACGACGGCGACCCGCGAGTCGAGGTGCTCGACGCGCACCGGCACGGGGCGGAAGGTGTCGCCGTCCTCGAGCAGCACGATCATCTCGCTGCCGCGGAGCACCACGGCGGACGCGGGCAGCACGAAACGCCCCGGCAGCCGTTCCACCGGCACGTGCACGAGGTACCGGATGCCCTCGCGGAGCTTCCACGTCCGGTGCGTCGCGCCGCCCGGATCGACGCGCTCCGCGAGCGGCGCGTTCTGCGCGAGCGCGAACGCGGCCCCGTGCGCGGTGTGATCCTCGCCCGGGGCGAGCCGCACGAGCGGGAGCCCCTCGAGCTCGGGCGCGGAGCCGGGGACGAGCGGCTCCGCCCGGAGCGCCTCGCCCGCCTCGAGCGCGCCGTGGAGCGCCGGGAGGTCGGCGCCCGCCGCAGCCATCCGCAGGTACACGGAGCGGCGGTCCACGCACCTCGCGAGGACGTCGCCCGCCTCCACGTGCGCGCCGGGCTTCACGTCCACGTCGAGCACGTCCCAGTCGGGCGCGTCCGCGGGCGCGCGGACGGTCACGACGGCCGCGAGCGCGCCCGAGGCCTCGAGCGCCATGATCCACTCGACGCTCGCGCCCTCCTGGAGGAGCCCCGCGGTCTCGAGGAAGGCCGTCGCGAGGCCCGGCCGCGCACGCACCGCCGCGACGTAGTCGTCGCGGACGGCATCGGCCGCCACGAGCTCCCCGAGCACCGCGATCGTGTAGCGGAGCTCCCGCACGCGAGGCGGGAGCGTGGCGAGGACGGCGTCGGCCGCGTCGGTCCAGAGCTGGTTCCGCTGCAGGACGCGGCGGACGGCGTCGGAGGAGATCAGCACGTCCTCCTCGCCCGCCTGCGCGCGGTCGATCTCCTCCGCGGAGAGCCCGTGCCGCTCGACCTCCTCGCGCGCGAGCTTCAGCGCGTCGCCGGTGCGGCGCTCCTCGTACACGAGGTCGATCTCCGCCTTCGCCGGCAGCGGCTGCGCGCCGTCGCCCGCGCCGCGCAGCAGCGCGCGCACGCGCTCGAGCTCCTGCTTCGCGATCGCGTGCGCGGCGGCGGCCGACCGCAGCTCGGTCAGCGAGTGGTGGTAGTCCTCGTCGAGCGGCCGGAGGACCGCGTCCGTGAGCGCGAGCACGGGGCGCGGGAACGGGTCGCGCGCGATCTCCGCGACCGCGTCACCCGCCGCGACCTTCTGCCCGGCGATGACGGCGACGCTCCGCACGACGCCCGAGACGGGCGCATGCACCGGCCGGACCGCGGCCGGCAGGAGCTCGACCTCGGCCGGCACCTCGCGCGGACGCACGAAGTCGGAGAGCTTGGCCTCGCCGATCTCGACCCCGATGTTTGCAAGCGTCCGCGGCGAGAGCGCGGCGGCGGCGCCCGGGGCGTGGTCGTCGGTGGTTGCCTCGCGCGAGTGCCCCTGCGACGCGGCGAACCAGCCTCCGACGAGGCCGATCGCGAGCAGCAGCAGCGGCACCGCCGCCGAGGCGGCGAAGCGGACGAACGGGGGCTTTCGTGTTTCCTCTGACATGTCCTTCTCCTGGCCTGAACCGAAGTGCGCACGAAGGCGCGCGGCTCAGCGGAGGAGGACGGTGGTTCGCACGGGAACGACGCGCGGTGCGTCCGTCTGCGAGGAGGAAGGGGGGGGGCGGCGGGGGCCCCGGGCGGGCTCCGCGCAGCCGACGGACGGGAGCGCGAGCTGCACGACGATCCACGGCCCGCCGGCCTCGGTCGGAACGTCCGTGCAGCAGCTGGCGTCGTTGTCGGGACCTTCGTGGTGCTCGTGGCTGTGCTTCCCGGGCGCCGCAGGGGCGGCGTCCTCGTGCCCGAAGCACACGCGCAGAGGCCAGAGTGCCGTCGCGATGGCAACGAAAAGGCCAAGGGCAGCCGCGAACCTCACGAACGGCGAGAATACACGGCCACCCCCACCTGTCAATGGCGGTTCCGGAACGAGATCCGCCGCGCCTGGACGGAGCCGATCGCGTCCAGCGCGCGGCGCACGCGCCGGGCGAGGCCCGCGGTCTCCGGGAGCGCCGCACCGCCGATCACGATCCGGTTCTCGTACTCGTCCAGCTCGACCGCGACCGCGCGCGCGTGGGGCCGGGCGACGGGATCGAGGAGCGCGTCCCACGATGCGCCCGGCTCCGGGAGGACGTTCGTCACCGCGACGCCCCGGGGCGCGAGCCTTCCGCGGACGAGCGCCGGGAGCGCGTCGAACGACGCCTTCGGCTTGACCGTCGTGCCGGGGCCGGGCACCGACAGGTCCTCGACGATCAGGTCGAAGGGCTCGCCGCCGCGGGCGAGCCACTGGAGGGCGTCCGCACGCGCGACGCGGACGTCGCCCGCCCACGCGCCCGAGATCCCGCGGAAGAGCGCCTCGCCGGAGGGGTCGAGGTCGACCGCCTCGATCGGGTGACGGAACCCCATGGCCCGCAGCGGCGCGACGACGCCGCCGCCCGCGAACCCGAGGAGCGCGAGCCGCGGGCCCGGCGCGAGCGCCGCGACGCACGCGGCGAGGACGTCGAACAGGCAGTGCGTGGGTCCCGGCTGCGCGAGGACCTCGGACAGGATCACGTCGTTCTCGAGGAGGCGCAGGCCGCGCCGCGTCCGGACGATCCTCACAGGGGCTTCTCGAAGAAGAGCGAGCCGAAGGTGAAGGGCCGCTCCGGGTGCGTGCGCGAGATCGGGTAGCGGCGGCCGTCGTCCACGAAGTCCCTGTTGCCGAGGAGAGGCAGCGCGATCGCCTGTTTCAGCGCCTCGACGTCCGCGGGCGTCCGCACGGGCGCCTCCGAGCGCGCGTTCTCGCCATAGTCGAACGTGATCGCGAGCTGGCCGCCGGGCCGCAGGAGCCGCGCCATCGCCGCCGTGACCCTCGCCTGCCCATGCGGGACGATGTGCTCGATCACGCAGAGGCAGTAGGCGCGGTCGAAGCCCCCCGGAGCCCCCAACGATCCCGCCGGCGGGGACTCGCTCGCGAGGTTCGTCGTCAGCGCGCGCACGGGGATCTGCGCCCGCGCGGCGGTGCGGTTCGTCTCGTCCACGAGGCCGCTGTCGATGTCGAGGCTCACGACGGAGTGCCCGAGGCTCGCGAGGTAGAAGACGGGCAGCGTCATCGCGCCGCCCACGTCGAGGATGCGAAGGGGCTCCGGGGACCGGAGGGCGCCGGTGAGCGCGAGCGCCCTGCTGTACTCCCACATCTTCTGCGGCCGCACGCGCACGCGGCGCCGGATGCGGCCGTTGACGCCGAGGCGGAACCCGCGCAGGAACCAGCGCCATACGAACCGGCGCAGCTCGCGGCAGGCGGGCGCGATCGCGGCGTCGCGGAGGTCCTCGTAGGCGAGCGTCTTGTTGAGTGGGTGGGTCACGTGCGCGGCTTCCTCGGCTTCGGCGTCCTCGTCTTCCGGGGCGGAGGCGGGATGTCGATTCTCGACGCATCAGCGTAGCGAGGGTAGTCGAGTTTCGGCAGCGACGCCCCCTTCGCGACGCCCAGCTCGTCCTTCGCGGCGTGGATGAGCCCGCGCAGGTGCGTGAAGACGACGGTCGCGGCGACGCCCATGAGGAAGAGGTTCATCGCGACGTGGCCCGCGGGCACGAGCGGCTCGAGCAGGAACGCGAGCGGCACGGTCGCGAGCGCGCTCGCGAGGAACCAGGCGTCCGTTCCGGGCCGGCGGACCCTCGGCAGGAACGCGATCCCCGCGGCGAGGAGCGCGATGAGGAGCCAGATGCGTCGCGGCGCGGGCAGGTCCGGCGGGTCGAGCATCGTCGCCACGAGCGCCGCGCCCATCACCGCGGGCGCGAC
Organism: Planctomycetaceae bacterium; assembly: GCA_011525755.1. Lineage (GTDB taxonomy): Bacteria > Planctomycetota > PLA2 > PLA2 > PLA2 > PLA2. The sequence continues at coordinate 21,313 of WYBS01000066.1, forward strand.
CACCTGGATCGCCGCGATCTCCCGGCGGAAGCGCCTCGCCGAGCGGTCGCGGTCATGCTCGCAGCCGGGCGCGCACCACTTGAGCCGCGCGAGCTGCCGCCACCAGACGGAGAGGCGCAGGAGCGGCCCGCCGATCCGCACGATCAGGATCAAGGCGACGCCGGCGAGCGCGGTGCCGTGCCAGCTCGATGTGTAGAAGCCGTAGGAGAGCGCGAAGTAGGAGAGGAGGAGCAGCGCCGCGGGGAGGAGGCGGTAGGCGTAGAGAAGCGCCCAGCGGTAGGCGCTCGGGTCGAACCACCTCGGGGGAGCGCCCCCCGCCTTCCCGTCCACGGCGCGCGCGAGGATCCAGGCGAACAGCTCGCGGTCGCCCCAGTAGGCGTTGTGCGCGACGCCGGGGACCTTGTAGCGGTTGAAGACGACGTCCTCCACGCGGTCGAAGACCTCGAGCACCGCGGGCGCGGTCGCCGCGACGTCGAGGTTGTGGCCGACCGGGTCCTGCTCGTCCGCGTAGTTGAAGTGGCGGATGCGGACGGACTTCCGGAGATCGCGCAGCTCCGGGTCCATCCAGAGGTGCGGCAGGTTGAGGTACCGGTAGTTCTGCCACCAGAGGACGAGGTACTTGTCGATGGGGGAGCCGAGCGTGACGAAGGAGTCCACGCGGCGGATCCACGACGTGTCCCGGACGGGAACCTTCGGGTCCGTCTTCGCGAGGTCCGCGCTGCTCACGTACTCGGGGAAGGGGAGGTCATGGCCGCCGGGGGAAGGAGTGGCGCGGATGTCCTCGCGCGCGTGGGCGTAGAGGAGCGCGTCCAACGCCATCACGCTGCCGAGGCTGTGCGCGACGACCGTGTACCGCGGCTTCTCGCCCTCGACCGGGCCGCGGCCGTGCTTCAGCTCGAACTGGAGCGCGTGCGCGGCCTCGACGCGCGCGAGGAGCCGGTGGAAGCGGCGCACCGCGAGCCCGCGGCAGTGGGAGTACTCGCCGTAGATCTGCACGTCGCCGAGGAAGTCGTTGAAGATCTTCGCGCGGAGTGCCTGCGCCTTCGTGCGGAGGATCGTGTCGACACGGAGCGCGAGCTCGCGGATCTCGCGGACGGTGACGCGCGCCCACGTGGGCGGCGCCTCGTCCGGGCCCGCGCCTCTCGCCTTCTGGTCGAGGCGGGCGAGGAGGCCGTCGGTCCATACGTCCGGCTCCTGCCCGACGTCGCCGAAGTCCCTCCTGAGCATGTCGGCCCACCAGAGGTCGACGAAGCGGAGGTTCTCGCCGCTCGTGTCGGGTTCGCCGAGGAAGCGCCCGAGCGCGGGCTCGGGGAGGGCGGGGATCCCCTTGAACTCGAGCCAGGGCCGGAAGTCGTCGGGCTCTTGCAGGTATCGGCACCCTCCCTCGACGGTCTCCTTCCCGGTCTGGCCGGTGGCGAGGCCGAGCGTGAGCCCGCCCGCGGCGGCGTGGTCCCTGCGCCGCGCCTCGGCGAACCGGTTGACGACGGCGAGCACCGTCTCGTTCTTCCGCTGCTCCCCGATCCCGTGCACGACGACGACGTAGCGCATGCCCGCATGGTACTCGGCACAGGGTCGGGCGCGCGCAACCGGTTGCGCGGGAATGGTTTGCGGTGGCGTGATGCGGGTCTGGGGTCCGCGTCGGTGTCCGGTGTAATCTCGACGGGATGGCGTGGCGCTGGTTCCTGCTGTCCGTGGTCGCGGTCGCTGCGTGCGACGCCAAGCCGAAGGCGGCCCCCGGAGCCCCCTCGCCTGCCGCTCTCGTCGCCGGAAGCATCGAGACCATCGACGGCATCACCGTCGTCCGGGTGCGCGGCACGCCGAAGGAGATGGGGACCCAGGCGGGAACACTCCTCAAGGAGAAGATCCGGATCCTGCTCAGCGACTACCTCGGCGCCGTGCTGCCCGGGGACCGGTCGTTCCCGCTGCTCGCGGCGCGGCAGATGGAGGCGCACATCCCCGCGCGATACCGCGAGGAGATGAAGGCGCTCGCGGACGCCGCGGGCGTGCCGTACGACGACCTGCTCGTCGGCAACGTGATGGTCGAGCTCTTCCAGCAGTGCAGCACTGCGGTCGTCTCCGGCAAGCGCGCGGAAGGCGGCACGCTGCTCTTCGGGCGCAACCTCGACTTCCCGCCCGAGGGCATCCTCGAGAAGCACTCGGTCGTCATCGACTACGCGCCGGCGGAAGGGCGACGGTTCGTCGCCGTGACGTGGCCGGGGCTCGTCGGCGTGCTCTCGGGCATGAACCGCGACGGGCTATGCGTCGCGAACCTGCTCGCGGTCTCCGGGGACCAGTCGCTGGACGGGTGCCCGTACGCGTTCCTGCTGAGGGACGTGATGGAGGGCTCGGGAACCGTGGAGGATGCGCTCGCGATCCTCAAGAGGAGCCGCCGCACGACGGCCAACTCGATCATGCTCGCGGACGCGAAGGGCGCCGCGGTCGCGGAGACGACGCACGAGAGGATGGCCGTGCGCGAGATCGAGGACGACCGCCTCTTCGCGACGAACGACTTCCGCGCGGACGGCGGCGTCCGCTGCGACCGCTACGACAAGCTCGCCGAGCTGGTCGCCGGCGCGAAGGCCCCGCTCGGCGCGAAGGACATGGAGCGGTTTCTCGACGAGGTCGATCTCGGCGCCATCAACGTCCAGTGCATGGTCTTCATCCCCGAGCGTCGCGAGCTGCGCGTCTCCCTCGGCCGGATCCCGGCGGCGAAGGGGCCGTTCGTCCCCCTCAGGCCCTGGGAGTGACCGGCAGCGACAGCACGAAGCGCGCGCCGCCGTCCGCGGGCGCCTCGTGCGCGAGGTCGCCGCCGAGGTCGCGCGCGAGGCCGCGCGAGAGCGCGAGCCCGAGGCCGAGCCCCCGCACCGGGTCCGCCTCGTCCCTCCCCGCGCGCTCGAACGGCCGGAAGAGCCGCGCCGTCCCCCGGACCCCCTCCCCATGATCCAAGACGGAGATCCGCGCGACGCCGCCGTCGACGGACGCCGCGACCTCGATCGCCGACCGTCCGTACTTGCACGCGTTCTCGACGAGATTGAAGAGGACCTGCCCGACCGCCGCGGGGTCCGTGAAGAGCGTCGCCGGGGGCGCCTCGCCGATCGAGAGCGGAAGCCCCGCTCCCTCCGCGCACCGCCGGAGCGCCGGCGCCGCCTCCTCAAGGAGCGCCGCGAGAGTCACCTGCCGCGGCGAGAGCCCCGCGCGCCCTTCCTCGAGCCTCGCGTGCGCGATCACGTTCTCGACCATCCGCGCCATGCGCCCCGACTCCTGCCGCAGCGTGTCGTGGTAGAGCGCGCGCTTCTCCTCCTTCACGAGCCCCTGCGCGAGCAGGTCCGAATAGAGGCGGAACGTCGTCAGCGGCGAGCGCAGCTCGTGCGTGACGAGCGACGCGAACCGGCGCTGCCGCACGCCGAAGTCCACGCTCTTCTTCAGGGCGAAGCCGAATCCCGCGACCGCGAGGAGCACCACGGCCCACGTCACGAGAAGCGCCGTGTGCGTCGCCGTCCAGTCATGAATCGAGGGGGCTCCGGGGGCCGCGGCCTCGAGGACCACGGGCAGCGTGAAGAGGCGGCGGTCGCTCGCCTCCTCGTCCGCCGCGGGCGCGAGCGCGGCGTCGGGGAAGAGATCGCGGATCTCACCGAGGAGCCGGCCCTCGAGCCTCGGCCAGTCGACGAGGAAGCCCTGGAGGCGGCTCCCGGCGCGGCGGACGAACACCAGATCGCGTCCCTGCCAGAGCGGCTCGAGGGAGCCCACCGCCGTGTCCTCGCCGGTCTTCTTCGCGTACGCCGCGACCTGCGCGCGCTGCTGCCACGCGTCGTCCTCCTTGAGCTGCCGGATCGCGACCGTCTGCGCCTCCGCCTCCTTCAGCCGCCCCGCGACATCGCCCTCGCCGACGAGCCCCTGGATCTCGTTCAGCACGTTGCAGTTCATCATCAGCGTCTCGGCGGGGACCTTGTCGTTGACCTGCGGGGAGGTGAAGGTCCCGAGGGCGTCCACCTGGAAGTGGAGCCGGATGAAGTCGGGCTTCTCGATCGGCGTCGCGTAGGCCTCGGGCGGCCGCTCGGCCTCGCGCCGGAGCATCTCGGAGAAGGCGCGGTCGAGGCGCCAAAGCGAGATCCGTAATTTTTTCTGGTACGCGGCCGCGTGCTTCGCCGCGGTCTCGCCGCGCTCGAGGTCGATCATCTTCCGGCTGATCGCGGCCATGACGAGGAGGACCGCCGCGACGCCCAGCGCGAAGGCGATCCAGAGCTTCCTGCCCCCCGGCCCCCCCCGCTTCATAGGAGCATGTAGCCTTGCCCGCGCACGGTCTTCAACGCCTCGCCCCCGATCTTCTCGCGCAGGCGGGCGATGTGCATGTCGATCGTGCGCGTGGTGATGCCGTGCGGGTCGAGGCCCCACACGCGCTGGAGGATCTCGTCCCGCGAGACCGGGTGGCCGCGCGCGGAGGCGAGGTAGCGGAGGAGTTCCGCCTCGCGCTGGGAGAGCTCGTGCGTCTCGCCGTCGCGCGTGACCTCGCGGCGCTCGAGGTCGACGCGGCAGCCGGCGATCTCGACGGTGCCGCTCAGCTTCGGGCGCTCGGCGGATCGGCGGAGGACGGCCCCGACGCGCGCGAGGAGCTCGGACGCGCTGAAGGGCTTCACGACGTAGTCGTCGGCGCCGCCCTTGAGCCCCTTGACGCGGTCCTCCTCGGAGCCGCGCGCGGTGAGCATGATGACCGGGAGCGCGGGCCGCGCGCGGCGGAGCTCCTCGAGGACCAGGAAGCCGTCGCGCTTCGGCAGCATGATGTCCAGGAGCACGAGGTCGGGCTCGCGCGCGGTGCCCTCCCGGATCGCGGACTCGCCGTCCGCGCTCTCGATGGCGCGGTAGCCGGACGCCTCGAGCGCGTCGACGACGCCTCGCCGGATCGCCGGATCATCCTCGACCACGAGCACGGTTCGCATGGAGGAAGCATAGCGCATCCCTTGCGCCACGTTGTGCGCGCGAACCCCTGCCGGATCGCGCTTTGTGGCGTCCGGATGCGGCATTGCGGTCCGCAGCGCGGTCGTAACTCGTGGGTAAACAGCCGACTCAGCGGGCGGGTGGCGGCTTCTGCACCGTGACCGTCTCGCGATCTCCGGGCTTCAGCGTGAAGGCGCGCTCTGTCACGATGTCGGTTCCGCGGCGCACGAGGAACCTCCAAGGGCCGGGCGGCAGCTGCTCCAAGGTCGTTTCTCTCTGCACGAGGAAAAACGACCGTGCCCGGAACCGGCGGGGCACTTCCCAGATCGCGGTCACGACCCAGTCGAGGCCCGCGGGCTTCTCGGGGAGCTCGACGCAAAGCGACGCGCAGCGGGGCATGGTGACCTCCACGCGCACGCTTCCTTCCCGGGGAACATCGACACCGAAACTCCGCATGTCCGGCAGTCCGGCCGAGGCCGGCCAGACATGCACCGTCCACGATCCCGGCGGCAGCCCTACGTCGTGGTGGCCTGTGGGCGAGGGGCGCGTATGGAATCCGCCGACCGCCGTGCGCCCGGCGCGGTGGAACGCGACCGCGAGCGCGTCCCGCACCAGGGTGCCGTCGTCGTACATGACCTCCAGCCGCACGTTGGCGAGCCGTGGCGTCATGAGCCCGAGCGCGAGCGCCACGTTCTTGCGATCCGCCGTGAACGAACGGTCCATGCGGAAGTGCTCGTACCCGATTGCAGCCGCCTCGACGTTCACCCACGGGGTCAAGTGCGGGTCCATCCCGACGTGACCGTACCGCTGGTTAATGTGGCGATCTTTCCACTCGACGAAGTGATCCCAGAACGCGCGCTCGTTCGCGCCTTCTGGAAGCGGCGCCACCCTGACGACGGCGCGGGGAAGCGGCTCCTCGGTCTCGATGTCAACGATGACGTAGGCCCCGCGCGACCGCTCGCGACCGTGCAGGACTACGTCCGTCGTTCCCGACCAGACCTCGGACTGCGGGTGGATCATCCACGGGCCGTGCCCGGCGAACAGCCGGTGAGGCCCGCGGGCGTGACCGAGAAAGACGAACCTGCCGCTGTCGTCGGTGACGGCCGTGTCGCCCGATCCGTGGATGACGTCGCTGAGGATCCACTGCTCCAATCCGGCGTCGGGTCGGACGAGATCGGCTATCCCGCCGGAGGGGATGCTCCACACCTCCACGCCTCGCACGGGTTGCCCACCTTGGTCCACCACCCTGCCCTCGATACGGCTGCTGTGCGCAAACAGGCGGAAGTCCAGCGCGATCTCTTCAAGAGGACCTACGCGTTGACCGAGCACGCGCGCGGGCATGAGACCAAGGGCGTCCGGCGGCTCGGCCGTCACGTCCAAGTGGTAGGCCTCGCCGAACTCCGGGAGGCGGACGAGATAGCGGCCGTCGGATCGAGTGACGGCTCTGGCGTGCTGGTCACTCGTGCCCACGAACCGCGCAACGACTGCCACGCCGCCCACCGGTCCTTCGGGCCCGCACACCACGCCGTGCAGCAGCGGGGAATCCGGGGCGACGGTTGCGGTAGCCTGCGCCCCAGCCCGCGACGGCGCGCCCCACGTGCTCGTCGAGGTAGAACCTAACGCTTGCCACGGCCCGCCCGGCGCTTCACCTTCCGGGCGAGGGGCGAGGAGGTGCGCTTCCTCACCGAAGCGATCCACGACTCGTCCGCGGCGATAGCACGGTCGATCTCGTCGCGATGGTCGAAGTAGTAGGCCAGCGCCGCGTGGACGTCGGCCAAGGAGAGGTCATGCTCCGCGGCGATCTCGTCGGGCGTGAGGCCCAACCGTTCGTGCCAGATCGCGATGTTCTGGACCGTGATCCGGCGTCCGGAAACGCGGGGGCGGCCCCCGGCGATCCCAGGAGTGATCTCGATGTGGGCTGCGAGCTTGTCAGACGCCACTTCGTTCCTCGGAGCACCATCATACCCGGGAGCGCATCGCGGTTCCCCCCCCGCCCCCCTTCCTCGGAATCCAGAGCCCCACGCGCCGGCAGTACGCCTCGTACTCCTCCCCGAACCTCGCGCGCAGGTGGCGCTCCTCGAACGGGCGGATCCCGAAGTGCCAGACGAGTGCCCCCGCGAGGCTGTAGGCGATGACGCCGTACGACCCCGCGAAGAACCCGACCGCGCAGCCCTGCGCGATCCCCGCGACCGCCATCGGGTTCCGCACCACGCCGTACGGGCCCCGCACCACGAGCCGCCGCGGGTGGTCGAGCGGCAGCGGCGTCCCCTCGCCCGCGACCGCCATCGTGTACCCGCTCACGAGCCCGACGACGCTCGCGACCGCGAAGACCGCGGCGCCGAGCCACCGCTGCGGCGCGAACCCCGCGATGCCGAGCCGCGCCTCCGCGCCGACGATCAGCCACGGGAAGAGGAAGAGCAGCGTCCCCCAGAACACCACCACCTGCACCATCGTCTTCGCGACGTTCCAGTCGGGGCCCGCGGGACGCGCCTCCCTGAAGATCATGGGAGCCGCAGCGCGAAGAAGAGGGTCAGCGCGATCGCGGGCGCCATCAGCGCGGGCGCCGCCCACGCGCCGCCCGAGAGCAGGGCCGTGAGAAGGCAGTAGAGCGTCGCGTACGCGACCCCGCCGGCCGTGAACCAGAGCGCGGGCCGCGCCCACGGCCGCTCTCGGCGAAGGCCCAAGGCCGCCGCGAACGACCCGCCGATGATGATCGCCGCGTCCGGCAGCGCGTACGCATGGAGGGTGAATGGGGGGGCTCCGGGGGCCACGAAGAGCGCGCGGAAGTCCGGCCACGCGAGCACAAGGACCCACCAGAGGATCCCGAGGACCCCCTGCACACACAGCCAGATGACGGCCATCACCGCGGAGAGAGGATCCAGCCGAGGACCTGCTTCTTGTCCACGATCTCGAGCAGCCCCTTCCGCGCGGCCTCCTCGACGATCCGCGCGGCGTCCCCCGCGGCCCCCTGCTGCATCATCTGCATGGTCATCGCCTGCGGCGACTCGCCCGAGACCTCCCCCTGCATCTCCCGCACCTGCTCCTCGGCCTTTCGCCGCGCCTCCTCGACCTTCCGCTTCGTCTCCTCGACGAGCGGCTTCGCGAGCGCCTGCTGTTCCCCTGTGAGCCCCATCTCGAGCACGAACTCGCCGCCGCGCTCGTTCGGCCCGACGAGCGGCGGCAGCGCGTCGATGTAGCGGAGCTGCCCGGGCGTGAGGATCGTGTTCGCGCGCGCCACGATGGTCTTGAGCAGCTCCCCGACGCGGTCGACCGCGGCGTCGTGCTCGGGGCCCTGCTTGAGCCGCCGGATCTCCGCCGCGTCCGCCGCGCTCTCCGACTCGAACTCCGCGATCAGCGCGCGGATCTTCCCCGCCTGCGCGAGCGTGAGTCCGGGCACCTGGTAGACATGGCCCGGGAGGTCCGGCGGCCGGTGGTAAGGCTGCGGCAGGAGCGGGTGGATCGCGAGGCGCTGCTCCTCCGTGAGGACGGTGCCCACGACCCTCCAGTAGCGCTTCTCGATCTCCCGGACCTGCCGGTCGAAGCTCTCCTGGATCTGCCGCTTCGTCGTCTCGTCCCGGATCCCGGGGAGGAGCCGGTCGCGCTGGACGACGAGCGCCCATTCGGCCGCGAGGACCGCGGGGTGGAGGTGCTCGAGCAGCTCCTTCTGCCGCGGCGCGAGGTCGGGCGCCGCGAGCGGGATGTCGCTCGCGTAGCGCTCGACGAGGAGGGGCCCGGGGAGGAGACCCTCGATCCGCTCCGCGACGCGCGGGTCGACACCCGCCTCGACGAGCGCCTCCCGGACTCCTTCCGTGCGGCCGATGAGGCGCTCCCCGATCTCGCGGCGCTCCTTCGGGTAGAGGCCCGGGAGGAGCTCGATCTTCTCCGGCGTGAGCGGCGCGGCGGCCGTCCCGGCGACAAGCAGAAAAAACACGGAAAACCCGCGCATGAGGCGGTGAATCGTACCTCCGCGGGCGCCCCGAAGTGACACCTGCGGGCGACGTATGTAGGGCGGCCACTCCGCCGCCCGCCCGCCGCGGGGGTCGCGGAGGGCAAGGGTCCGTTCCACCGAAAGGAGATCCCGCATGCGTCTCGTCCTCCTCGCGCTCCTCCTCTCTTCTCTCCTCGCGGCGCCGGCCCGGGCGGAGAACTGCGCCTGGGCGCTGGCCCCCAACATCACGCCGCCCGACCTGCGGCTCGGCCGCGGCTCGGGGACGTCCTACCCGTCGCACTGGACCTGGCAGTACATCCTCCATGCCGACCACTTCGTGATCTACGGCGACATGAGCGCGAACACGCACCGCGCGACGACCAACCTGAGCGCGGCCGCGAGCGGCAACGCGACCTTCACGATCACGCGGATCATCGCGTGCCGTGCCCCCGCCGAGGACATCGAGGGGACCGCGCGGAATGAGTTCACGGCCCGCGCCGCGATCAACGACGACACCTACGCGCAGGCCTACGGCAGCCAGCGGATCAAGGCCGCCAAGATGGACCTCGAGTGCCACGCATGCGGCGGCGTCGAGGCGACCTCCAAGGGCCACGGGGACGGCAACTCCGGGACCTTCACGATCCAGGCCTATCCCGGCGGTCCCAGCATGGTGATCCACTGGTCCAAGGGCGGGTCGGTGGAGAAGGCGTTCCAGGACAGCGACGGCGGCACCGGGGGAAAGACGCCCGAGATCATCACGTGCCAGACCAACCTCAGCCTCTCCGTGTCGGTCGGCTGGTGGGATGACGCGGGCGAGGCGCAGATCAAGAATTCCAAGTCCGAGCTCAAGGTCTGGGGGACGTGCGACGGCTACTGCGGGGTCATCGTTCCGGTGATCGAGGCGTCGGTGGGATACTGATACGCTCGAAGGAGGCGGGGATGACTCGGCACGGTTGGTGGATCGCGGTCGCGGCGGCTCTCGTCGCCGTCGCCGCCGTCATTGCTCTCTTCGCGCGGGGCCCGGCGTCCGGCCGGGCCCCCGTCCAGGCCGGCGGCGCGTCGCGAGACGCGCGAAGCGACGCCGGCGAGGCCGCCCGCGGCGGTCTCGTGCGCGTGACCGTCGGCGTGCTGCCGGGGGGCGCGAGCCCGGAGTGGACGCTCGAGCTGCGCGACGCGGGGGATACGCTCCACGCGGAGCGCGGGACGGGCGAGCGCGAGTGCGTCCTCGGGCCGGTCGCCCCCGGCCGCGCGCTCCTCACGCTGCGGGCCCGTGGGTTCGTCGGCGAGAGCCGACGCCTCGAGATCGGGCCGGGGGAGATCACGATCCCCTTGGTGCTCCGCCAGTTCGGCCGCGTCTCCGGGCGCCTCCACCGCGACGGGATGCCCGTGGGCGCGGCGCTCGTCCGCCTCTCCATGCCGCGCGACTCCTTCCCGATGCTCATGCACCTCGCGGAGGAGGATCGCGTCTCCGAAATGACCTGGAGCGCCGAGTCGGACGGCGAGGGGCTCTACCGGTTCGATGGCGTGCCGCCGGCCGACGGGTACAGGCTCGTCGCCGCGGACTTCGACCACTCCCCGGCGCACGCGGGCCCGTTCGCGGTGAAGCCGGGCGAGGAGGCGATCGTGGACATCGTCATGGTCGTGGGCTCGCACCTCGCCGGCCGGATCGTGGATTCGCGCGGCGGCCCCTGTGCGGGGACGACCGTTCACGTCTACGTGAAGTCCGCGAAGCTCCCGATGGTCGGCTGGATGGACGAGGCGCGCGCCCGCACGGACGACGACGGCCGCTTCGTCACTCCGGCGCTCACGGGCTCCGCGACGCGGATGCTGAAGGCATGGGTCGCGGTGGACGGCGTGCAGGAGATCATCCAGCACGAGACGGACCCGCCCGAGCGGGGGACGAAGGACGTCGGCACGCTCGCGCCGACGCCCGGGATCGTCCTCTTCGAGGCGGAGAGCATGACGGGCAACGGGCCGTTCAAGATGACCGTCGTCGTGAACGGGGATCCGCCCGGGGTCGGGCAATCGGTCATCGTGAACGACCTCGCCTTCGATCGCGAGGGGCGTGCGCGCGTCATGGGCTTTCCGGCCGGCGAAGGCGTCTACTGCGTCACGAATGCGGACGGCCGGTCCGTCGCCGAAGGGACGTTCCGGACGACCGGGCGGGACGTGGTCGTGAAGATCCCCGCGTTTGTCGAGCCCGCGCCGCGACCGCCGAAGCCGGAGGAGAGCCTCGTCGTCGAGGTCGCGGACACCGGCGAGGATGCGATCGTCGTGCTCATCGGCGAGGGCGAGTTCCTCATGTGGCGCCAGGTCCGGAGGGACGACCGCTCCCCGGTCATCGAGCGCGTCCCGCCGGGACGCTATACGCTGCACGTGACCGCGGGCGACCGCTACTCGCAGCAGGAGGTGACGCAGGTCAAGGGGCAGGACCTGAAGCTGTCCGTCATCCCCGACCGCATCGGCAGGTCCCTCACCCTCCTCGTGCTCCAGGACGGCAGGCCCGTCCCGGGCGCGCGGGTCCAGCTGCGCGGGTTCAGGGCGGGGGCGAGGGGCCTTCGCGCGCCCTGGGCCGAGGGCGGCGAGGACGGGCGCGTCGTGCTCCGGGGGCTGCCCGCGGACGTGACCGTGCTGGCCGCCACGGTCCTCAACAAGGAGGGCCAGGGGCGCACCTACCCGGCCATCGAGGTCACGGATGCGGGCGAGGCGACCGTGGACCTCGCGAAGGCGCCGGACGAGCAGCGCTGAGGACGGGGCCACGACGGCGCAGGCGCCCCGCCGCGAGGGTCTCTCACCCCCGCGCGAGCGCGCGGACCTCGTCCGCGAGCGCGAGGTTCGTCGAGATCGCGCTGCCGCCGCGGTGGGTGGCCGCGCCGGCGAAGTCCGTGAAGCGGCCGCCCGCCTCCTCGACGATGGGCTGGAGCGCGGCGCAGTCCCAGATGGCCATGATCGGGTCGAGCATGATCTCCGCGCGCCCCGTCGCGACGAGCACGTGGCCGTAGCAGTCGCTCCAGCCCCGTTCGGTCGCCACTCGCTGCCGCACGCGCTGGTAGAAGTCGGCATGGCCGCTCCGCTCGAAGCCGCGCGGCGACGTCGTGCAGAAGAGCGCCCGGTCGAGCCGGTCGACGGCCGAGACGCGCGCCCTGGCGGTGGTCTCGCTTCCGCCGAGACCGAGACCGCGTGCCCACCATGCGCCCTCGCCGCGCGCGGCGAAGGCCGCCTCGCGCAGCGCGGGGAGGCAGACGACGCCAAGCGCGGCGGCGCCGTGGACCTCGAGCGCGACGAGCGTCCCGTAGAGAGGGACCCCGTGCATGAACGACCTCGTCCCATCGATCGGGTCGAGGATCCAGCGGCGGCCGCTCGTGCCGTGCCGCTCCCCGGACTCCTCGCCGACGATTCCGTCGTCGGGGAACGTGCCGCGGATCCGATCCACGAGCAGCCGCTCCGCTTCCCGGTCGGCGCGCGTCACGGGCGTGCCGTCCCCCTTCGTCTCGACGCCGAGCCGCTCGCTTCCGAACCAGTCGAGCGTCGCGGCGCCGGCCTCGCGAGCGATGGCGAGGGCGAAGGCGAGTTCCCGGCTCAAGCGCGAGAAGCCTAGCACGTCCCCCCTTCCCCCGCCTTCCCCCTTCGCCCGCCGGAAAACGGAGCGGGCGGCCTTGATCGGCCGCCCGCCCTCGGGAAGTCCGTTCGAAGCCTACTCGTCGTGGCCGCCGCGCACGAAGTAGACCGGGGCGATCGAGATCGCGACCGGCCGCGGGACGTTGACGAAGTTCGGCGGCGGGTTGAAGAGCAGGTTGAAGTCGAACCGCATGTTGCCGCGCTTGAAACCCGCGTCGACGGCCGACGTGCCGTCGCTCCGCGGCTTGATGTACGTCTCGAGGATGCGGTCGTTGGAGACGATCCCGCCGAGGCGCCGCAGCGATTCCTTCTTGAATGCGGACGACTTGTAGTTCGTCTGGTTGTAGGCCTGCTCGCGCTCCTTCTCCTCGGCCGTGAGGCCGTAGTAGATGTCCTTGATCGGCTCGCCGGTCGTGTCGATCTGGAAGCCGTCGATGCCGACCCGGCCGGCCGCCGAGAGCAGCGTGGCGTTGATCTCGGCCTGCGTGGGCATGCTGTTCGTGAGCAGCAGGTCATCGCGCGCGATGATGCCGAGGACGCTGTTGCCCTTGTAGTTCTCGTTGCGCTGGTATGGCATCGTGTAGTCGCCCCCGTTGAGCATCGCCGTCCGGCCGGCGTCGTCCACGTAGCGGAGGTTGCCGGTGATGCGCACCTTCTCGTTGCCGACGATCGTGAGGCGGCCGTTGAGGTCGCCGCTGAGCTTCGTGATGCGGCCGTCGATGAAAATCGTGTTCGCCGTCTCGCCCAGGCCGACGGTCGTCGTGCTCACGAGCGCGGGCGCGACGTACGTCTTCTCCGTCCACGTGTTGGTCACGGACTCGTAGATGGGGACCTGCTTCTCGACCTCGACGTCCTGCGTCTGGTAGACCGGCACGTCGATGTAGTAGGTCTCCGTGGTGTAGGTGGCGACCTGGCGCGTGCGCGTCTCGGTCGTGCTCCCCACCTGCACCCGCTCGGTCGTCGTGTAGGTCTCGGTCGTGTAGCCCGTGATGACGCTCTTCTCGCAGGCGTACTCCTCGGTCACCCACACGTACTCGCCGGCGAGGCCGTCGCCGCCGCCGCCGACCGCCGTGCCGCCGCCCGCGCCGTCGTCATAGGGGACGAAGATGCGGACCTGCCGCGTGCACGTCGTCGTGACCGTCGAGTAGATCGGGACCTGCCGCGTCTTTTCGACCTCGCGGTACTCGTAGACCGGCACCGTGACCGTGTACGTCTCGGTCGTGTAGCCGGTGACCACCTGGCGCGTGCGCTGCTCCTGCGTCGTGCCGACCTGCACCTGCTGCTGCTCGATGACCGTCTGCGTCTCGTATCCCACGACCACCTGGGTCGTGGAGGTCTTCGTGACCGTGTCATACCGCGGCGGCGTGTACTGTCGGATTCGCGCCGTCCCGTCCGCGAAGAGCTGGATCTCGGCGTCGAGGCCCGCCTCGCCGCGGAACGTGTTGGCCTTCGTCGCGAGGTCCTCGAAGTTGACCTCGTCGAGGCTGATCAGCTGCGCCTCCGGGTTGCCCGTGGCGATGTTCGTGTTCCCGGACGTGGCGCCGGCCTCGTAGGCGAAGCCGTTCACCGCGGAGACCGAGTCGACGTAGTTGCCGTTCGGGAAGTAGAAGGCGAGCGAGTCGTTCGAGTGGATGAGCCCGCGGGGCGCGCCCGACACGCCGAGCGTGTGGCGGTTCTGGAAGAACACGAACGAGCTGAAGGGCTCGTTCTCGCGCACGAGGGCCGAGAGCAGGCGGGTCGTGTCGCCCGCGCGGCCGTCGGCCTCGAGCACGTAGTAGCTCTGCGAGAGCCCGGCCGGATCGACGTCGTCGATCTCGTTCCCCTTCAGCTGGGCGAGCCGCTTGATGTACTCGCGGGCGCGGTAGACGCGCACGTCGGTGCCCTCGATCTTGCCGTGGAGGACGCCCGCCGGATCCTTCAGCCACTCCTCCTCGGGCGGCGCCTCGCCGGCGATCGTGCCGCCGTGCTTGCCGCCGATCGCGTCGAGCAGCTCGATGTTCTGGTTCTCGTCGTTGTAGGCGCTCGTGTTGATGACGTTGAGCGCCATCTGGATCTTCGCGTAAGCCTCGTTGTACGCGCGGGATTCCTGCTCGAGCACGGTCTGGTGGCGCGCCTCGGTCACGACGCGCCCCGAGCTCAAAGCAGCAAGCCCGGCGATGGCGGTGGCGAGGAACACGACGACCAGGAGGATCGTCCCGCGCTCCTCAGCCCTCCGGATACCTCTCATGTTGCAACTCCTTGCCTTGAAGGAGACCCCAAACCCCGGCGCACCCGGGCTCCGCCCCGGATGCGCCGAGGGAAGAGTCCCACTCCGGCGGGGGAAGGCAAACGCGCGGGCGTCTCAGTGCGGGACAACCCGTCCGGGATGGGGAAGGGGAAGGGCTCTCGGGAGGGGGAAGGGGCCTACGCGGCGCGCCGCCGGAGGCGCAAGAGCGCGAGACCGAGGAGGGCCGTCCCCGCGACCATCAGGCCCGCCGGCAGGCCGTCGCCGGTCCGGTAGATCTTCCCGATGCGTTCGATCGCGCGCCGGAGGCCGGGCGTCGCGTCGACGAGCGGGGCGACCAGGTGGTTCACGACGAGGAACAGGAGCCCCACGAAGAAGAGGATCTCCCCCCAAAGGAGGAGCCGGAAGATCGCTCCCCGGCCGAGCGCTCCCGCCGCGACCTCGAGCGTGACGACCACCAAGGCGGCGGAGCCGAGGCTCACCGCGACCCCCGGCAGCGCGACCTGCCGGAGGACCGCGAGCTCGCCCGTGCCCAGGCAGACGGCCGCGAGGCCGATGAGCCACCCGAGGAACCCGACCGCCGTGCCGACGTAGGCTCCGACGCCTATCTTCTCCATGCACCCGTCTCCGGTGCGGGCCGTCGGGACACGCCCCGCGCGTCGCTTCAGGGTACCACCGCGGCGGACTCGCGCCTCACCCCGCCCATTCGACGGGGTCGCCCGCTGCGATCCCGCCGCCCGTGACGACCTCGGCGAAGACGCCGCCGCCCCAGCGCGCCCGCATCGCCTCGCGGAGGCCGGGCAATGCCTCGTCCATCCGCTCGCACGGGCGGGTCTCGCCGCGCACGCGCAGCACGCAGCAGCCGACGCGGAGGATCCGCCCGCGGCTCTCCGCGAGGTCGATCTCCGAGACGAGAAGGTTCGCGCGGCGAACCAGGGGGTCGATGTTCGCGCCGAGCTCCGCCATGATCTCCGCCCACCGCTCCGCGGAGAGGATCGTCACCTGGCGACGGCCACCGCGGTCGGCGTTGCCGTCGATGCCGGAGCCCGCGATGAGCGTGGCGCGAGGCACGTCCACCGTGGGGGCGCGGCGCCTGCGCTTGATCCAGATCCGCTCGAGACGGGGCATTCCTCTCCGCTTCGGCGAGGCCGCCCGCGGCGGGCCGGCCTGCCCCCGGACCCCCTCTACGTCTTCTTCTGCCTCGGCTCGCCGTCGCCCTTGACCGGCGGCGTCGTTGCCCGCGCGGTCTCCGGGGCCGGCGCCTTCTGGTCGCCCGTCATCTTCCCGAAGTAGTCGGGCATCTGGACGCCGCCGATGTCGCGCATCATCTGGAGCATCGGGGGCAGCGCGCCCGCGAGCCCCTGCAGGAACCCGGCGGTCGCGGACTTGCCGTTCGTGCCGTTGCCCGGGTCCCACACGACGACCTTGTCGAACTTGATGTTGCTGATCGCGCTCGATGCCGTGTCGGCGAGATGGTCGAGGTGCTCGAGCATCATCATCTGGAAGGCCGCCTGCGCGTCGCCGCACGCCTTCACGATCTCGGCGAAGCCCTGGCCCTTCTTCTGGAGGATCTCGTACTGGCCGCGCGCCTCCGCCTCGAGCTTCGCGAAGATCGCGGACGCCTCGCCCTGCGCCTCGATGCGGCGCCGCTCGGCCGCCGCCTCGGCGTCGACGATCATCTTCGCCTTCTGCGACTTCGCGAGGGCGACGAGCTCGGCGTTCTTCTCCGCCTCGATCTTCGCCTCCTGCGCCTTCGCGGCCTCGGTCTGCGCCTCGTACTGCGCCTTCAGGACCTCCGCCTCGGCCACGCGCCGGCTCGTCTCGCCGCGCTGGTAGGCGACCGCCTGCTCCGTCGCGAGGTCCGCGTTCGTGCGCGCGATCAGCGCCTGCGCGTCGTTCTCGCCCTTCACCGCCTGGGCGTTCGCCTCGGCCACGCGCACGCGCTTCTCGCGCTCCGCGTCGGCGACCTGGGCGTCGCGCTGGAAGTGGGCCTTCTGCTCGCCGACCTTCGCCTCCTTCTCGAGGTTGGCGACCTGGATCGTGCGCTCCTTGTCGGCGTCCTTCGTCCCGATGTCGCGCTCCTTCTGCGCGACCGCGACCTCGATGTCCTTCTCCCGGTTGGCGCCCGCGACGCCGACGGCGCCCTTCTTCTCCTGCTCGGCGACGTCGATCGTCGCCTGCTGGATCGCGGTCGCCGCGGCCTTGCGCCCGATCGCCTCGATGTAGCCCGAGTCGTCGGTGATGTCCGTGATGTTGACGTTGATCAGGACGAGGCCGACCTTCCGGAGCTCGGGCTCGAGCGACTTCTGGATCGAGGAGAGGAACGCCTCGCGGTCGCGGTTGATCTCCTCGATCCGCATCGACGCGATCACCTGGCGCAGCTGGCCGAAGATGATGTCGCGCGCCTGCGCCATGATGTCGTCGGACGCGAGGTTGAGGAGGCGCACCGCGGCGTTCTGCATGATCGTCGGCTCGGTGCCGATCGCCACCGTGAACACCGAGGGCACGTTGACGCGGATGTTCTCGAGCGAGAGCGCGCCCTTGAGCGGGATCTCGATCTGGATCGGCTCGAGGTCCAGGTAGGCGTAGTCCTGCACGACGGGCCAGATGAAGGCCGCGCCGCCATGCACGCACTTCGCCGCCTGCGCCCCCGTCACCTTGCCGTAGACGACGAGGACCTTGTTGGAGGGGCATCGCCGGTAGCGCTTGATCAGCAGCAGGAGGATGCTGAACGCGAAGACCGCGACGAAGAGGATGAGCAGGACTTCGGGTCCCGGTGCCGCAGCGAACATGACTTTCCTCCCTAGCTCCGGACGACCTTCAGGAGGTCGTCACCCTCGACCGCCTCGACCGTCACCTGCAACCCCGTCTCGAGGGTGTCGCCGTCGGTGACCGCCGGGAACTCCATGGACCGACCCTGGATCTCCAGCGTGACCTTGCCGCGGCCGACGCCGTGTCCGGGGATCCGCAGATAGACCGTGCCGTTCGCGCCCACCGCGTTCCGGACGTTGACCGTGCCCGACGCGCTGAGCCGCGCGAGCCCGCGCATCGTCCACGCGACGACGAACATGCTCGCGAGGCCCGAGCCGGCCGCGGTGCCGATGCGGGCCGCCTGGCCGAGCGAGCCCCAGACGATCAGCCCCACGAGGCCGAAGACGCCCGCGAACGCGGAGAGCGCCTTGAACGAGAGGATGCCGAAGAAGAGGTTACCGTGCCCCTCCGTGCCGGCCTCCCCGTGCAGGTCGCCGTGGTCGGCGTCGACGTCCGTGTCGCTCCCGAGCCCGAGCAGCTGGAGCACGAGCTGGAGCCCCACGAGGACGCCGCCGACAATGGCGCAATACTTGTAGATCGCGTACTCCACCGATCCCTCCCGGGCGCTGCCGCCCGGTCATTGTCCGTTTCGGGCCCCTTGCCGCGCAAGCCCGTTTCGAGTCGTTACCTCCCCCGGGCCCCCTCTATTCGCACCATTCCGCCGGAGACGAGGAACCTCACCGGCAGGAACCGCTCGATCAGCGCGGCGTTCGTCGTCGCGTGCGACGAGAGCGGGAGGGTGCGGAAGCCGCCGCCGCCCGCGAGCGCCATCGGTAGGAGCAGCTGGTCCGCGAGGTGCTCGCCCACGGGCACGTCCGCGGCGAGGTAGCGCTCCGCCTCCGTGAGGGCGCGCTCCGCGACCCTCTCCGCGGGCACGCCCTTCGCGCCGAAGCCGGTCGCGAGCTCGGATGCGTGCTCCGACTCGACGTGGAGCATCACCACGTTGCCGGGACCCGCCGACTCGACGGGTCGCGCCTCGGCATCCTCCCAGCCGACGACGCGGAGCTCCCGCTCGGCGATCGAAAGGGGGAGGTTCGAGACGATCGCCTCCGCGCGGCGCCGGACGACCCTTCCCCGTTGCAACAGATGGAGGGGGGCGAGGGGGGAGGGGTGAATCTCCGCGCGCACCTCCCCGCCGCCCGCGGGGAAGAAGCCGTGGCGGACGAGCTCCAGATTCACCCGCGCTCCCATGCGCCGGATCGTCGTCACGAAGACGCGGGCGAGGAAGTCGAACGGCGGCGCGAGCGGGTTGTGCGTGCCGCCGAAGAGCCGGAGGCGCGAGGGGGCGTCCGCCGCGAGCAGCGCCGGCAGGACCGTCTGGAGCACGAGCGTGACGCTGCCCGCGGAGCCGACGTCGAAGGAGTAGTCGCCGGGCCGGATCCCGCGCGGGGCGAAGTCGAGCTCCGCGCTGCCGAGGCGCGCCCCCTCGACCCGGGCATCGCCGATCCGCGCCGCGGCCTCGACGGCGGTCAGGTGCTGGCGGAGGAGCCCCGGCCGCCCGCGCCTCGCCCGGATGTCCACGAGGCGGATCCGGCGCCCGGTCACGAGCGAGAGGCCGAGCGCGGTCCGGACCACCTGGCCGCCGCCCTCGCCCTCGGCGCCGTCGATCCGGAGGGGCTCCATGTCCCGGATTATGACCTTTGCGCCCGCGGCGCGGCGCTCCCCCGGTGAAAGCGAGCGGCACGGCCTGTATAAGGGAACCCGTGAAGGCGTGGGTGCTTCTCGGGATCGGCCTCCTCGCCGCCTGCGGCGGCGGGGGCGGCGGGGGAGGCGGCGGTGCCGCCGCCTTCGCGATCGTCTCCACGGTGCCCGTCGACGGCACGATCGGCTTCGCGCCGGGCGCCGGGATTTCCGTCAACTTCTCCGACAACGTGGACGTGGCGACCCTCACGCAGGCGACGCTCGTGCTCACGCGCACCGACGGGAGCCAGGTGCCCGCGAACATCGTGACGGCGCCCGCGAACCCGCGCAACGTGCAGCTTCGGCCCTCCCCCGACCTCCCGCCGGACGCCCGCTTCCACCTCCTCGTGAAGGGATCGATCCGGTCAGTGGCGGGAGTGCCGCTCGGCGCGGACAAGGGCGTCTGCTTCATCACGAGCGGGCCCGAGCCGGCCGTCCGCGAGGACCAGGTCCTGGACCTCGGCGACCGGCTCAACGTGCCCCGCTACCTCGCGCAGGTCGTGCGCGTCGGGTCGCGGACCTTCGTGATCGGCGGCCACAGCAGCGACACCGAGGCGACCGATACCGTGGAGGAGTGGGATCCGGGCACGCGGAGCTTCAAGCTGCTCTCCACGAAGCTGCTCGGCCCGCGCGCGGAGTTCACGGCGACGGTGCTCTCGGACGGGCGCATCCTCCTCGTCGGCGGCGTCGCGGCGCCCGGCGGCGCGCCGCTCGCGACGACGGAGACCTTCGATCCGGCGAGCGGGTCCTCCCCCGGGCCCCCTCTCCTCGAAGCGCGAAGGTGGCACGCCGCGAGCCGTTTCCGCTCCGGGGTGCTCGTGTCAGGGGGCTTCGGGGGCAGCGGCGATCCCCTCGACACGCTTGAGTTCTTCGAGGGCGGGTCGTGGAACGCGCATTCCGGGCACCTCGCTCAGCCGTCGGCGCAGCATCTCCAGTTCTCGCGCGGGTTCGACGAGGTGTACGTGGCCGTCGGCAACCTCGCCCAGGTCGCGGCGCGCGTGGACAGCGTCGCCGTGACGGGGTTCTTCGAGGGGGACGCGCGGTTCCGGTCGCAGGGCACGGTGCTCCACGACGGGCGCGTGATGATCGTCGCGGGCGACACGCGGAGCGTCGTGATCCACGATTTCGAGGAGGACGTGTCGTACCTCGCGACGAAGCTGCTCTTCGACCGGCGCGGCGCGTACAGCCTGACCACGTGGGGATCGAGCGGCCGGCTCTACCTGACGGCGGGCGGGTTCCAGATCTCGGCGGGCGGGCGCGTGATCCGCTCTCTCGAGCTAGTGGAGTACCTCCAGAACCCGGGCGGCGCGCCGAACGTCGCGATCTACACGGTGACTGCGTCGGAGCTCCCGGTCCCGATGGCGGGCCACGTCGGATTCAACGACCCCCTGGGAGCGACCGTGCTCGCGGGCGGCATCGAGGACGCCGCCGGCGCCCCGACGCGCCGCGTCGTGATGATCCTCGACAACCGCACGACGCCCCCCGCGACGTGCCAGTAGAACTTGCGAGCGGGGAACATCCTCCCCGCGGCCGCCGTTGCCAAGGGCGTGGTGCGGAAGGGCCTTCTCTCGCTGATCGTCTGCCTCGGGGCGGCGCGGGCGGACGAGGTGGCGCTCGCCGATGCGGGGAGGCGCGTCGAGGGGCTCGATCAGCTCCTCCGCGCCGCGAAGTCGACGGACAAGGAGCTCGTCGCGGCCGTCGAGGCCGTCGGCGCCGCGCTGCGCGACCTCGCCCCAGACGCGGACCCGCGCGAGCGCGGGCGCGTGCGCGACAGGGCGACCGACGCGCTGTTCAAGGCGCTGCGGCTCGAACGCGTTGACCGGGAGACGAAGCGCAACCTGCGCGCGCCGGTGCAGCTCGCCGCCGTCCTTGCCCTCCGCCACATCGACCGGGAGCGCGCGGACGACCTGATGCGGGTGATCGAGCGCCACATCCTCGGCGACCGCGGCTACGACGTGGACCCGTCGTTCTACGACGCGGTGCTGGACCCGCTCGTGCGGCTCCGCGCGAAGGGGACGTTCGAGTGGGTGCTCGAGGAGGTGGTCAACCCCGACACGGCCGACGACGCGCGTGACCGGGCGCTCGCGGGGCTCGACGCGCTGCTGCGGATCCCCGCGACCGGCGACCAGCGCCGCGTCGCCGTCAACCGCATCCTCGGCATCTACCAGTCCTACATGTTCCACGTCGAGGACGACTTCCTCGAGATCGCGGGTTACCGCGGAACGAAGTACAAGGGGATGCGCGGCGCGGGCCCCTACTGGGAGTCGATGCGGCCGACCGTGATGCGCACGCTGCGCGAGCTCTCGACGGACCCGCGCACCGGCCTCCCGGCCTTCGACATCGACACGAAGGGGGAGATCGGGACGCTCGAGCGGCACCAGGTGTGGTACGCGCAGAACAGCCTCGCGGGCCGCGCGCCGTGGGTGGACGGCGCGCGCGAGCCCAGGCGGCGCGCCGACGCCCCCTACACGCGCATGCCGCCGCCGGCGTGGTTCGCGCTCGGCGCGCCGTGGCAGCACGCGTGGCGCACGAACCGCACGGTCCTCGACCGTCCGCTCGCGCCGGCGGCGTGGCGCGACGAGCTCCGCGCGACGACGCTGCCCGATCTCGCCGCGAGGATGCTCGGCGATGCCGCCTGGCAGGTCCGCGCCGCGGCGTGCCTGACGCTCGGCCGGATCGCCGCGCCGGGGGCGGCAGAGGCGCTGCGCGCGCGCGTCGAGCGCGACCCGGTCGAGGAGGTGCGCGAGGCGGCTCTCCTCGGGCTCTCGCTGCTCGCGGAAGAGGCGCAGCGCGACTTCCTCCGCGCGCGCGCGGCGGACGCCGCCGAGAACCCGCGCCTGCGCGCCTACGCGCTGCTCGCGCTCGGGCTCCTGAAGGACGCGGAGACGCCGCGCGCGATCCTCGCGTCGGGCGACGCGCCCCCCGACCTCGGCGCGTGCGCGGTGCGCGCGCTCGGGCTCGCCGGCGGGACGGCGCCGGAGGTCGCGGCGATCCTCGCGGACCGGCGGCAGCCGCCGCATCTCCGCGGCGAGGCCGGCACGGCGCTCCTCGTGCTCGATGACCGGGCGGTGCTGCCGGAGGTGATGACCGTCTTCAAGGAGCGGGCGAGGGGGACGCCCGTGGCGGCCGCGGCGGCGGCGATCGCCGCGCGCCTCACGCCTCCCGACGACACGCGCGCGATCAGGCGCCTCGCGCGGGAGACGGGCGACACCGACGGCAACTTCACGGGTGTCCGGACGCTGCTCGCGACTTCCTTGGCCGGAATGGGGGGGGCGCGGGGGGCCGCGGCACTCGCGGAGGAGTACGCGAACCTCCGCCCGAACAGCATGCGTTTCGTCGAGCGGGGCCACTTCCTGATCGCGCTCGGGCGTATGGCCTCCGATCCGGCGAAGGAGATCCTCCGGGCGGAGATCCTGGCGCTCGACCACGAGTGGGATCTCGGCGCGTGCGCGCTCGGCCTCGCGCTCGCGGGCGAGCACGGTTCCCTCCCGACCCTCCGCACCCTGCTTCCCGCAAGGGGGGAGACGTACGCGCCCCACGGCATGATGGCCCTCGCGCTCTTCTCCGATCCGGCGGGCCGCGTGCTCATCCGCGAGGCGCTCGCGAAGCGGCGCTCGGACGACGTCCTCGAGGAGGGGGCGCTCGCGCTCGCGCTGCTCGACCGCGAGAAGGCCGTCCCGGACCTGCTCGCGCTCTGGGCGCGAGCGCGGCGCGCGGAGCACTACGACGCGTTCGCGTGGGCGTTCCGGCTCGCGGCGTCGGCGGACGCGATCGCGCCGCTGCGCGCGATGGTCGAGGGAGGCCCCGACCCGGTGCAGCGGGCGTTCGCGCTGATGGCGCTCGGGCGGATGGCGGATCCGGCGGCGCCGCTGCACGCGCTCGCGCGCGATTCGAACGTCTACGCAGACAACCCCACGCTCCTCGACCTCGCGCGCTGGCGCGACGCCGCGCCGCTCCTGGACTGATCAGCCGACGTCCAGCGCCGCCGCGAACGCGTTGCGGACGACGGCGTCGACGAGCGGGGGCACGCGCGGATGGTCGACGCCCGGATGCTCCTTGCCGCCCCAGCCGAGCGCCCGCGCCGCGTGCTTCACGTACGCGAGACGCACCTCGCGCGCGAGCCGCCCCCGGTCCCCCCCCGCGACCGCCACGTGCAGGTCGAGTAGATCGTCCGCGAGCCGCGCGCGCTCCGCGGGCGTCGGCCCCTCGACCAGCAGGTGACCGAGGTCCGCAGCCGCCGGTCCGCTGCACGCGCCCGTCCAGTCGAGGATCACCGGCTCGCCCCGCGGCGGGAAGATCACGTTCTCGATGTGGAGGTCGCCGTGGAGGAGCGTCCTCGGCGCGGCAAGGAGCTCCGCGTCGATCTCCGGCAAGGCGTCCGGGAGCGAGGCGACGAGATCGAGTCCGCCCGGCGGCAGCGACGCGCCGTAGCGCTCGAGGAACAACGGCGTCCGCTCGCGGACGATCTCGACGAGCGGCGTCCGCCGGGATCCCCACGGGCGCAGGTCCTTCAGCACGTCGTGGCCCGCGAACGCGGCGTGGAAGCGCGCCATCGAGCGCACGACGGCCTGCACCTGCGCGCGCGTCGCCCCCTTCAGGATGTCGCCCTGCTCGGCCGGTCCCATGTCCTCGAGCAGCAGCACGGCGCGATCCGCATCCTCGTCCACCGCGCTCGCGAGGAGGCGCGGCAGCCGGATGGGCATGAGCGGCGCGAGGCGGCGGTAGAAGTCGTTCTCGATCGCGCCGCCCTTCGCGCGGGCGAGCTTCGCCACGAGGGGGAACGGAGGGGGCGCGGGGGAGGTCTTGAGCCCGAGGCGGACGACCGTGCCGTCGAGGCCGAACCCCTCGCCGATCACGACCGGCGTGAGCCCGGTGACCCGGAGGTCCGCGAAGCCCGGCGCCTCGGCGAGCATCGCCGCGAGCCACGCGGGCGTGATCTCGGCAGGCGTCCCGGGAACGGCGCGCATCATTCCTCGAGCAGGTGGAGCCGCGGCAGGACGTCCCCGAAGCGCACGCCCGCGCGGATCGTGGAGGGGCCGTCGGGAAGTTCGCCCTCGATCGGGTACGCGTCGGGCCAGCCGCCGATCCGGAACCGCGCGCCGTCGCCGCCCCTCTCCACGCGGCCCTTCGCCGTGATCCGCGTGCGCACGACGCGTCCGCCGCCGGCCCGGACCGCCGGTGCGAGCGCCGCGAGGTCGAGCGTGCGGTCCCGCGCGGGCGTGACGTAGACCCGCTGCGTTCCGAACTCGACCTCGACGTGGTGGACGCCGTCCAGGCGCCCGACGGCATCCCGGATGCCGTCCGCTCACCCCATTCACTTGAGCTTGTCGAGCATGAGGACGACGCGCAAGAGCCCCGACGGCCCCTCCGTCGCGACCGACGGCACGGGCGCCCGCGGCGCCGCGCAGCCGAGGACCGCGCCGGCGAGGAGCAGGGAGATCGTCCGCATCGGCCAAGGCTAGCACGGCCCCGCCGCGGCGGCTGTGGGATACTCGGCGCTGCGATGGCGCGGGCGGCAGCGCTTGCTCTTCTCGTCGCGGTGCTAGAGACCGACGTCCGCGCGGACGAGGCTGCCGGGCTGGCGGCGCTCCTTGGGACGGATCGCGCCTGCGAGGCGGCGATGAAGCTCGCGGACCTCGGACCGGCGGCGAAGGAGGCCGTGCCGCAGCTCGCGCACGCGCTAGAGAGCTCGGACGGAGAGCTGCGCTGGCGCGCCGCCTGGGCGCTGTCGAGGATCGGCCCGGACGCCGTCCCGGCCGCCCCTGCGCTGGCGGAGACCTTCGGCGCGGAACTCGGGATGACGCAGGCGGCCGCGAGGATCGCCCTCATCCGAATCGGTCGCGGGGCCACGGGCGCCCTGATCAAGGCCATGGCGTCGGCACCCGAGCGGTACGTGCACGGCAAGACGAACCGAGCCACGCAGCCGGACTACCTCGAGCTCCTCCTCGATGCGGATCCGGATCCCGAGGCGGCCGTGCCCGCCGTGCTGAAGCTCCTTAGCAACGAGGCCGCGCGGGACGAGGCCTTCGCGGTGCTCGCGCGCATGGGACCTCGCGCGGCGGCAGCCGGTCCTCCCCTCGCCGCCCGCTTTCGCGGGCTCGGGGAGAAGGAGTCCGCCGAGGCGCACGGTCTTCTCGACACGATGGTCGCCCTCGGCGAACCCGGTGTCGCGATCCTCGCCGAGCTCGCGCAGGCGAGCCTGACCGACGATCGGCGTGGCAACGTGATCGGCGCTCTCGCCCGCATCCCGGGGCCGGGCGTGGCGTCGGCGAAGCCGTGTCTCGAGGCCACCGCGATCCGGACGGAGCTCGCAGGGGCCCTCCGGCACATCGCCAAGGCCGGGCCCCACGCGGCCGAGCTCGTTCCCCTGCTTGAGCCGCGGATCGCGCGCTGGGAGGCGCCGCCCAAGTCCGCCGCGGCGCTTCTTGCCCTCGGCGAACCGGGGGTCCAGGCATTGGAGAGGCTCCTCTTCAAGGCCGACGCGAGGCTCCGCACCGAGCTCGCGAAGCAGCTGTGCGAGGAGGAATGGGAGTACTCGAAGTCCGATCCCGACGGCCGCGTGAGCTGCCCGCTGGTCGAGGCCCACCGGGCCGTCGTCGTCCCGTGGCTCTTGAAGCTGGGCCTGCCGAAGGATCCGGCCGATGCGAAGAAGGAGATTCTCCGGTCGCTCGCGCGCATTCGGCTCACGGGCGCCGACGCGCGGGCAGCCGCGACACTCGCCGGCCTGCAATTGAAGAGCGATTCCACGCCCGTCGCGGTGGAGGCGTGCGGGCTTGCCGGCAGCCTCGGCCCCGCCGCCGCCTCGCTCGCCGGTCGCCTCAAGTCGCTGGTCAAGGGCTCCGACCACGACGCGGCGGTGGTCGCAGCCGCCGCGCTCTGCGAGATCGGGAAGGGCGGGCCGAAGGAGTCGGATCTGCTGGGGTGGGCGATCGCGCGCGCGATCGAGAAGGACGACGCCCCGCGGGTCCGGGACCTGACGGAGTGGCTTCCGCGGGCCGGGCCTCCGCCGCCCGCGCGGTGCCTCGAGATCTCGAAGATCCTGCTCCCGAGGGTCAAGCCGATCCGGTCCGTCGGCGTCGACGAGTGGTTCGAATCCAACGCGGCCGCGAGGACGCTCGCGTACCTGCTCCCCGGGCTCCCCGCGAGCGAGCGGGGGCCGGTCCTCGCCGCGCTTCGCGACGAGTCCAGGCCGGCGAGCCTGACGGTGTGGAGCCTCGCGAGGGCCGGGATGATCGAATCGGTCGCGGAGCTCCTCTCCCCGGTCGGCGATCTGACGGACGTCGCGCTCGAGGGGATCGCCGCCGCGCCCAGGAGCCCGTGGAGCGCGCTGGTCGCGCACCTGACGCATGCGAGCCCGGAGGTCCGCCGGTTCGCGGCGCGCGGGCTGCTCCTCCTCGATCCGGCGAAGGCCGGCGAGCAGGCGTGCCTCCTCGGGCTCGGCGACGACGAGACGTGCAGGTTCGATGCGGAGCTCGTCGCCGTGTATCGGAAGCTGGACCCGTCGCCCGCGCCCGCGCTGCGGAAGGGGCTCGAGAGCGGCAACGCGACGACGCGTCACCGCTCCGCGGTCATGCTCGGCGCCCTCGGCAGCCGGGACGCGATTCCCGTGATCCGGGAGGCCATGGAGCAGAGGAACCTGTTCACCCGCAAACTCGCGCTCGAGGTGCTCGATGCGCTCCTCGCGGAGTGACCTCAGAGGTCGCGCAGCCGCGGGTACTTGAACCGCATCGCGTCCTGGAACCAGCGCGGGTACTCCTTCCAGTGCGCGGCGAGCACCTCCGTGTCCTCGCGGTCCGGTTCGACGACGAAACGGCCGTCCTCCGGCGGCGGGACGAGCAGCGGCACCTTCACGCACTCGCCGCGGCTCGCGACGATCTTCCAGGCGCGCACGTCGTCCGTCGTCTCCTCGTCCACGTAGCGCTCCGCCACCTCGATCCCCGTCACCGGCTGGAAGAGGTAGGCGCTGAGCGTCGCGAGGTCGTTCGGGAACGCGGCGAGCGGCTCGTCGAAGCTCTCGGCGAACACGAAGAGCCCCTTCCCGATCTCCTCGTACACGTGCGGCCGCGCGACGTACGAGAAGATCGCGAGCTGCTCGTGCTCGAGACACTGCGGCAGCGTCTCGCGGTCGGTGCCCGAGATCTCGAGGCGGAGGTCGTAGCGCCAGACCGTGACCGGGAAGGTGTCGGGAGCCTCGGGGAGGGGCGGCAGCTCCTCCACGGGAGGCTCCTGCGGGGGACCGGGAGGGGGCGCGGGGGAGGGGGGCGGCGGAGCCGCCGCGGCGCGGCCGCGCTCGGCCGCCCCGATCCACGCGAGGTTGAGCGCGTTGACGGTCGCGTGCGCGACGGCGCACGGCCACACGGAGCCGGTGCGCTCGCGCAGGAACCCGAACACGATGCCGGCGAGGAACGCGAAGATCGGGTAGCCCGCGAGTTCGCGCACGGGCACGACGTGGCAGATCGCGAAGAGGAACGACGTGCCGACGAGGCCGAGCTGCGGCCAGAGCGCGCCGCGGAAGCACATCTCCTCCGCGACGCCGGAGACCGCGGCGAGGAGGATCGCGTCGCCGCCGCGGATGGGCCCGAAGAAGCCGCCGAGGAACCGCGTGGCCTCCCGCATCCGCGCGGAGAGCCGGTGCGCGACGTGGCAGACCGCGACGATCCCGAGGCCGAGGAGCACCCCCTCCCCGAGACCCCTCCCCGTGGGCGCCGAGGGCCCGAACAGGTCGACCCCGAATACCCACGCCCACCCCGCCGAAACCAGCGCGACCAGGGAGTAGAACAGGGTAACGGTTGACCTGCGCGGCAGGCGTAAGTCCTTTCTGGGAAAAGGGTTGCGTCAGTTCGGATGCGGAACTGCTTCCGCGCCTTTCCCTACCGGCGCATCGACCATACCACGGCGGATCCGCCCTCCTGCGCGCGCTCGAACTCCGCGCGCGAGCGGATGCCCCGGTAGCCCTCCGCGACGATCACCTGGCCGCACACGCCGCCGAGCGTGTTGCCGGGGCCGGGCAGCGCGAGGATGTCTGGCGCGTACTCGCGGAGCGCCACCCGCACCGACGTCGTGAACCGGAAGGGCGTCGTGAGCTGGGTGCCGAGCGTGTAGGCGGCGAGATCCTCCGGGTCGGTCGACCACGGCGTGAACCGCGCGCCGCGGCCGTCGACGAGCGTCACCAAGGGCGCGCTCCAGCCGAGCCCCGCGAGGTGGGCGGCGCCCCTCGACACCCCCTCGACGAGAGGCGTGTGGTAGGGGCCGTGCTGCTTCAGCCGGTACGGGTAAAGGCTCGGCCCCATCTCGACCGGCGGCAGCCGCTCGAGCAGGTGCGCGACGCCCTTCTCCGTGCCCGCGAGCACCGCGTACCCGCCGAGGTCGATCGACGCGAACGCCTCGCCCGGCGCGGCGGCGAGCGCCTCCTCCACGCGCGCCGCGAGCTTCCCGTCGATCCGCCACTGGTCGTCGATCAGCGGGTAGAGCACCTGCCCGCCGTCCGCGTGGCGCATCTGGAGGATCGAGATCTCCTGCACGAGGCGGAACCCGTCGGCGAACGAAAGCGCGCCCGCCGCGGCGAGCGCCGTGTACCAGCCGAGCGAGTTGCCGCCGATGCAGACGACCTCGTGCTCCTTCATCGCCTGCGCCGCGTCGATCATCGAATGGAGGTAGATGAGCGCCGACGCGTTGTCCGGCCGCAGGTGCACCTCGCCGTCCCAGCGGGCGCGGTCCATCTCGAGGACCGGCGGCAGGCCGTACCCCGCGCGCAGCGCGTCCGCCTCGGCGACCCACGGGTGGTCCTCGGGCAGGAGCTTCATCGTCCGCTTCGTGTACGCGCCGCGGCCGGGGAAGAAGAGAGCCGCGCGCTTCATCGCGCCTCCTTCGGGGGGAGGTGGGGGGGCGCGGGGGGGCGGAGGACCGCCGCCACGATCTCCTCCTCCTGCACGAGCACGGTCCTCGCGGGCGGGCCCAGGGGCACGTACGTGTCCGCGGCGCGTACGGAGCGGAGGCCCGCGCGGCAGCCCGTCTCCGCGAGATGCGCGAGCACCGCCTCGGCGATGCCGCCGCCGGTCGTCCGGCACTCGTCGACGACCGTGACCGTCTCCGCCCGCGCCGCCTCCTCGCGGATCCGGTCGAAGGGCAGCGGGTTCAGCCAGCGCACGTCGAGGACGCGGCAGCGGACGCCGTGCTCCCGTTCGAGCACGCGCGCCGCGCGGAGCGAGAGGCGGTAGCCGTTCGCGTACGACACGATCAGGTGGTTCCCCTCCCCCGAAGCCCCCACCTCTCCGGGCAGGAGGGCCGTTCCGGGTGCCGGGTAGTCCGTGAGCCAGAGCCCGTCGCCGTCCTCGTAGAGATCCTTCTCGTGGTAGAGAGCGATCGGCTCAAGGAAGACGACCACCCGGCCGCACTCGCGCGCGATCGCGAGGCAGCCGCGGAGCATCCTCGCCGCGTCGTCGCCGCGCGAGGGCACCGCGATCAGGAGTCCCGGGATGTCGCGGATGCCGCCGATCGAGTTGTCGTTGTGGAAGTGGCCGCCGAAGCCCTTCTGGTAGGCGAGGCCCGCGAGGCGCACGACCATCGGGTTCGTGAACTGCCCGCTCGAGAAGAAGGAGAGCGAGCACGCCTCGCCGCGGATCTGGTCGACCGCGTTGTGGAGGTACGCGAGGTACTGGATCTCCGGCACGGGGAGCATGCCCGCGTGCGCGAGCCCCTGCGCGACGCCGAGGATCGACGTCTCGTCGATCTGGGTGTCGAAGCAGCGCGCGACGCCGAACCGCTTCTGGAGGCCCGCGGTCACGTAGTAGACGCCGCCCTTCTTCCCGACGTCCTCGCCGAAGACGAGCATCTCCCTCCGCCGCGCCATCTCGTCCGCGAGCGCCGCGTTGACGTGCGACGCGAGCGTGCGCTTCATCGGGTTCCTCGCGCGCTCGGGGAGGTCGTCGCCCCAGACGGCCTTGCGCTCCCCGGCGGAGGGCGCTCCCTCCGCGGACGCGCGGCAGCGCGCCTCGTCGTACGGCGCGAGCGGGCGCATGACCTCCTCGCGCGTGGAGAGGTGGGGGCGGCGGGGGGCTTCCTCCGCGGCGGCGGCGACGCGGGCGCGCGTGTCCTGAAGGATCGCGCGCAGCTCCTCCGGCGTCGCCGCGCCGGTCTCGACGAGCCGGCGCGCGTTCGCGAGGAGCGGGTCCAGCGCCTCGGTCGCCTCGATGTCGGACTGCGTGCGGTAGGCCGTCTCGATGTCGGTGCCCGCGTGGCCCCAGAGCCGGACGCAGGCGAGGCGGAGGAAGACCGGCGCGCGCGACTCCCGGCAGGCGTCGATCGCCGCCGCGGTCGCGTCATGGATCTCGTCGATCGTGCCCTCCGCCTCCATGTACTGGAGGTGGGGCAGCGTGTCGAAGCTCCCGCGGATCCAGCGGCGCGGCGTGTCGACCGAGATGCCGATCCCGTTGTCCTCGCAGACGAAGAGGATCGGGACGGGATTGCCGCGCCGGTGCGCGTATCGCGCGGCGTGGATGCCGGAGAGCGCGGTCGCGTGGTTCGCGGAGGCGTCGCCGAACGTGCAGCAGACGATCGCGTCGGCGGCGACGCCCGGGTCGACGCCGAGCCGGCGCGCGCGCGCGAGCGCGAACGCCATCCCCGTGGCCTTCGGCAGGTGGGACGCGATCGTGCTCGTCTGGGGCGGCACGAAGAGCGCGCGGCTCCCCCAGACCTTGTGGCGCCCCTCCGCGATCGGGTCCTCCTTCGACGCGCAGATCGAGAGGAGCGTGTCGAAGAGCGGGGTGGATCCCGGGAGCTGCCGCGCGCGCGCCATCATGAGCGCGCCTGCCCGGTAGTGGAGGAAGCAGGGGTCGTCGACCCGGAGCAGCGCGCCGAGGCATGCGTTCTGCTCGTGGCCCGCCGAGGAGATCGTGTAGAAGCCGAGGTTCCTGAGCTTCAGCCGCCGGGCCGCCACGTCGATGGCCCGCGAAAGCGCCTGGTCCTCGAAGAGCGCGACGGCTTCGCGCGCGAGCAGGCGGCCGCCCGCGCGCAGTGGCGCGTCGCGCGGCAGGCGCGGCGCGCCCTCCGCGGTCTCGAGATAGGCGTCGAGATTGCGCTCGACGATCGTGATGCGGTCCGAGATGCCCTAGAGAATCGCCGGGACCGGGGACGGCGCCAAGAAACGCCGAGTCGCCGTGGGAACGGGACTCGCCCGCGGGACTACCGGCGGGACTCGAGGACGTAGCCGGTGAGGCCGCCGCAACCGACGAGGATGCACACCGCGAGCAGGTGGCCGTGGCCGGAGATCAGGATCGACTCCGGCGCCAGCATCGACGAGGGGTCCCAGCCCATCCGGCGCATGAGGAACGCCGCGCCGTACGCGAGCGGGAGGAGCATCACGCCCTTCAGGAGGCCGCCCCCCGTCCGCTGGACGAAGTAGCCGGCGAACGCAGCGAACAGGAACTCGAGCAGGAACGAGTGCCAGTAGAAGCCGATCCGCGTCACGACGACCGTGATGCCGATCGCCACGAGCATCGCGAACACGCCGCTGAGCGCGCCGCGGATCCCCTTGCCCGCCTCGCGCACGCTGCTGCCGCGGAGCGCGGCGCGTTCGCGGGCGATGAATTCCTGGCGGAGCTTCAGGCCGGGGTCCATGAATCTCTCATCGGCCTCCGGCATGGGGAAAGAGGGGGGCCGGGGGGGAGGTGCGTCCCGGATCGGGACGACCGGCGCGCGCAAGGGCTGTTTCCGCGGCCACGGCCGAGGCCGTGGCCCCCGGAGCCCCCCCGGTTCGCCCCCGGACGCGCCGCGCCTACGCCTTCGACGGGCGCCAGGCGCCGTCGACCACCTTCCTCGCGAACTCCTCGATCCGGGCGCCGAGATCCTTCGGCGTGAGGCCGAACGCGGTCTTGATGTCGGTCCCCTCGCGCTTCGCCGTGTAGTGGGCCGTCATGAAGTCGATGAGCTGCTGCCGGTACTTCCCGTTCTCGGCCCAGTAGAGGTAGTGGCAAGCCGCCGCGGACTGCTCGTAGAAGAGCCGCGCCTCGCCGAACGGCTGCGGGGTGATCCCCCACGGTTTTTTCGCCGTGGCGACGACGCCGGTCTTCGTCACCCACTCCCCCTGCGCCTTCGCCTGCGAGAGCCCGAAGAGCCTCTCCCAGTCGATCAGCTTGCCCTTGTCCCGCGAGATCGCCGCGACGACGCTGAGGCTGTTCGCGTGGGGCGCGAAGTGCGACCACTTGTAGGTGTCGATGTCGTAGCTGCCCTCCTCGATGAAGGTGGCGAAGCCCTCGACGACCCAGTAGCCCGGCACGATGCCGCGGTTCTCGGCCGTCGAGAAGTCGCTCGCGTGCCAGCGCGGGTTCCTGCGCTCGATCCAGTGGTGGGTCAGCTCGTGCACGAACACGCGACGCACCTCGCGCGTCGCGTCCGGCGTCTCCGGCCAGAAGAAGCGCGAGACGTTGTCGCTCCGCGAGTAGACGCCGAGCGACATGCGGGCCATCGGGTTCCCGCCGAGGCTCTGCACGTACTCGTCCCGCGACTCGAAGAAGTAGATGACGAGCGGCTCGTTGTCGTCGCGCCTCGGGTTGTCCGTGGCGAAGATCTTCGCCAGCGCGCGGGAGGTGATCTTCGCGTACCGCACGCACTTGCCGAGGATCTCGGTGCGGTCGTCGATCGGCGTCAGGAAGACGATCTCCGCGCCCTCCTCCCGCGTCTCGACGCCGTTCAGGTCCTTGCGCCAGACGGTGCGGGCGCGCTGCATGTCCGGCGCGCGCCGGCCGAGCGGGCGCACCTCGCCGCGCAGCACGTCCACCTGCCAGTCGAGCCAGATGCGGCGCCCCTTGGCGGGATCCGGCCGGCCCTCCGCCGTGCTGCCGAAGGGGGGGTACTCCGGCGCGATCCCCTCGAGGATCGCGAGCGCGGCCTCGTTCTTCTCGTTCATCCGGAGCGCGGCGCGCAGCAGCTGCCAGCCGCGGTACTCGTGTCCCTCGCCTGCGTCGAGCTCCGCCTTCGCCCGCTTGCAGAGGAGGTCGGAGAGCACGATGCCCGCGTCGGGCGCGGCCCCCGGGGCCCCCTCCTTTCTCTCCGCGGAGAGCAGGCGCTTGTCCCAGTCGGCAGCCTCCTTCGCGGGAAGTCCCGACATGGCCGCGAGCACGAGCATCTCCCGCGCGGCATCGACGGCGCCCGCCGC
Organism: Planctomycetaceae bacterium; assembly: GCA_011525755.1. Lineage (GTDB taxonomy): Bacteria > Planctomycetota > PLA2 > PLA2 > PLA2 > PLA2. The sequence goes on from WYBS01000066.1 coordinate 54,658, forward strand.
GACGGCCTCGGGGAAGAGCTTCCGGCACAGCGCGAGCCGGTCCCGCACCGCGATCGCGCGGCACGCGTCGAGCTGCGCCTCGAACGACGGCGCGTGGAGCGCGAGGCCCTTGTCGTCCTCCCAGAGGAGGACCTCGTCGAGCGGCACGGCGCGGCCCGCGACCGTGAGCGACGCGTCGCCCTTCGCGACCGGGCCCTCGAGGATGGTCCGGTCGCGGAGCACGACCGTGTCCGCCGCGGCGAGCGCGGGGACGAGAAGCAGCGTCGCGAGGGTCCTCATCCGATCTCCTCCGGAACGAGCGCGAGCATCGACTTGCCATCCGCGGGCACGAGCAGCAGCAGGGCGTCACGCGCGGGGACGGCGTGGAAACGGAGCCCCTTCCGGAGCACCGCCCCTTCCGGCCGCTCGCGCGCATGCCAGAAGACCGCGTTGCCGATCACGTCGCCGCACCAGTCGCCGTAGACCTGGCAGGACTCGCCGAGCCAGATCGCCCCGGCCGGCGCCTCGAAGAGCTCGGGGCGGTCCGCGGCGGCGACGCGCGGGACGCGCGGGCTCTTCTCGTCGGCGTAAAACATCGTCCAGGCCCGGTCCGCCGACATCGAGAGGAGCAGGCGGTCGCCGACGAAGGGCTCCGTGAGGAGCTTCTCGGTCCGCGAGAGCGTGAGCTCGGCCGTGCCCGGGTTGCGGGCGAGGACCGCCCATGTCTGCGCCTTCTCCGGCGGGAGCAGGGCGCCGACGATGCGGTTGCCGACGACGACGCGCCCGCCGCCGCCCGCTTCCGCCGGATCGGCGAGCGTGACCGAGGAGGCCTCCTTCCCGTCGGCCCGTGCGTACGCGGAGAGGACGAGCTTCGTGCCGTCGCGGCGGAGCGCGTAGACGTGGCCGTCGCGCACGGCGGGCTCGCCCGCGAACGCGCCCTCGACCTTCCACGCCGGCCGGGATAGCCCGGCGCGGAGGCTCAGGAGCGCGCGCGGCGTCGCGACGTAGATCTCGTCGTCCACGATGCGCGGCGGCGAGGCGCCGCCGCCGACGTCGGAGCTCCACTGGCGCGAGAGCGTGCGTCCGTCCAGCTGGATCTGGGCGAGGGTCTTCCCCTCCTCGAGGAGGAACGCGCTCCGCGAGGCCACGGCCGGCTGGCCCGGCGCGCGCACGGAGGTCTTCGCCCACGGCTTCCCGGTCTCGGCGTCGAGCGCGACGAGCTCGGCCGCCTTGGCGTCGCCGTCGACGAGGAAGATCGCGCCGTCCCAGACGACGGGGGGGAAGAGGACCGAGGCCTTCGCCTTGTAGGTCCAGGCGATGCCGCCGAAGGTCTCCGGCGGCTGGGCGCGGCTCTGGCCGCTGTTCGAGGCGGGGCCGCGCGCGTGGCTCCAGCGGGTCGGGGGGGCGATGCCGCCGTCGTCCGCGAGCGCGACGGCGGCCGCGAGGAGGAGGGCCAGGTGTCTCATCGGCAGGGCACCCATGATACGCGGGCGCGGCGAAGGATCTTGCAGGAAGGCGGGGGCGTGCGACGCTCTAACCGATGTTCAACGTCGTCCTCGCCGAGCCCCGCGGCTTCTGCGCCGGCGTGGACCGGGCGATCGAGATCGTGGAGCGGGCGCTCGAGAAGTTCGGGCCCCCGATCTACGTACGGCACGAGATCGTCCACAACCGCCACGTCGTCGAGAAGCTGCGGGCGAAGGGCGCGGTCTTCGTCGAGGAGCTGCGCGATGTCCCGCGCGGGGCGGTCGTGATCTTCTC
>WYBS01000067.1 GCA_011525755.1 Planctomycetaceae bacterium
CTCGTGGCGAAAAAGGAGCTCAAGGCGCCGATCGTGATCGGCCGCGACCATCTCGACTGCGGCTCGGTGGCATCTCCCTACCGCGAGACGGAGGCGATGAAGGACGGCTCGGACGCGATCGCGGACTGGCCGCTGCTGAACGCGCTCGTGAACACGGCGGCGGGCGCGACGTGGGTGTCGATCCACCACGGCGGCGGCGTGGGCATCGGCTACTCGATCCACGCAGGCATGGTGGTGGTCGCGGACGGCACGCCGGACGCGGCGCGGAGGCTCGAGCGCGTGCTGACGACGGACCCGGGGACGGGCGTGATGCGCCACGCGGACGCGGGCTACGAGGACGCGATCGCCGCGGCCCGGCGCGGGAAGATCGACCTGCCGATGGTGTAGCGGCGGTCAGGCCGTCCGCGGTATGTGGACGAGGCGGACAGGGCCTACGCCGAGGCGGCCGCGTTCAAGCTGGCGATCTCCAGGGCGCGGGCGGGCTGGACGCTCGCGCAAGTGGAGGCGACGGACCAGCTAGGCGCGATCGAGGCGGCGCTCAAGTCGGAGAAGGAGCCGGCTGCGAGGCCCCGGATCGCGCTCGCGGTCTGGCGGTTGCGGAAGGACGGCGCAGGGCTGGTCGAGGTCGTGAGGGCGGGGCTCAGGGACCCGAGCCAGTTCGTCCGGATATGCACGACGGAGGCGATCATCGACTTCGGGCCCGACGCATCCGCACTCGTGCCCGATCTCGAGGCCGCCATGGAAGGCGACGAAGGAGTCCTACGGGATTCCGCGCTCGAGGCGTTTCGCGTGATCGGGTCGCCTTCGGCTCCGTCCGTTCCCGCGATCCTCAAGGTGATGGAAGCCAATCCTCACGATCTGCCGCTCCAGCGGCTCTGTCTGCGGGCCCTGGCGGCGATCGGGACGAGATCCGACGCCGTGATCGCGGCGATCCGGAAGGCGGACGAGGAGTTTCGCAACGGGAATTGGTACTACCCGCGCGAGGCGCTGAGGAAACTCGGGGCGAAGTGACCCGGCCTGCGGCGTAGCGCCCCTCCTCGCGCTCCTCCCGTTGCGACCCTTGCGGGCCGCGGCATACACTCCGCCGATGCGATCCATGAGCCGCGCGCTCGCGATCCTCCTCGTCGTCCCCGCGCTTGCCGGCGAGGAGCCCGCGCCCGACGCGCGCGCCGCCCTGCGGATCCCGGACGAGCTCTGGGAGCGCGTGCGCGCCGAGACCGTCGGCGGCGCGCGGCCGATCGGGTACACCGGCGACGAGATGCGCTTCTACGGCGGGCGCGAGCACCTGCTCCGCACGGTCGAGAACCTCTTCCGCGACGCGCGCGCGGTCCCGCGAGAGACGGGGCGGATCACCGACGACCTGCTCGCTCTCGCGGCCGCGGGGAAGGTCGACGAGGTCCTCCAGCGCTGCTGGTCGCTCCTCGACATGCCCGCGGGCCGGAACTTCCCGGCGGTGCCGAAGGAGTCGTGGGGCGTCCCGTGGATCCCGGCGGAGGCAGCGCCCGCCGAGGCGTTCGCGGCTCTCGCGAAGGCGCCGGGCGAGTGGACCACGTTCGCCGGGGCGGGCGCGGAGGACCGCGCGCGGCTCGGCGCGCTGCCGCCGGCCGTGCAGCGCCTCGTCGTGCGCGTATCCATCGGCGCGATCCTCGCCGCGGGGTGGCTCGGCAAGGCGGATCCTCCCGCGCCGCACGGGCGGATCCCCGGGCCCTGGCAGGACGAGGACTTCCTCGACCAGTCCGCGACCTCCGCGCACTTCGTCTTCGACATGCTGCGAGACTTCGACGTGTCGCGGGCGGCGTACGCGAGCGTGATCTTCGCGGCGCACCTCCGCACGGCGCTCGACGAGTGGCGCGAGGCTGCCGCGACCGACCTCCCCGAGGGTCGATGGACCCTCTCGACGCCGCTCGGCCCGGTTGTGGTCGCCGGCAAGGGCGACGACGAGATCGACGCCGGAACGGGCTGGTTCGTCATCGACCTCGGAGGCGACGACCGCTGGAGCGGGGGCGCGGCCTCCCGTTGCGGGATCGCGGAGGCCGTGTCGATCGCGATCGACCTCCAAGGCAACGACACATGGGACGGCGGCGACGAGCCCTTCGCTCTCGGATGCGGGCTCATGGGCATCGGCACGCTCGTCGACCTCGCGGGCGACGACCGCTACACCGTGAAGGAGTCCGGCCTCGGCTGCGGCTGGTTCGGGACCGGCCTCCTCTGGGACCTCGCGGGCAACGACCAGTACGTCGTCAAGACGCGCTGGGGGCAGGGCGCCGCGCACGCGGGCGTCGGCGTCCTCCTCGACGCGAAAGGCGACGACCGCTACGAGTGCGCGGAGCAGTCGCAGGGCATGGGCTCGACGCTCGGCTGCGGGCTGCTCCTCGACCTCGCGGGGAACGACACGTACTGGTGCCGCGACGACGGCAACGTGAGCGCGCTCTACCTGAACCAGTCGGTCGCGATGGCGCAGGGGTGCGGCTACGGCCGCCGCGCCGATCTCGGCGACGGCCGGAGCCTCGCCGGCGGCTGGGGGCTGCTCGTCGACGGGGAGGGCAACGACCGCTACCACGCGCAGTGCTGGGCGCAGGGGTGCGGCTACTGGTGGGGCGTGGGCGTCCTCGAGGACCGCTCCGGCGACGACACGTACGAGAACGGCAAGTACTCGCTCGGCGCGGGCGCCCACTTCGCGATCGGCGTGCAGGTCGACCTCTCGGGCGACGACCGCTACAACCAGGGCGTCTTGGCGACGAAGAACCAGTTCCAGGGACATGCGCGCGACGGCTCGATCAGCATCTCGATCGACGGCGACGGGAACGACCGCTACCTCCTGAAGAACCTCTGCGGCGGCAGCGCGGACCTCGGGAGCGTGGCGCTCTTCTGGGACCGCCGCGGCGACGACCTTTACGAGGCGGCGATGGAGGAGGGGCTCGGGGACACGGCGCCCTTCGGCTCCGCGACGGTCTACCCGCCCTTCCATTCGTGGCGCGACGACCTGCCCGCCGTCGGGATCTTCCTCGACACGGGCGGGAAAGACGAGTACCGCGGCGATCCGCGCGGCGAGAAGGGCGCGCGCGAAGGCGCCGCGTGGACCGAGCGAAAGGGTGCGATCTCCGTCGGCTTCGGCGCGGACCTCCCGCAGGAACGCTGACGCAGGGGGGCCCGGGGGGCGCCATTCCGGGCCCCGCATGCGAAGATCCCCTCCCCGGAGCCCCACCTGATCCCATGGTCGACCTGCTGATCACGAACGCGGCGCAGATCCTCACCTGCGCGCGCCCCGGCGTGGCGCCGCCCTACGGCGGCAACGCCCAGGCGCACTTGGGGATCACCGAGGGCGGCGTCGCGATGGACGAGGGGCGGATCGTCGAGATCGGCCCCGACGCGTTGAAGCTGCAGGCGGAGAAGACGATCGACGCGAAGGGCGGCATCGTGATGCCCGGCTTCGTCGATTGCCACACGCACGCGGTCTTCGTCGGCTCGCGCGCGGACGAGTTCGAGGAGCGCGCGAAGGGCGTCTCCTACGCCGAGATCGCGCGGCGCGGCGGCGGGATCGCCGCGAGCATGAAGATGCTCCGCGAGGCGTCGGACGAGCAGCTCGAGGCGGCCGTGAAGCGGAACCTCGACAAGTTCCTCGCGCTCGGGACGACGACGATCGAGGCGAAGTCGGGGTACGGCCTCTCGCTCGACGACGAGCTGCGGTCCCTCCACGCGCTCGGGGTGCAGCACGACGTCGAGGTCGTCCGCACGTGCCTCGCCGCGCACACGGTGCCGCCGGAGCACGCGGACAACCGCGTGGAGTACGTGCGGATCGTCTGCGAGGAGATCCTCCCCGCGGTCGTGCGCGAGGGCGCGGCGGAGTACTGCGACGTGTTCCTCGAGAAGGGGGTCTTCTCCTTCGCCGAGGCGCAGCAGGTGCTCGTGGCCGGGAAGGAGGCGGGGCTCCGGGGGCGGGTGCACGCGGACCAGTTCAGCCACTGCGGCGGCGCGCGGCTCGCGTGCCGCGTGGGCGCGATCACGGCGGACCACCTCGAGTTCTGCACGCGCGAGGACGCGCTCGCGATGAAGAAGGACGGCGTGATCGCGGTGCTCCTGCCGGCCGCGAACTACGTGCTCGACCAGGAGCAGCGGCCGCCGGCGCGCGCGATGATCACGCTCGGCTGCCCGGTCGCGCTCGCGACGGACTACAACCCCGGCTCCTCGCCGACGCAGTCGATGTGGCTCGTGCTCAACATGGCGTGCGTGCGGTTCGGGATGTCGATCGCGGAGACGATCGTCGCGGCGACGATCAACGCCGCGTGCGCCGCGGGCGTGCAGAAGAAGGTCGGCTCGCTGCAGGTCGGCAAGCAGGCCGACGTGATCGTCTGCGAGCCTTCCGACTACAGGGACCTCGCCTACTACTTCGGCACGAGCCCGGTCCGCGCCGTCGTGAAGCGCGGCCGGCAAGTCAACGGTTAGGGTGCCCGGCGCGCGCAAGCCGCCATTCTGCAAGGACTTGCGCGCACCGGGGTGCGGAATGGGTTCCGCACGCAGGCTACGGCGCCGCGCGGGCCGTGGGACGCCGCGCGACCGCGATCGCGCTCACCGTGCGGCCGCAGACGGAGCAGCTGATCGTCAGCACCCCCGCCCGGTACGACGTCCACGTGGGCGCGTCGAAGTGGCAGATCGAGTGCAGGAAGGTCTCCCCGCGCTCGCCGGTGTGGTCGCAGCCGGGCACCTTGCAGCCCAGCTTGTCCAGGTCCTCCGCGAAATCCAGACGGTACTCGCGCATGGCTCTTCTCCTTTCTCCGATTCCGTGCGCCGCGGTGCCGATGGCCGGCACGCGGGCGACATCGCATTGTGCGCGGGGGTGGGACAGGGGCGGCGAGGGACGGATCGCCTCGCGTCGGGCGCCGGGCAGCTCGGGGAGGCGCGCCGTAGAATCGCCGTGGAATGAGGAGCGTGCGGCATCCCGCGACGACCCCCGCCGAACGCCTGCGCATGGCGCTCGACCTCCATGGCACGGGCGTCGAGATGATGCGGCAGAATCCCCGCCGCCGGCATCCGGAGGCCAGCGATCCGGAGATCGATCGCCTCCTGCTCGCGTGGCTTCATGAGCGGCCCGGCGCGGAGCACGGCGATGCCGTCGGCAGGCCGCGGCGCGGAGGCCGCGCGCCGTCGTGACGCCGCTGCGCGACGCCCTCGCGTCGACGCCCCGGCGCTCCGGAAACTCGACGCCAAGTTCGCCCTCGTGGGCGGGCTTGCGGTTTCCGCCCGCACGTGCGCCTGCCGGTCGCAAGGCTCTCGCATCTGCTCGCGTTGAAGCTCCTGTCGCGGGAGGACCGCTCGCGTCCCCAGGACCGCGCGGACGCCCTGATGCTCCTCTCCGCGGCAGAGCCCGAGGACCTGGACGAGACGCGCCAAGCGCTCGCGCTGATCGAACATCGCGGTTACGCCCGCGGGCGCGATCCGGCACGCGAGCTCAGGCGGCTGATCGAGAAGGCGCGGGGCTGAAGCGTACGCCTCGGTACACCTTCCCCGCCCGACTCCCGGCACGAAGGAACGTCCGCCGCGCAGGGAGAATGTCCCCGTGGACTTCATGGACCGCGCCGCGAAGCTCGCCCGCGAGGGCGTCGAGAAGGGCGAGGGCGGGCCGTTCGGCGCCGTCGTCGTCCACGGCGGCAAGATCGTCGGCGAAGCCAACAACCGCGTCCTCGCGACGAACGACCCCACCGCTCACGCCGAGATCCTCGCGATCCGCGCCGCCGCAAAGAAGCTCAAGCGATTCCACCTCGAGGGGTGCGAGATCTACACCACCTGCGAGCCCTGCCCCATGTGCCTCGCGGCCATCCACTGGGCGCACATCGAGCGCGTCCACTACGCCATGACGCGCCACGACGCCGCCGCCATCGGCTTTGCCGATGCCGACATCTACGAGGCCATCTCCTCCCCCCGGGCCCCCCTCCTCCACCTCCCGAACGCGTCCGCGGGAGCCGCCTTCGCCGCCTGGCAGAAGAAGGCCGACCGCGTCCAATACTGACCCTCCCCCCGTGTAGAAGGGGGCGTGAGGGCGTCCGTGAACCGTACCCGCTTTCTGCACACCGCCGACTGGCAGCTCGGCCTAAGGCGCCACTTCCTCTCGGAAGAGGCGCTGCCGCGCTACCGCCAGGCGCGGATCGACGCGATCCGCACCATGGCGGAGCACGCGCGCGACTGCGAGTTCGCGGTCGTCTCCGGCGACGTCTTCGAGTCGAACCAGATCGACGCGACGACGCTCCGCCGCGCGCTCGAGGCGCTCGCGGCGTTCCCGTGCCCCGTCTTCCTGCTGCCCGGCAACCACGACCCGCTCGAGGCCGGCTCGATCCACGAGCGCATCCGGAACCACCCGCGCGCGCGCGTGCTCGTGAGCCGCGAGACGGTCCGGCCGGGCCTCGAGGTGGTCGGCGCCCCGTGGCACACGAAGCGGCCGGGAAGCGACCTTGTCGCGCGCGCGTGCGAGGGGCTCGAGCCCGCGCCGCAGGGCACGCTGCGCGTCCTCGTCGCGCACGGAAACGGGGGGGCCGCGGGGGACCACGGCGACGCCGCGCTGATCGACGTCGCGGCCGCCGCACGCGCGATCGACGAGCGGAAGATCCACTACGTCGCGCTCGGCGACCGCCACTCCGTGACGAAGCTCCGTGACCGCATCTGGTACAGCGGGACGCCCGAGCCGACCGCCTTCCGCGAGACGGAGCCCGGCCACGCGCTCATCGTCGACCTCGACGAGAGCGACTGCAAGGTCTCCCGCCGCCCCGTCGGCCGCTGGAGCTTCGTGAAGCGCACGTGGGTGCTCGCCGGCCAGGCCGACATCGACGCGCTCGGCCTCTGGCTCGACGAGATCCCGACGAAGGACACGACCGTCCTGAAGCTCCGGCTCAAGGGGACGCTCGGCCTCGCGGAGCGCGCGGCGCTCGACCGGACGCTCGCCGACGCGCAGGCCCTCTTCGCCGGCCTCGAGCGCCGCGACGACCTCGCGATCGCGCCCGGCGATCTGGACCTCGCCGCGCTCGGCCTCAGCGGCTTCGCGCGCTCTACGCTCGACGAGCTCGCCCGGCGGAAGGGCGACGAGGCCGCGGGCGACGCGCTCGCGCTCCTCTACCGGCTCGCCGGCGGCGGCGGATCCCGCACGCACCCCCCCATCCCCCTCGGAGGATCCCGGTGAGGATCCACCGGATCCGCGTGAAGAACTTCCGCGGCATCGCCGACGGGAGGATCGACCTCGCCCCGAAGGGCGTGACCGTCGTCGAGGGCCGGAACGAGGCCGGCAAGTCGTCGTTCCTCGAGGCCTTCCGGCTCCTCTTCCGGGAGCTCGACTCGACGCACAAGAAGGACGTGCTCGACGTGAAACCCGTGGACCGGGACACCGGCACCGAGATCGAGGCCGACGTCGAGACGGGTCCCTACCGCTTCACCTACATGAAGCGGTTCTTCCGCTCGCCCGCGACCGAGCTGCGCGTCGTCGCGCCGAAGGCCGAGCAGCACACGGGACGCCTCGCCCACGACCGCGCGCTCCGGCTCCTCGAGGAGACGATGGACCTCGATCTCTTCGATGCGCTCACGGTCCAGCAGGGCGGCGCGCCGGAGCAGGCCCTTCTCTCGAAGGCGCAGTCCTTCGTGAAGGCGCTCGACGAGGCCGCCGGCCGCGCGGCGGCGGGCGAGCGCGAGATCGCGCTCTTCGACGCGGTATGCGAGGAGTACGGGCGCCACTTCACGCGGGAGCGGGGCGACCCGCGAAAGCCCCTCAAGGAGGCGCGCCGGAAGGAGCAGGAGGCGGAGGATCGCGTCCTCGACCTCGAGGGGGAGCTGAAGGCCCTCGGGCAGGACGTCGACCGGAGCGCCGAGCTCCACCGCGAGATCCTCGAGGCCGCGGCGGCGGAGCAGAAGGCGAAGGCCGAGCAGGAGCGCCGCGAGCGCGAGGTGGCGGAGCTGGAGAAGCGCGAGGGCATGCTCAAGCGCCGCGAGATCGAGCTCAAGGGCGCGCAGATGAAGGCGTCCACCGCGCGCAACGAGTGGAACGCACGCCTCGCGCTCGCCGCGAAGGCGCGCGCCGCCGAGGAGCGCCGGGCGAAGGCCGAGGCGAGCGCCGCGAAGGCGCGTCCGCGGCTCCTCGAGGCCGAGGCCCTTGCGCAGGCCGTCGAGGCGGAGCGGGTCGCCGCCGAGGCCGCGGCGAAAGACGCGCTCGCGCTCTGGAAGCTCCGCGACGAGGACTTCAAGTGCGAGCGCGCGCGGCTCGACCTCGAGCAGCTCGGCGAGCGCCGCGGCCGCGTGGTCGAGGCGCGCCGCGCCGCGTCGGAGGCGAGGCGGGCGCTCGAGGGCGTCCGCGCCACCGACGCGCTCGTCGTGAAGCTCCGGGAGGCGCACCTGAGGCACGAGACGGCCTCCGCGCGCCTCGACGCCGAGCGCCCGCAGGTGCAGGTGAAGGCGCTCGCGCCGCTCACGGCCGAGATCGACGGCAAGCCGAAGGCGCTCGCCGCGGGCGAGACCGCCGAGACGCGCGTGGCCGGCGAGACGACCGTGAGGGTCCCCGAGGTCGTCGAGATCACGGTGCGCGCGGCGAAGGACGTCTCCGAGGCGTACGCTGCCTCGCGCGCAGAGCTCGACCGGCTCCTCGCCGACGCGGGCGTGGAGAGCCTCGAGGCCGCCGCCGCGGCGAACGAGCGGCGCAAGGAGGCCGAGCGCACGATCCGGGACGCCGAGCGGATCGAGCGCGAGAACCTCCGCGACCTGACGCTCGAGGTCGTCGACGAGAAGATGGAGCGGCTGCGCGCGTGGGTCGAGTCCTACCCCTCCGAGCGGCCCCCGGAGCCCCCCCTGGCAAAGGGATTCGAGGCAGCGAACGAGGCGAAGAACGAGGCGGAGCGCCTTCACGAGGAGGCCGCGGCGCGGCTCGATGACGCGCGGCTTCGCGCGCTGACGACGGCGGGCGAGGCGCAGCGTCTCAAGGAGGAGATGGCCGAGACGGACGTGCAGCTGCGCGTCGCCGCGGAGGCGGACCGCTCCGCTCGGCGCGAATTGGAGGGGGCGCGGGGGACCGAGGGCGAGCTCGCGGACGCCGCGCAGGCGGCGGAGGCGGAGCTCCACGAGGCGAAGGCCGCGCACGACGCGGAGCGCTCCGCGATCGTCGCCGCCGACCCGGCACGCGTCCGCGGCGCGATGCACAACGCGCGGGCCGCGGTCGCGGAGGCGGCGCACCGGCTGCGCGCGGCGCAGGACGAGATGCGCGACGTGACGGCGCGACTCGACATGCGGAACGAGCGCGGCCTCTTCGAGCAGCTGCAGGAGATGAAGACCGCGCGCCGCCACGCCGCGCGCGAGCGGCGGCAGCTGGAGCGCGAGGCGGCGGCGGCGAAGCTGCTCTTCGAGACGATGCGCGACAAGCGCGAGGAGGCGCGCCGCGCGTACGCCGCGCCGCTGCGCAGCAAGATCGTGGAGCTCGGCCGGCTCGTGTTCGGCGAGTCGTTCACGGTCGAGCTCGACGACGACCTCCGGATCGACCGCCGGACGCTCGACGGGAAGACGCTGCCGTTCCGGAGCCTGTCGGTGGGCGCGCGGGAGCAGCTGTCGCTCCTCTCGCGGCTCGCGTGCGCGCTGCTCGTGGACCCGGAGGAGGGCGTGCCGCTGCTCTTCGACGACACGCTGGGCCACTCGGACCCGGAGCGGCTCGCCGCGATGGCCGAGGTGCTCACGCTCGCGGGCGACCGCTGCCAGGTGGTCGTGCTCACGTGCATGCCGGGCCGCTTCGGCACGCTCGCCGGCGCGCGTCTCGTCCGCCTCGGCGCCGGGGAGCCGGTGGCGCCGAACCGCGTCGTGCATCTCGCGTAGCCGCCGGGCCGCCGATTACACTCGTTCCCGTGGATCGGACGGGTCGAGGGAGGCTCGCGGCTACCGCCGCACTCTACGCCGCCGGCGTGGGGCTGCTGCTCTGGGCCAACCGGTGGTTCGCGATCGGTGGCTTGCTGCTCCTTCCCCTCGAACTGGCGCTGTCCTGGATCGCGGCACGGTGGGCCTTCGGTCCGGAGTGGCCCCGTCGCATCGGCCTCGCGAGGCCGCGCCAGTGGATCTCCATGGCGCTGCTCGGAGCGCTTCTCGCCGCCTTCCTCCTCCCGGTCGCCGGCCCCCCGCGCCTCGGCACGCTCGGCGCGAGGGCCTGGCTCGACGCCTTCGTCACGGCAGCGTCGGAGGAGATCATCTGGCGCGGGGTGCTCCTCGGGCTCCTGCTCGGCATCCTCCCGCGGCCGCTCGCGATCGTGCTCTCGAGCGTCGCCTTCGGCGCGGTCCACTTCCTTCACCTCCTCGAAGGCGGCGCGGTCCTGCCCGTGGCGCTTCGTGTCGCGGCGGTCACGGGGCTCGCGTTCGTGCTCTCCGCCCTGCGGCTCCGTTCCGGCATCCTCGTCGCGATCCCCGCGCACGCGCTCTGGAACCTGTGGGCGGAGAGCGGCTATCCCCTCGACCGGCTCGCTTTCGCCCCGGGGCCGAGGGGCGTGCTCTGGGCCGCCGCGGCGATGATCCTCTTCTCGGCCCCGTTCCTGTCCCGGCGCATCCCGCGGCCCCGCTTGATCCTGTGTCTCGCGTCCTTGGCCATCGCGGCCGCATGGAACGCTCGAAGCGACCTTCAGCCGGTCCGGCGGCAGCGCGCCGCGCTCGAACGGTGCGCGGATTGGGGCATCGTGGATGTCGCCGACTTCGACAAACGTCCGGACAGGGTCGTCGTCCACGCGGACAACATCACCGTGACCATCAACCGGGCCAAGGGACTGTGGACCTGGGCGCCGAGCGCACGGGACGAACCTCTCCCGGAGCCGACCGCGGATCTGGATCTGCTTCAGCGGCAGGAAGCGATCCCCTACCTCCGGCACGTGGCGACGAGGGACCCGGACGGACGCATGCGCGTCGCCGCGCACGGCCTCCTCGTTCGCATGGCAGACGAGTGCGTCCCCCGGTGGATCGTGGAGGGGCGGCACGCCGACGCCTGCTGGTCCCTGCTCGAGGCGTACCAGGCGCCGCAAACCGGGGGCGCGAAGTCGGGGCCGGACGGCCACGGGCTGAACACCCTGCTGCGGGCAGTGGTCGGGCATGACCCGGAGACCGGCCGGGCCATGGTGGCGGCGCTGATCGAGGCGATGGACCGCGCGGACATGTTCGGCTCCCTCTCCTTCGCCAACGCGATCCGCCAGTCGGACCTCGACCTCTCCGTGTTCCGAGAGCGGCTGTTCGCGCTCCTGCGGGAGGGGAGCGACGCGGGCGCGGCCGGCTCCGCGTCCGTCCTCGCGTACATGGGCGAGGTGGAGAACCGCGCGCTCGTCGAGACGACGCTCGAACAGTGGGCCCCGACGGAGTCCCGGGCGGAGAACGCCCTGCGCCACCTTCGCAAGACGCCCGCGGATCCGCCGCAGGCGACCGCGGCGGCGACCCGTGACTGGGACGGGTTCCGCCGCCGCCTCGCGGACAGTGAGAGGGGCTGGGTCTTCGAGCGCACGAACACCGTGGTGCTGAGGCCGTTCGAGACGAGGGTTGTCTCCCGGGGTCTCTTCTGGCGAGCGGGCGCCGACCGGCTCTCGGCGACCGTCACGGAGCTCGATGGCCCGGCCGCGGCGCAGCGCCTGTTCGAGCGGGAGATCTTGTCCGTCATGATGGGACCCGAGTCGCGGGTCGAGGGAGCGACCGGCGAGACGGCGGTTTTTTCGTCCGGATCGCGGGACATGGTCATGATCCTCGCGCGCCGCGGGCCGGTGTACTACCAGGTGAACGGCCGAAGGACGGATGCCCAACGCCTGCACGGGCACATCGACCGGTTCCTGATAGGCGACGAGGACGCCACGAAGTAGCGGCCCGCCGAGCCGCTGCCGGAGCCGCGATGCGTCGCGCGGCGGCGTCCGGAGAGCCGTGAGCCACCTCTCCTGTACGATGTCGCCCACGCCCGCGTCGTCGCGCAGGAGCGACCGCGCGACGCGACGCGGGAACGCCTCGTGGGCGAGCAGGGCCGCGGGATCCGGCCGGGGGCGCTCCATCGGTCCTCCCCATGTCGATCCCGCGGCCCCCGGTTCCGCAACCGGGCCGTCCATGCGGGCAAGCCACTTTCAGTGCCGGCCAGGCGTGCCTCGTAGCCACGCCCGAGAAGGTCCACGATGAACTCGACCGCGATCCGGATGCCCTTGATCAATGGCGTGCCGACGAGGATCTTGGGGCCACGACGATCCGGTCGCGCTCCGCCTGCTCTTTTACGCACCCTCCGTTCCATCCGTCGTCGGGGCTGCTGCCGACCGTCACGCACCCGCGAGCGCGCGGGACGGCGGGGCGAGGGCGGCCGCGCGGAGCCGCTGGTGCGTCGCCTCGTCGAGGCCGAACCAGGCGCTCACGAGCGCGTCGAGGTCGGGCTCCACGCACTCGCGGCCCTCGCGGGCGACCTCGCGCGCGAGGCGGAAGAGGCCCGCGGGCGCGTCCTCCGCGCGCGGCAGCGGCAGGTCGCGCAGGTGCTTCAGCTTCACCTGCGGGAACGCGATCTGCGACGCCTCGCGCACCGCCGCCACGTGGTAGTGCGCGACCGCGCTCGAGTTGAGCCACGCGACCGCCACCTCGTGCGGCAGCCCCGGCAGCCCCATGCACGCGAGCACGCTGTTCCGGAAGAGACCCGGCTCAGCGTGCAGCGCCGCGATCGGCCGCGCCGCCGTCTGCCGCAGGAGGATCGGCACCTCGCGGTAGCGCGCGAGGGCAGCCGCGCGGAAGTAGTCGCCCGGCCCCGTGCGCGCCGCGGGGTCGAAGTGCTTCCGCGCGCGCAGGAGCCGGTAGGGCTGCACGTCTCGCCCCTCGCGGATCGGGTAGCCGCGCGTGCGCAGGACCTTCTCCGCGCAGTTGCCCGTGTGCACGCCGATGTCGCGGAAGGCGTCCGGCGGCGGTCGCCGGAAGTCCGCGAACCGCACCAGATCCTCCGCCGTCACGAGGAACGGCGCGGCGCCGCCCCCGGACCCCCCCTCCTTCCTCACGAGGAAGAGCGCGCAGCAGGGCTGGGTTACGCCCTCGAACCCGCGCTCGCCGCAGTCGAGGATCCCCTCCACCCGGCAGTGCGCGCGGACGATAGCGCGCCCGGCACCCTACCCGTCGAGGTCGAGCACCTGCGACGGCAGGAGGAACGCCACGCGCCCGCGCGAGAGCCTGACCGCGAGCTCGAGGAACGGCCCGTGGAGCGACGGCCACCCGCGGAAGCTCTCGTACCGCGAGAGCGTCCGGCGCATCGGCTCCGTGAGATCCTCCGCATGCCGTCCCGAGAAGCTCGCCCACGGCGGGTTCCCGACGACCGCGTCGAAGCGCCGCGCGCCCCAGTCCATCGCGAGCGCGTCGCCGAGGACGATCTCCGCGCCCGGAAGCGCGCGCCGCGCGCGCGTGACCGCCTCCGCATCCACGTCCACGCCGAAGAGGCATCGCTCGGCGTCGAGGGGGCTCAACCCGCGCTCGACGAGCGCGCGCTTCGCCTCGACGAGGAACGCGCCCTCGCCGCACGCGGGGTCGCAGATCCGCGGCGCCCCCGGGAGCGCTTCGAGCGCCCTCCGGACGAGCCGCGCGGCGAGCGCCGGCGGCGTGTACACCCTCCCGAGCACGCGCCCATCCTGCCACCCGTGACGTACACTTTTCCGCATGCCTACCCCCTCGCTCCTCGACCGTCTCGCCAGGCCGACCCCCTCGCCGGGCGGCGGCAGCGCCGCAGCCCACGTGGGCGCCGTGGGCGCCGCTCTCGTGGCGATGTGCACGGGGCTCGCCGGGCTCGAGGAGGCGCGCGCACGGGCGGAGCAGCTGCGACGGGACCTCGAAGCCCTCTTCGAGGAGGATGCGGTCGCCTTCGCCGAGTACCTGTCCACGAAGAGCGACGACGCGCTCAAGCGGGCCACCCTCGCGCCCCTCCTGATCGCGGAGAAGAGCACGGAGGTGCTGCTGCTCGCGCAGGGCGCGGCGCCGAAGGTCTCGAAAGCGGCGCTTCCGGACCTGAAGGGGGCGATGCGGTTCGCGGGGGCCGCCTCGGAGCACGCCGCGGCGACGGCCCGGTACAACCTCCAGGAGATCGCCGACAAGGACTTCGTCGAGGACGTCCGTCTCAGGCTGCACAGAATTCCCTGAAACGCGGGGTCCTGCCGATTATTCTTGTAGAGGGTCGAAAGGACCCACCGGGTCGCGCCGACGGGCGCGACGGGCGAAAGCCGGCCGGGGCCGAATGGACTTCGGGCCTCTGCCGGGTGGCCCATAAAAAAGGAGGTGATCCGTGGGAAGTCCGAATAGGAGGCCGTCCTCCTAGCGGAGGACCGACGGGTCTCCCGACGGGAGACGGCTTTCCAGAGGCGGCTCCACGGAGCCGCCTCCTTTTTTTGGGCACGGGTGGGAATCGAGGGGGCTCCGGGGGCCCTTGGAGCCTACGCCCGGATCACGCGGCAGGGCACGCCGTCGAAGGGCGCCATCGACGACGCGCTGACGAGCACGCGGACGCCCGCCTCCACCGCGGCGAGGAGCGGGGCCGCGCCCTCGTCCTCCGGCCAGCGCGCGACGCAGACCACGTCCGGGTCCATCGCCAGCGCCATGTCGAGTGCGGGCACGCATGCGGCGACCTCCGGGACCGGCAGGTCCACCGACACGCACTTCACGCTCGCAGGGTCGAACGCCCCGAGCGCCGCCCGGAGAGGTGCGTCCGTGTCCGCGTGGCGCCCGCCGTGGACCACGAGGAGCCCAGGCCGCCCCTCGCGCCATGCGCGCGCCTCGGGGGGCTCGGGGCCGGGCTCCGCGGAGAGCCACGCGATCGCGGCCATGCCCTCCTCCGTCGGCGCCGTGGAGACACGGACGAGGCGGTTCTCCCAGAGGAACGAGCCCTCCCCCGCCGCCCCCTCGATTCCCGCTCGCCGGGCGAGCGCCTCGGCGAGGCCCGTCGCGTCTGCCTCGAAGCCGTCCGACAGCCGCCCGCCGGCCCGGAGCCGCACGCGCGAGGGCGGCTCCAGGTGGATCGCCCGCGCGTCGCCCGCGTTCGCGAGGAGCCCGTCGATCTGGTCATCCGGCAGCGAGCGCGGCTCGAGCACGCGCCCCTCGAGGCCCGCGGCCGCGTTGCGGGCGGCTGCCCCGAGCTCGCCGCGCTGTTCGCCGGAGCGCAGGATCCCGACGATCTCCGGGCCGAAGGCGTCCGCGCGCCGCGCCATCGCGTCCGCGAGGCTCGAACCACGGAAGAGATCCTCGACCACGTCCGAGATCGCCTCCTGGAGCGGGTTGCTGACCTCCGCGCTCGCGATCTCGAGCGCCTCGGTCAAGGGCACGCCGGAGTCGTAGAGGTGCGCGAACTTCCGGAAGAGGACGATCTGTCCCTCGCGAAGGTCCATCCACCCCCGATTATCCACTCCGGGGGGTTAGACTTCAGCCCCGATGCCGGCGGTCCTCTGCCAGGGGTTGACAAAACGCTACGGCCCCCACGAGGCGCTCCGGGGGCTCGATCTCGAGGTGCCCGAGGGCTCCCTTTTCGGCTTCCTCGGCCCGAACGGCGCCGGGAAGTCGACGACGCTGCGCATCCTCGCGGGCCTCGTGCGCGCCGACGGGGGGCGCGCCGAGCTCCACGGGGTCGACGCCCGCCGCCACGTCGCCGCGGCCGCGAAGACGACCTTCCTCATCGAGAACGCCGTCTTCCCGGCGCACCTGACCGCGCGCGAGACGCTCCGCCGCGCGGCGTCGCTCATGCGCGTCGAGGCCGACGAGGCGCAGCTCGAGCGCGTCGGCCTCGCCCACGCGCGCGACCGCAGGACGGGCGGCTTCTCCCACGGCATGCGGCAGCGGCTCGGCCTCGCCTGCGCGCTCCTCGGCGAGCCGGACCTGCTCGTCCTCGACGAGCCGCAGAACGGCCTCGACCCGCAGGGCCTCCGCACGATCCGCGAGATCCTCCGCGAGGAGAACGCGCGCGGCGCGACCGTGCTCGTCTCCGTCCACCGGCTCGCCGAGGTCGAGGGGCTCTGCACGCACGCCGCGCTCATCGTCTCCGGCCGCGCGGTGCGGTCCGGACCCGTGGACCGCCTTCTCGCGGACGGCGAGCCGCGCTACCGGATCGCGGTGAGCGACGCCGGGGCCGCGGCGCGGGCCATCGGGCTCCCGTGCGAGGCCATCGACGGCGCGCTCGTCTTCCGCGCGGATCGCGAGCGTGCGGCGGCCGCCGCCGCGGCGTGCGTCCGCGCGGGAGTGAAGGTCTTCTCGCTCGAGCCGCTCCGGCGCACGCTCGACGAGCTCTACCTGGACGAAATCGGGGGGGCCGGGGGGCCGTGACCGGGTTCCTCGCGACCTTCCGCGCCGAGCTGCGCGACCTCTTCCGCCACCCGCTCGCGTGGGCGGGGATCCTCGCGTCGGCGGGAGCCGCCTTCATCTTCGCGCGCTACGCGCCGCACCGCGACAACGGCTACACGGTCTACGGCGCGGCCCTCCACGCGGGCGCGCAGATCGCGGGGTTCTTCCTCCTCGGCCTCTCGGCGATCTCGATCGCGGGCGAGCGATCGAGGGGCACCGTGCGCTTCCTCCTGCCGCGGCCGATCGCGCGGCCGGCGTTCGTCCTCGGGAAGGCGATGGCGCTCGCGGCGCTCGCGTTCGCCTTCCTCCTCGCGACGGCGGGCGTCGCGTGGACGGGGGCCCGCGGGGCGGGCTTCGGCGACGTGAAGGCGGAGGCCCCCCCGGGAGAGGACGAGGACGGATTCCGCTACGTCGAGGAGGAGGTGGTCGATCCGGCCTTCCTCGGGGCCGCGATGAGACGCCGGGCGATGCTCGCGACGCTCCTCGTGCTCCCGGCGCTCCTCACGGCGACGGGCATGGGCGTCCTCGTCTCCTCGCTCCTCGCGTCGCCCTCCGCAGCGGTCCTCGTGGCGATCGGCGTCGCGCTCCCGCTCAACTACCTGCCCGAGGTGATGGGCCTCGCGCCCGGGGCGGCCAGGACGCTCCCTTTCCGCGCGGCGTCGGACTACCTCTCGAGCCTCGTGGAGTTCGGCCGCCACCTCTCGACCGCGGAGTGGCCGCACTACGGCGCCCTTCACCTCCTCGGGGCGGCGGTCGCCGCGCTCGGCCTCCCGGCCCTCGGCGCCGCGTTCTTCAGCCGCGTCGACCTGACCGACTAACCTATTGGTCGTGCTGCCGGTCCTCCTGCTCCTCGGCGGGATCACGCTCTCGCCCATCGAGCTTCCTGGCCCCGTCCTCGACGCCCGGGTGGCGGACATCGACGGGGACGGCAGGGAGGACGTGGTCGCGCTCACCGCGACCGAGCTCATCCTCCTGCCGGGGGGGCGGCTGCCGGCGGTGCGGCGCGAGGCGCCGCCGCTGACGATCGTCGGGAAGGGGCTCCTCGCGGTCGTCCGCGAGGGCCGCTGCCGCCTCGTCGCGGATCCTTTCGGCGCATGGAACGAGGGGGCTCCGGGGGCCAGCTCGCTCCTCGGGCTCCTCGGCCGCGGCGCGCCCGCGCTCCTCCTCTCGCCGGGCGACCTCGACGGGGACGGGAGGGACGATCCCGTGCTCTGCGGACCCACCGGGTACGAGACGCCCGCGGGACTCGTGCCCTTCGTGCCCGGCGCCTCGCTCGAGATCGCGCGCAACGAGTCCTTCGCGATCGAGTACCGGATCCCGCTGCCGGCGGTCGGCAGCTGGTCCGGCAAGCCGGGCGAACTCGTCCTCTTCGACGACGAGGCCGTGCGGTCGTTCCGCGGTGCCGAGGAGACCGATCGGACGCCGCTCCCGCTGTCGCAGCGGAACGAGGCCGCCTCTTCGATCCGGAGGAACCAGGTGTTCCTCCGCGACGTGGACGGGGACGGCCGCCTCGACCTGCTCGTCGTCGTCGCGTCCGGCGAGACGCAGCTCTTCGCGAAGTTCGAGGCGACCGCCCGCCTCTTCCGCGGCGGCCGCATCTACGACGCGGCGAAGAAGAGCTTCTTCCGCCCCGCCTCCTTCCTCAAGGTCGCGGGCGTGCTCCTCGAGACCGCTCTCGTGGACGTGGACGGCGACGGGGACCTCGACCTCGTGCTCTGCACGATCGACATCTCGATCTTTCATGCCGCGCGCGCGGCCGCCCCGGCGACCTACCACGTGTTCCGCTGGGACGCCGAGGGCTACGAGAGGAAGCCCGCGTGGGTGCACGAGGACGAGGTGCCGCTCGCGGCCTTCCAGGAGGAGCCGGAGCCGCCCGTCCGCTTCCTCCCCGACTACGACAAGGACGGCAAGCCCGCCGCGCTCTCGGTCGGCGAGGAGGTGTGCGTGCTCCTCCACGACGGCGAAGGCTTCGCGGCGGGCCCCGCCGTGCGCGCGCCCGGGGCGATGAAGCCCGCGTTCGGCCGGGAGCGCGCCGCAGTGCCCTACGGGAGCGGCGTCGTCGTCGTGGAGGGATCGAAGTGAGGTTTCCCCCCGGAGCCCCCCTGCTTCTCCTCGCGGCAACGGCCGCCGCGGCGCCGGAGCTCGTCGAGCTTACCTCCCCGCCGAAGGTCTCCTACCGCGTCTTCCGCGATCTCGACCACGACGGCAAGGACGACCTGATCGCCGTCGGCGAGCGCGAGGCGTGGCTCTGGCGCGGGCGGGAGCGGCCCGTCGCGGAGCCCGACGCGAGGTTCGCGATGCCCGAGGGGGCGGCGCTCTTCGACGTCGGCCCCGCCGACGCGAAGGAGCAGTCGCTCGTCGTGCGCACGGCGAAGGGGTACTTCGCGCTCCGTCCGGGAGAGGACCCGGAGCCGCTCCCCCACGCATCGGGGCCGGGGCTGCCGCTCGCGCCGGTGAACCTCCTCTGGCGCTCGTTCTTCGGCGACTTCGACGGCGACGGCAGGACCGACTTCCTCGACGTCTCGCTCGCCGGGTACACGATCGCGTTCGCGAGGGGCGGCGAGGTGCGGCTGCCCCCGCTCCTCCTCGAGACCGCCGCCACGCGCGCCGTCGCGGCATCGGGCAAGCTCGTCGCGCGGTACGCGCTCGGCGACTGGGCGCACGGCGACTTCGACGGCGACCGCCGGCCCGACTTCGCCGTGCTCAAGGGGGACGGGCTGCGCGTCTATCCCGGCGGCGCGGAGGGCGGGTTCGACCCCGCCGGCGCGAGCGAGATCCCGATGCCCGACGCGCAAGGCGCGGACCTCTGGTTCCGCGACTTCAACGGCGACGGGATGACCGACGTGCTCGCGATCCGGGGACACGACGGCGTCGCGTCGGTGCTCCTCGCAGGGGAAGGCAGCGGGCTCGGGGGAGCGACGAGGCTCGGCTTCATGCTGCCGGGCGAGCTCCGCGCCCCGGTCATGGCCGACCTCGACGGGGACGGGCGCGTCGACCTCGCGCTCCCCTACACGGCGCGGCCGTCGATCGAGGCGGCCGTCCGCGCGATCGCGCGGGGCGAGGCGATCGTCAAGGTGCCGGTCTTCCTCAACCGCGGGGGGCGTGCCTGCTTCGCGCAGCGCGCCGACGCCCAGTTCGCCTTCCCTGCGCGGCTGCGCATCACCTCGGACACGGCCGGCCGCATCCGGATCGGCGGCCTGATCGTCGTCGAACACGGCGGGGACGTGGACGGCGACGGCCGGACCGACCTCGTCGCGTCGGTCGGGCCGGAGGAGCTCGGCCTCTTCCGGGGCGTCCCCGAGGGGCTCTTCGAGAAGGAGCCGTCGACGAAGGTCGGGATCCCCGACTGCTCGGAGTACGAGGCGGTCTACACCGCCGCGGCGCGGATCAACGGCGACCGGGCTTCGGATATCATGCTCCATTACGCGGGAGCCGGCCGGCACCCCGACCGCCTCTTCCTCCTGCTCAGCCGGAAGGACTAGGAGAGCCCGCGCGTCAGAACTTCGATGGACCCCCTCCCCCGCGCCCCCACCCCCCGCCCGCGGGAGCGCGGCGTCGCGCTGGTCCTCGTGCTCGTCCTCCTCCCGCTCGTCGCGATCATCATGACGCAGCTCTCCTTCGAGACGACGATCGGGGACCGGCTCGCGCGGAACGCGCTCGCGAACGAGCAGTTCAAGGCGGCGATCCTCGCGCGCGAGCGCCAGATGCGCCTCCGGCTCGTGCGCGACCTGAAGGAGGACGAGAAGAGCGCGGCGCAGGGCGGGGCGTTCGACTACTACGGCGACATCTGGGGCCCGGACGCGGAGGGCGGCGGCACCGCCGTCGTGGTGGCGAAGGGCGACGAGGCGAAGGGCGACTCGATCCAGCTCTACACCGAGGTCATCGACGAGCAGGGGAAGTTCAACCTGAACCTGCTCGTCCACAAGGACCCGCAGCGCGCGGCGCGCGCGCTCGAGACGTTCAAGAACCTGCTCAACTTCTACCGCGACACGCGGTTCGGGGACGTCGCCGAGGAGCACGACTACGACCTCGACGAGGTCCAGGCGCGCGAGGTCGGCGACGCCGTCGCGAAGTTCATGCGCAACGAGGAGCGCGACGGGCGAGTCCGGCGGCCCGACCTCCCCGACCCGGCGACGGACATGAAGGCGGGCGTGTTCACGGTCCGCGACCTCGTCTTCTCCCATGCGTACTTCCAGGAGAAGCGCCTGCTCGACCGGTTCACCGACGTCAAGTCGGGGCAGGTGCTGCCGGGCCTCGAGGAGTTCGTGACGATCTACGGGGACGGCAAGGTGAACGCCAACACGGCGCCGATCCAGGTGCTGCGCGCGATGTTCCGGGATGAGGAAGGGCAGCGGGAGGTCGCGCAGGAGATCCTTCACGGCCGCGGCGGGTTCCTCGAGAACGACGAGAAGGACCAGGAGGCGCGCAGGGAGACGATGGACGAGCGGCGGAAGGCGAAGGAGGAGGGCCTCTCGAAGGACGAGGAGGAGGTGGCGGCCTACAAGAGCACCAACGACCTCGCGAAGATCGAGAAGTTGGGCGACGGCCAGTTCACGCGCAGAAACGACATCGACGTGGGCCGCGACTTCGGCGTCCGCACGAGCTTCTTCCGGATCGTCGTCACCGCGCGCCGCGAGAACTTCCTCCGGAGGCAGGTCGTCGTGCTCGAACGCCACGCGGAGGGCTGCCTGACGTGGGCGACGGAGGTCCGCCTGACCGACCTCAAGGACCTCCCCGAAAACGAGATGTCCCCCCAGTAGGTACCGAGTACGCCCTCTCTCGCGCGCAAGTAGCTGCGGGGACGGGAGTTGGGGCGTCGGACCCCGGACGCTCGGTCCGGGATCCGATGGTCGTCGCAGGCAGGGGATCGAGAGGCGCGATCCCCCCCAGCCTCCCGAGCCCCCCTGACCCCCCTAAACCGGCGCCGTTAGGGCGCCGATAGGGACGCGGGGACATCCTTCCCGCTAGGAGGGGGTCTGCCATTACGCCCATGGCTAGGGTGGTCAATACGGACGAGCTGGCGAAGCAGCTCGCGCAGCGGCTCGGCGTCCGCGAGGCGGAGGCCAAGCACATGCTGGGCGAGATGTGTTCGTGCCTGCGCGACACGCTCGCGGCCGGAAGGCCCGTCGAGCTGGGCGACCTCGTCAGCCTTTCGGTCGAGGGGCGGCCCGAGCTCCGCGAGGACGAGTCGGGCGGCTTCTCCGCGTACGCCCCGAACCGCCGCGAGCTCGCGGCGGCGCCGGTCGGCGCGCTCAAGATCGCGCTCGAGAAGTCGACGCAGGCGTCGATCCTCTACATCGCCCGCGGCAGCGGGGCGTTCCGGGACGTTCTCGCGGACCACTTCGGGCGGCGCGGCTGGAAGCTCGTGCACGCGAAGGACGGGCACGAGGCGACGGGACGGCTCGACCGCGCCCCCCCCGCCGCCGTGATCTGCGAGTGCAGCGCGCCGGGCTGGAGCGACCTCGTCCGCGAGCTCAAGGGGAATCCCCACACGAACTGGATCCCGGTCGTGGGCATCCGGGCGCAGGGGACCGCGGACGACGTCGTGCACCGGCTGACCGTGCTCCCGGACCTCGTCATCGATGAGCCGTTCGAGTTCTCGGACTTCATCCGCACGGCGGCCGCGGAGATCGCCGAGCGCGTCACCGCCGCGCAGCACGACCTGCGCGAACTCCACGTGGAGATGCCCGGGACGCAGACGGCGCGGCGCGAGGCGTGCGATCTCATCGAGGAGGTCCTCTTCCGCTGCGGGCAGCCGGAGGAGTTCTGCCGTGCCGCGAAGGGCGCGCTCGGCGAGGCGCTCGACAACGCGGCGCGCCACGGCCACCGCCACGTCGAGTGCTGCACGATCGAGCTCCGGATGATCCTCGACCCGCGCCGGCTCGTGCTCGCGGTGCGCGACAGCGGCGAGGGGTTCAACCACGCGGCGGCGCTCTCCGCGGTACGGGGCATCGCGAACCGCTCGAGCCAGGACCCCCTCGCGCGCGCCGCCGCGGCGCTCAAGAGCCGGCGCGGCGACGCGAAGGAGGGCGGCCTCGGCCGGATGCTCAAGCTCGTGGACCGCATCGAGTTCAACCGCATCGGGAACGAGGTGGTCCTGACGAAGTTCCTGCCCGTCCGCGACGCCGATACGTCCACGAACCCGCGCGCGGCGGCGTCCCTAGCCGAATAGCTCGCGGAACCGCTTCGCGAGCCGCGGCCCGGCGCCCGCGTCCTCGTGCTTGAAGAAGACGTGCGCCTCCTGCCACGGCTGCGCGCGCACCTTCTCCGCCCACGCGGCGAGCTCCGCCTCGCCGTAGTCCTGTCGCCGCAGCCGCAGGTACCCGAACGGGGCCGTCGCGACGAGCGGAGCCGCCTTCTTCTCGTCCTCGGCGATCACGAGCGCGGCACCCCGCTCGCGCAGGATCCCGAAGATCTCGTCGTCGAACCAGGAGTCGTGGCGGAACTCGAACGCCGCCGGGAACCCTCCCGGGAGGGCCGCGAGGAACTCGCGCAGCCGGTCGGCTCCCTTGCGAAGGTACGGCGGCAGCTGGAAGAGCGAGGGCCCGAGCTTGCTGCCGAGCTCCCTCGCGCTCGCGACGAAAAACGCGGTGTCCTCCTCCGCGCCCGCGAGCCGCTTCACGTGCGTGATCCGCTGCGGCGCCTTGAGGCAGAAGCGGAACGTGTCGGGCGTCTGCCCCGCCCACTTCCGCACGGTCTCGGGCTTGGGCATCCGGTAGAAGGTGTTGTTGATCTCGCAGGCGTCGAGGCGAAGGGCGTAGTACGGAAGCATCGCGGCTTCCTTCATGTCCTCCGGATAGAAGGAGCCCTTCCACTCCTTGTACTGGTATCCGCTCGTCCCGACGAGGAGGCGCATGGCGTCGCCGGAGAGGCTATCACGGGGGGGCGCGGGGGGCGGTCAGTCGCGGTCCTCGGCGGTGACGGCGCCGCCGGGATGGACGGTGACCGTCGTGTGGCCGCCGAGCGAGTTCGTGACGTAGCCGACAATCGTCTGCCTGCGCAGGCCGTCGGCGTGGATCTCCAGTTGGCCGTCGTGCTGGATCAGGAAGGACCGACGTGCCTCGTCCCCGGGAGCGATCGCGCCGAAGACCGCCTCGCATCCGCCGCCCGAGACGCGCACGTCCTCGAGTGTGTTGCCGGTCGCGTTCCGGACCACGACCGTATAGCGGGTGTAGAGGTCGTCTACCTTCCAGATGATGGCGCCCGCCGCCGGGAAGTTCGAGAGGAGGAGCGCGGCGGCGAACGCCGTGGAGCGCCAGAACCCCGGCGGCGGCTCCCCCGCCCGCAGCGCGAGCCAGCAGAAGCGCGCGAGAGCGAGCGTGCCTACCGCGAAGAGCGCAAGGCCGACGAAGAGCACGAAGAGGCCCGCGCCCATGAGCCAATCCCGGCGCGTGAGGACCCAGAGGAGGAAGACCGAGACGCCGGCGACCAGCGGGGACGCTCCGCACACGAGCGCGGCGCGATACGACGTTCTCACGCACGGAAGCTAGCATGGGAAGCCCATGGAGATCCGGCGGATGCGCGACGGCGAGATCGAGGAGATCGTCCGCGTGTGGCGCAGGTCGCGCGACGCCTCGCAGCCGTGGCTCGAGGCGCGGATGGGCCACACGGCCGAGGACGACCGCCGCTTCTTCGAGGGCACGATCGCGGAGGAGAACGACATCTGGGTCGCCGTCGAGCGGCACATCGCCGGCGTCCTCGAGATCCTCGGGTTCCTCGCGATCGCAGGCGACCGGCTCGGCTGGCTCTACGTCGATCCCGACGCCCAAGGTCGCGGGATCGGCACGGCGCTCCTCGAGAAGGCGAAGGAGCTCTCGCCGGCGGGGCTCGCGCTCTACACGCACCAGCGCAACACGCGGGCGCGCGCGTTCTACGAGCGCCGCGGGTTCCGCGCGGTGCGCTTCGGCGTGAGCCCACCCCCCGAGAACGAACCCGACGTCCTCTACCAGTTCGGGTCGCAGCCGGAGTGAACGAGGCGCGGGGCCTGCGAGGGCTGTCCGTGGTGCCAAGTGCGCGCACGCGACCCGGCCGCGGATCCTGTCCGTCCCGTCCCGTACGCTGGTATGGAATGGATGGAATTCGGGAAACCGAGGGGGCCCTCGTCTGCGCAGCGCGGGCGCAGGGGGCCTTCGAGCTCGCGCTCGGCGAGGGGCTCTGCCGGCTCCTCGTCGGCAACCGGCTCCTCGACCTCGGCTCTGTGGCGAAGCGGGACTACGCGCGGGAGCGGCTGGGGATCCCGGCGCGCACGATGTACGACGCGC
>WYBS01000068.1 GCA_011525755.1 Planctomycetaceae bacterium
GCGCGGCGGCCGACATGCTGCGCGAGGCGATCCGCTCGAGGCCGAAGGACGCGCGGGCGAGGGACGACCTCGCGACCGCCCTCGAGCTCGTGGACGCGGCGCGCAACGCGGACGAGGTGAACCGGCTCCGCACGGAGGCCGCGGGGCTGCGGATCGGCACGAGAAGGCCGCCTCCGGCGCAGCCGCCGCCGGACGACGCGGCGAGGCTCCGTCGCGAGGCCGAGGCGCTCGAGCAGAAGGAGGCCGACCCGGACCACGCGAAGGCGCTGCTCCTGCGGAAGGAGGCGCTCGTCCGCGACTTCTGCGCGCGCACGATCCCCTTCGAATACGACCCGGTGCTCTACGGCCCCGTCTCGCTGCTCGCCTCCGAGGATCTCGTGTCGCAGAACCTCACGCGCACCTACAGGAAGCGCGACGGCAGCGTGGACAGCGTGCCGCCGACGTACCACCCGGCGAAGCCCGCGCAGCGGGCGCAGATCGTCGAGGGGCTCGGGCGAGACCCGAGCGCGGCCGCCGGCGCGGGGTTGCTGAAGCTGCTCGCGACCGCTTTCGCGCGGGACGCGATGACGGAGGCGGCGACGAAGGCCCTCGTCGCCGGCAACCACGAGGCGGTGCGACGCCATCTCCCGGCGCTTCTCGCGGGCTGCGTGTACCGATCGGACGGCGTGCTGGTGGATTTGCTCGAGGGCGAGCTGCGCCAGATCCAGGAGCGGCTGCGCGCCCTCGGGGCGGACTCCTTGATGGAGGGCGCGGAGGCGACGTACGGCCCCGTCGGCCAGGCGCTGCTCGTCGAGGCGGCGGTCGCGCTCAACGTGAAGGAGGCGGCGCCCGTGCTCGCCGCGCTCCTCCCTCGGGAGGACGACCTGCTCCATCCGCGCGGGATCGCGGCGGCGATCGGGCGGCTCGGCGGACCGGAGCAGGCGGATGCGCTGCTCGCGGTGGCGCGCGATCCGTCGCGCGACGTCTACTTCCGGCGCGAGGCGATCCTCGCGCTCGGGCGCGTCGCCCCTGCGCGGATCGGGGAGGTGCCCGCGGAACCCCCTCTCGAGATCGCGATCGCCGCGGCGCGCTGCCGCGCGGAGCCGTCCGAGGCGCTCAAGGGCCGCGTGCTGCAGGGATTCGGCCAGCCGCACGAGGTGGACGAGGCCGCGCGGTACCTCCTGGACCTCGGCGTGCGCGAAGCCGTCCAGGAGATCGAGCGCTTCCTCGAGGAGCACCCCGACCACTACGCCGTCCCGCTCCTCAAGCAGGGTTGACCTGCAGGGCTGCCGCAAGTCCATGGGGCGCGAGCACTTGACGCTCCCGGGGTGCGCGCGCCACCGCCGGCGCACCGGCCGGCCACTAGACCGTCGCGAATACGTAGGCGAACGCGCCCAAGGTGCCGAGCGCGAAGAGCCACGCGATCCGGCGGTTCCGGCGCGACGGGCGCCAGCGGTACGCGAAGAGGAGCATGAGGACGAGCAGGACGGCCGACGCGCCGGCGAAGTGCCAGCGGTGGGCGCTCCAGAACGCGGTCGAGAGGACGCTGCCCAGACCGAGCAGCGCAAGCAACGGGGGCATCGTTCATCACGTGCCCTGCAGCAGCGCGGCGAAGACCGCCGCGATCCCCGCGAGCGCCGTGGCGCGCGATCCCTTGGGCTTCTCGGCATCCGGCATCGACGCCGAGTGTACCCTCCCCCGCGCCCCCTCCCGTCCCGGCGGAGAGCGGCGCCGCTCCGGCGACCCTAGAAGAACAGCTGGTCGTAGTAGAACCCGGCGGAGTAGTACGCGCAGCAGCCCACCGGCCCCTCCGCGCCGAACTGCTCGCTCCCGTAGTTGATGTTCACCTCGAAGATGTCGTAGACGTCCGGGTCGTCGATGAAGCCCGCGCCGTCGCCCGCGCCCCCGACGATGCCCGCGCTCGGCGGGCCCGGCGCGAAGAACCGCGTGTTGAAGTCGCAGAAGGTCGTGCCGAAGAACAGGGTCCCGCCGACGACGTACTCGACGTCCCACGGCGCCGCGAGCGACGCGCGGGTCGCGTGCAGCGTGGCGCGCAGCGCGACGTCGGTCTCGCGCGCGCCCTCGGTGAGGCCGAGGTAGACGAGGTCGTACACGAGGTCGACGCTGAGCGCGTTCGTCGTAGCGAACGAGAAGAACAGCGGGTCCGTGCTCGGGACGCCGTCCTCGGTCACCTGCAGCGCGACGTCGCCGCTGCCCTGTCCCAATCCGGGACGGAAGGCCTCCGGCAGCAGGTAGACGGCGGTGTACTGGTTGCCCGGGTCGGCGATCTGGACCACGTCCGCGGGCAGTGGCGCGTCGCCGTCGAAGGCGTGCTCGCCGGTCGCGAAGACGTTGGTCATGAGGTCGGTCACGTCCTCGGCGAGATAGGCCTCTTCGTAGGGGTAGAGGCCGCTGTAGTCGTCATCACAGCAATCGTTACATCCCGTGAGGGAGCCGAGCAGGGCAAGGAGGGTGGCGCGCGTCAAGGACATCGTGTCTCCTCCGTTCGAATCGGGGGGGCTCCGGGGGCCGGAAATCCGGGCCCTGGTGGCCCTCTGCCGGGCAGCGAATGCACACCGCGTGCCCCTCAAGCCCCCGGGGGGCACTCCGATCATACGACCATGCGTGCGCATGTCATCCTGATCCTCCTCGGGGGCATGGTTGCGGCCTGCGCGCCCTCCCCGCGGGCGGGAAGGAACCCGAAGGAGACGGTCCGGAACCTCGAGACCGCGCTCCGCAGCGCGGACATCGGCGCGGTCTACGACATGCTCTCCGCGAGGGGACAGAGGGAGCTCGCGGCGCCTTTTGTCGGCCTCAAGGGCGCGCTCGCCTCGGTGCCCGACGCGCAGCTCAAGGCGGCGGGGCTCTCCGGCTTCAAGAAGATGGATGCGCGCGAGATGCTCGTCGCAAGCGTCGAGCGGGCGAGGGACGAGAATCCGAAGGCGCTCGACCCGCTCAAGTCGCTCACGATCGTCGTCACGGACGTGAAGCAGCGCGACGACCGCGCGACCGTGAAGGCGAGCTTCCTCCTCCGCGGCCGCGCGCGCGACCAGACACTGCAGCTCGTGCGCGAGGGCAGGCTCTGGAAGCTCGACGGCGACGAGGCGATGCAGGCGGTGCCCATGGCAGCCGTGGCGCCCGCGATCCCGGACTGCTCCGGGCCGTCGCCATGAGACTGAGCGCACGGCCGCCGGTCGGCGGCTGACGCCCTTCGCATCTTCGCCCGCGCGCGGGCGGGACGCGCGGGCAGGACAGAGGCTCCCGGAAACGACCGGACCTGCGGAATGAGTTCCGCAGGTCCGGAGTCACAACTCGTTGCGGCGCAGGCGCTTGCGCCGTCCACGCAGGTTAACCGTTGACCTACATCATCCCGGGCATGCCGCCGGGCATGCCGCCGCCGGCCGGCATCTTTTCCTTCTTCTCGGGGATCTCGGCCACCATCGCCTCCGTGGTGAGGAGGAGCGACGCCACCGACGCCGCGTTCTCCACGGCGCAGCGGACGACCTTCGTCGGATCGATGACGCCCGACTTCGTCAGGTCCTCGTACTCGCCGCTCATCGCGTTGTAGCCGAAGGCGCCCTTCTCCTTCCGCACCCGCTCGAGCACGATCGAGCCGTCGACGCCCGCGTTCTCCGCGATCATGCGGATGGGCGCCTCGAGCGCGCGGCGGACGATGCCCGTGCCGATCAGCTCGTCCTCGTCCTCGCTCTTGATCTTGCCGACCTTGTCGATGCAGCGCACGAGCGCGGTGCCGCCGCCGGGGAGGATGCCCTCCTCGACCGCGGCGCGCGTCGCGTGGAGCGCGTCCTCGACGCGGGCCTTCTTCTCCTTCATCTCGACCTCGGTCGCCGCGCCGACGTTGATCTGCGCGACGCCGCCGCTGAGCTTCGCGAGCCGCTCCTGGAGCTTCTCCTTGTCGTAGTCGGAGGTCGTCTCCTCGATCTGGCGCTTGATCTGGGCGATGCGGCCCTGGATGTCGCCCTTCTTGCCGGCGCCCTCGATGATCGTCGTGTTGTCCTTGTCGATGATCACCTTCTTCGCCTGGCCGAGCTGCTTCATCGTGACGCTCTTGAGCTCGGTGCCGATCGCCTCCATGATCGCCTCGCCGCCGGTCAGGACCGCGATGTCCTCGAGCATCTCCTTGCGGCGGTCGCCGAAGCCCGGCGCCTTCACCGCGCAGCAGTCGAAGATGCCGCGCAGCTTGTTGAGCACGAGGGTGGCGAGCGCCTCGCCCTCGACCTCCTCGGCGATGACGAGAAGCGGGCGGCGCGCCTGCGCGATCTGCTCGAGCAGCGGCAGGAAGTCGCGCACGGACGAGATCTTCTTCTCGTGGACGAGGATGAACGGGTTCACGAGGACGCACTCCATCGCCTGCCGGTCGCTCGCGAAGTGCGGCGAGAGGTAGCCCTTGTCGAACTGCATCCCCTCGACCCAGTCGATCTCCGTGGTGAGGGACTTGCCCTCCTCGACGGTGATCACGCCGTCCTTGCCGACGCGCTCCATCGCCTCGGCGATCTTGTTGCCGATCTCGGGGTCGTTGTTCGCGGCGATCGTGCCGACCTGCGCGATCTCCTTCGACCCGGAGATCTTCCGGCTCTGCTCCTTGAGCTCGCCGACCACGGACTGCACGGCCTTCTCGATGCCGCGCTTCACGGAGATCGGGTTCGCGCCCGCGGCGACGGAGCGAAGCCCCTCCTCGAAGATCGCCTCGGCGAGCACGGTGGCCGTCGTGGTGCCGTCGCCCGCGACGTCGGAGGTCTTCGAAGCGACCTCCTTCACCATCTGGGCGCCCATGTTCTCGTAGGGATCCTCGAGCTCGATCTCCTTGGCGACGGTCACGCCGTCCTTCGTCACCGTGGGGCTCCCGAAGGACTTCGCGATCACGACGTTGCGGCCGCGGGGGCCGAGGGTCACCTTGACCGCCTTCGCGAGGCGGCGGACGCCCGTGCGGATCTTCTCGCGGGCGTCCTGGTCGAAGAGGATTCGTTTCGCGGTCATCTCGCTAAGCCTCCACCACGCCGAGGATGTCGTCCTCGGACAGGATCAGGAACTCCTCGCCGTCGAGCTTGACCTCGGTTCCCGCGTACGAGGAGAAGATCACGCGGTCGCCCTTCTTCACCTGGAAGTCCTTCTTCTTCCCGTTCTTGTCGAGCTCGCCCTCGCCGAGCGCGAGGACCTCGCCCTCCTTGGGCTTCTCCTTGGCCGTGTCGGGGAGGATGATCCCCCCCTTCGTCTTCTCTTCCGCCTCCAGCCGGCGCAGAAGCACGTTCTGCCCGAGGGGCTTGATCTTCGGCGTCTTCGCCATCCCTCGATACTCCCTGAAGTCAGGCCGGCGTGCCGCCGGCGCCCTTGGTTCCGTCGTTTCGCGGCGACGCGCGGTCGCGCCGCCCTTCGTTCTCGCCGCCGAGACGCCGGTCGAGCTGCCGCACCGCCTCGAGCAGCCAGTCCAGCCGCGGCGGCTTGTCGAGGACCGTGTAGGCCCCGGCGTCGAGCAGTCGCACCATCGTCTCCTTCGTCCGTTCCCGCGCGAGGAAGATGCCCTCGACCTCGCGGAACCCGCTGATGAGCTCGAACGTCTCGATACCCGAGAGGTCGGGCAGGAGCACGTCGAGGATCGTGATCCTCACGAGCGGGCTTCTCGCGAGCTCGACCGCCTCCGCCCCCGTGCTCGCGAGGAGGGTCTCGTACCCCTCCCGACGGAGCGCGCGCGTGAGCCGGGAGCGCGAATCGCTCTCCTGGTCCGCAACGAGGATGGACGTCGTAGCCCGCACCACGAGGCTCTAGGTTCCTCCGCTGGAAAGCC
>WYBS01000069.1 GCA_011525755.1 Planctomycetaceae bacterium
GCAGATCGCGCGTCCCGCGTCCTGCTCGATCTCCGCGTCTCCCTCGAAGACGACGCGGATCTCCCCGCCGTCCGCGGCCTCCTCGACGGTGGCGCCGCCCTTCGCGCGCACCGTGAGCGCGCCGCCGCGCCCGCCCACGCTCGCGAGGACGGGGCCGCGCAGACGGGCGATCCTCAAGCCGAGATCGGCGTCGAGTCCCTCGGCGCGGATCTCCGCCGCCCGTTCCGGCAGCCGGAGGACGACCGGCACGTCCGCGGTCGCGGTCTTCGCGCGGGCATCGAGCGCGAGCCGCGCGACCTCCGCGAGCGGACGGCCCGCGCCGTCGAAGGCCTCCACGCCACCGTCGAGGACGATGATCTGCGGCGCGTCCTTCGGCGCGTGCAGCAGCTCGCGCGGGTCGCCGCTCACGAAGGGCGCGCGGAACGTGAGCCGGAGGTTCGGCTTCCCGTCCTTCGGCGGGCCGAAGGCGGCGCCGTGCACCTCCTCGAGGCGCGGGCGGTCGCCGTGCCGCGCGAGGCGCTCGATCCTCAGGTAGAGCTTGAAATAGCCCTCCTCGACAAGGCGGAGCTCGAAGCCGTCGAGGCGGCGCAGCGCCCCCGGGAACGGCGACTGCCCGTAGGCGTCCGCGAGGTCCTCGCCCGAGAGCAGCGCGGGCCCGGCCGCCTCGGGCGCGTGCTCGGGCAGGTCCGCCTCGCGGCGCTCGCCCAGGTCGAGCCAGTAGAGGAGCGCGGTGAGCGGCAGCGCGCAGAGGAGGAAGATGAGAAGCGCCTTCACGGGGGACCCGGCATCATGGCACGCATCGACGCCCCACGCGTACCGGCGGCGTAAACGCCCCCTCTCCCCGGGGCCCCTCAACCCCCATCGGAGGTGAAGCCCGCCTCGAGGAGGTCCTGCACGTCGAGGAGGCCCAGGTACTTCCCCCCCTCGTCCACGACGGGCAGCTCGTCGAAGGTCCTCTCCTTCATCATGCGCCACGCCTCGGCGGCGAGCTGGTCGGCGCGCACGGAGAGGGGCTTCCGCGTCATCACCTGCTCGATCGGCCGGCCGATGAAGCCGGGATCCTTGAGCACGAGGCGGCGCACGTCGCCGTCCGTGAGGAGGCCCTGGAGCGTGCCGTCGGGCGAGACGACCGGGAGCGCGCCCGGTCGCCGCCCGAGGCCTCCCGCCTGGACGAGCGCGTCGCGGGCGGTGATGCCGACGCGCGCGGGCGGCACCTCCGTCGCGTCGCGCATGAGCTCCTTGACGCGGAGGAGCGAGCGGCCGAGCTCGCCGCCCGGGTGGTAGAGCGCGTAGTCCTCGCGGCTGAACCTGCGGCGCTTGGCGACGGCCATCGCGAGCGCGTCCCCCAGCGCGAGCTGGGCGGTCGTGGACGTCGTCGGCGCGAGGCCGACGGGGCACGCCTCGGGGAGCGCGCCGAGCGGCAGCACGCAGTCGGCGTGGCGCGCGAGGGGCGAGTCCATGCTGCGCGTGAGCACGACGAGCGGCGCGCCGATCTGCTTCACGCTCGGGACGAGACGGAGCACCTCCTCGGTCGCGCCGGAGTTCGAGAGCGCGAGCACGAGATCCTTCCTGGCGACGCGTCCGAGGTCCCCGTGGATCGCCTCCGCGGGGTGGAGGAAGAAGGAGGGCGTGCCGGTCGAGGCGAGCGTCGCGGAGATCTTCTGCGCGATGAGCCCCGACTTCCCCATGCCGGTCGCGATGACGTGGCCCTCGCAGCCGAGGACGAGCTCGACGGCGCGGCCGAACCGCTCGTCGAGCAGCGCCTCGAGCGCGGCGACGGCCATGGCCTCGAGCCGGATCACCTGCCGCGCGAACTCGATGTCCTCCCGCACCTGCCCCAAATCATACGGCGACGTCGGGCCGTTTCAGGTTCTCGAGGACGAGCAGCGCGCCGAGGAGGGCGGCGAAGATGAGGCCGAGGTACACCGCCGCGAAGATCACGGCGCCGCCGGTGACGAGCGAGATCGCCCGCATGAGCCGGTCGGCCCTCGGGCGCCCGAGCCCCGCCCGGAGTCCCGCCCGGACCGCCTGGCCGCCGTCGAGCGGCAGCGCCGGGAGCAGGTTCGCGACCGTCCAGACGAGGTTGATCCAGACCATGACCCAGAGGAAGACGTGGATGGCGGGGCCCTCGGGCTGGCGCAGGAGGCGGAGGGGCTCGGGGAGGAGGAGGACGGCCGCGGCGTACGACACGCCGCCGAGCGCGAGGCTGAAGGCCGGGCCGAGGAGCGAGATCGCGGCCTGCTGGCCCGGCCTCGGGGCGCCGCGGTAGATCGTGAGGCCGCCGAGCATCCAGAGCACGACGATGCTCGGCGAGCGCAGGAGGCGGCGCACGGCGAGGACGTGCCCGAACTCGTGCACGAGGACGGAGAGGAGGACGGCGCCGCTGAAGAGCGCCGCGGCGGCCGCGCTCCGCGACGTCAGGAAGTAGAGGGCGATGAGCAGGAAGAAGGACAGGTCGCAGTAGATGTCGGTGCCGAAGAGGCGCCCGATGAGCAGGCCGCGGCGCATGGGAGGCCTAGGGTACCCGCGCCGGCAGCGATCGTGGCGGGCCGGGGGGGACGGCCGCCCCCGGAGCCCCCCCCGGAACGGTCCCCTTCGCGCCCGCGGCGTTTCGGCGTGGCGGCCCCTGCGGGGGCGGACCTTATACTCATGCGGTGGCCGAAGACGCGGACTACAAGGTCGGGCTCGACATCTACAACGGCCCGCTCGATCTCCTCCTCTTCCTGATCCGCGAACGCGAGCTGGACATCCACGACATCCCGATCGCCGAGATCACGGAGCAGTTCCTCGCGCATCTCGAGGTCGTGAAGCGGATCGACGTGGACCGCGCCGGCGACTTCCTCCTGATGGCGGCGACGCTCATGCTCATCAAGAGCCGGATGCTCCTGCCCGGGCCGGTCGAGGAGGACGAGCACGACGAGGAGCTCGACCCGCGGACGGACCTCGTCCGCCAGCTGCTCGAGTACAAGCAGTTCCGGGACGCGTCGGCGGGCCTCGCGCTCGCGGAGCGGATCCGCGACATGCGCTTCGAGGGCGGGCTCGACGGGCCGCCGGAGACGGGCCCGGACGCGGGGAAGCTGCTCGCGGACGTGGGCATCGGCGACCTCCTGCTCGCGTTCGAGCGGATGATGCGGGAGACGCTCGCGGAGGTGGACCACCAGGTCTTCCGCGAGGAGCTGCCGCTGCGCGACGTGGAGGAACAGGTCGCAGCGAGGCTCGAGGCGGGCCCCGTCCCCTTCCGCGACCTCTTCGGCGAGCGCCGCGACCGGCTCTACATCGTCTCGGTGTTCCTGTGCCTCCTCGAGATGCTCAAGCGCAAGAGGATCGAGGTGGACCGCGGTCGCGACATCGTCGACCTGCAGATCCGGCTCCGGCCGCCCGGGGCGGAGCCCGCGCCCGTCGAGGCGGAGCCGGCTTCCTTCGGGGAGGAGCCGGCCGCGGCCGGCGAGCCGCCCCTGGCGCCCGGCGCGCCCCTCTGAAGGATGCGGATCGTCTTCTTCGGATCGCACGCGTTCGCGCGGGAGAGCCTCGACGCGATGCTCGCCGCGGGGTTCGCGCCCGCGCTCGTCGTGACGCCGCCGCCCGCCCGTCGCCGCCGGCGCGGCGCGGAGGAGCCGACCACCGTGCACGCTCGCGCGGACGAGGCGCGGATCCCCGTGGCGACGCCCGCGAAGGTCAACGCGCCCGACTCGCTCGCGCGGCTCCGCGAGGCCGACGCGGACCTCTTCGTCGTGGCGCAGTACGGGCAGATCCTCTCGGAGCAGCTGCTCTCGATCCCGCGGCTCGGCACGATCAACGTCCACGCGTCGCTGCTGCCGCGCCACCGCGGCGCGACGCCCGTCGCCGCGGCGATCCTCGCGGGGGATCGGGAGACGGGCGTGACGATCCAGCGGACCGTGCTCCGCCTCGACGCCGGGCCGATCCTCGCCGCGCGCCGCGTCGCGATCGCGCCCGAGGAGGACGCGGAGGCGCTCACGGCGCGCCTCGCCCTTCTCGGCGGGGAGGCCCTCGTCGAGGTCGTGCGCGCGTTCGCGTCGGGGAGGCGGCCCGAGGAGACGCCCCAGGACGAGGCCCTCGCGACCCATTGCCGGAAGCTAAAGCCCGAGGACGCGAGGGTCGACTGGGCGAGGCCCGCCGCGGAGATCGCGCGTCTCGTGCGCGCGCTCCGGCCCGAGCCGGGAGCCCGCGCGTCGCTCCGCCGCGAGCCCCCGATCGACCTCGAGATCCGGCGCGCCGTCGCCGTGCCGGGGCAGGCGGCGCCGGGCGCCGTCGCCGCGGTCGTGCGCGACGGATTCGACGTGGGCGCGGGCGGGGATCTCCTGCGGGTGCTCGAGCTGACGCCCGCGGCGAAACGGCCCATGTCCGCGCGCGACTTCGTGAACGGCTACCGGCTCGCGGTGGGGGAGAGGTTCGCGTGAGGGCCGCGCTGGCGCTCGGCCTCCTCGTCGCGGGCTGCGCCTCCGACCGGCCCGTGCACCCGATGCGGCTCGAGGGGTTCCCGGGGGCCGCGATCGAGCCCGGCCTCTTCCCGCTCGCCGACGGCGCGTGCTGGACCTTCGCGGACGGCGAGGGCAAGACGCTCACGCTCAAGATCCGCGCCCGCGACGGGACCTACGCGCTCACGGGCCAGACGGAGGGCGAGGCGGAGATCCGGGTCCACGAGGGGTTCCTCGAGATCCTCTACGAGGGCCATCTCGTGGATCGCCCGCTCAAGATGGAGGGGGCAGCGGGGGACCGGTGGGAGGCCGCGGGGGCCACCTACACGGTCTTCGGCTACGAGGAGATGGAGGTCCTCGGCCGGGAGGTGCGCGCGCTCGTCGTGGCCGCGGACCGAGGAGTCCAGCGGGACCTCTACTGGTTCGCGAAGGACCTCGGATGGGTGAGGCTTCGGACGGAGCGGACCGGCCACACGCTCCGGGACGCGCGTCTCGCGTCGTTCGAGGCGGGCGCCACTCCCCCGGGGTAGCCCGGTTTCGGGAGAATCCCCGCCGGTACGCTTTGACGAGCGCCCGAAGGCCGGTTACAAGGGCTGGCTGAGATGAAGCTCAACATCCGCAACTCGACCAGGAAGCGCCGCCGGGTGGGCTTTCGGGCCAGGATGAAGACCGCGGACGGCCGGAAGATCGTGAACCGCCGCCGCGCGCTCCGCGGGACCTTCCCGTAGTATTGGTCTCGCGGGCCGCTCGGGAGGCGGATTCCTGCCCCCGGGGCCCCCCATTTTCGTCCCGCGATTGGTTCCATTTGGTCCCAGTCGGTCCCATTGGTCATAATGCGCTGGCCCGATGGACCACGGGACCCTTCTCCTCGGCCGCTACGAGCACGTACGCGGCCTAGGGGCGGGCGGCTCTGGTGAGCTCCTCCTCGTCAAGGACCACAAGCGGGGGGACGAGGCCTGCGCGCTGAAGATCCTCAGGCCCCGGTCTCGCGACCCGGGGCTGGAACCGCTCTTCCGGCAGGAGTTTCTCGAGCTCTCGCAGATCCGGCACGCGGGGATCGTGAGCGTGCGGGACTTCGGGCTGCTCGAGAGCGGCGAGCCCTACTTCACGATGGACTTCGTGCCCGGCGAGAGCTGCCGGGCCTTCGTGCGCGAGGACCGGCTCACGGCGACCGAGTACGTCGACCTCGCGGCGGGCGTGCTCTCCGCGCTCGCGCACATCCACGCGCGCGGCATCGTCCACCGCGACGTGAAGCCCGAGAACCTGATCGTCCGCCGCGGCGACGGGCATCTCGAGACGGTCCTCATCGACTTCGGCCTCGCGCTCTCGGCGGGCGCGAACCGCGCGGGCGAGGCCTCGGGCACGCTCCCCTACATCGCGCCGGAGGTGCTCGCGGGGGCCGCAGCCGACCCGCGCGCGGACCTCTTCGCGCTCGGCATGGTGCTCTTCGAGGTGGCGACCGGGAAGCACGTCGCGGACCGCGCGGCGCTCCTGCGGTCGCCCGCGGCGACGCTCGCGCCCGACCGCGTCCGGCGCGTGCTGCGGCGCGGCGCGCGGGGGACGGTGCCGCGCCGGTTCGAGGAGCTCGTGGCGCGCCTCGTCGCGGCGTCGCCCGCGGACCGGTATCCGTCGGCGGCGCACGCGCTGAAGAACCTCGGCGAGCTCTTCGGCCGCTCGTCGGCCGAGGTGCCGTCGGCGGCGGTCGCGCGGCTGCGGCTCCCGGAGGCGCCGCTCGTAGGCCGCGAAGCCGCGCTCGACGCGCTGCTCCAGCGGCTCGAGGCGCTGCGCGAGGGGACGCTCCTCGACCCGCTGGTGATCGTCGCGGGGCCCGCGGGGATGGGGGTCACGCGGCTCCTCGCGACGCTCCGGAACCACGCGGCCGTGTCGGGCTGCCTCGTCGCGACGGGAGCTTCGCTCCGAGACCTCGCGGCGGATCTCCTGGGGCATCCGGCGGTGCGGGACGGCGGCGAGGTCGGCGCGTCGCCGCGCGAGCACGTCTTCCGGATCGACGCCGCGCTCCACGCGCTGCCGCCGGGCGAGCTGCCGGTCCTGCTCCTCGACGACCTGCACCGCATGGGGGCGGTGGAGTGCGCGGCGCTGCGCGACTGGATCGCGGCGCTCGAGCGGCGCTCGGGGCGCGCGCAGGCGATGCTCGTGCTCGGCGGGAGGGGCGACGGGGAGGGGCCCGGGGCCGAGATCCTCCGCACCGCCGGGCGCGCCGTGCGGCACGACCTGCGCGACCTCGCGCCGCTCGGTCGCAACGACGTGCGCGCGGTGCTCGGCGCGGTGCTCGGGCAACCGCGCATCTCGGGCGACCTCGTGCAGGCGCTCCATCGCACGACGGGCGGGAATCCGCGGCTCCTCTCGGAGCTCATGCAGCTGCTCGTGGACGAGGGAGTGCTCGATCTCTCGGGGGACGAGCCGCGGCTCGCGGAGGAACGGCTCAAGGGGCTGCGGCTGCCGGAGGGCGTCGCGGAGGCCGTGGCGCGTCGTGTCGGGCGCCTGCCCGCGGCGGCGGCGAAGAGCCTCGCGCGGTTCGCGCTCGTCGCGGAGCCGCTGCCCGCCGGCGCGGCGCTCGCGCTGTGCGGCACGGACCTGTCGATGCTCCTCGCGGAGCGGCTGCTCGTGGTCGATCGCGGCCGCGTGCGGTTCCCGTCGGAGCTGACGCGGCGCGGGGCGGACACGCTGAAGGGCGCCGCGCGCAGGAAGGCGATGGCCGAGACCGCTGCCGCGCTGGCCGCCGAGGCGCCGGCGGCGGCCGCGCTGCTCTACGCGGAGGCCAATGACCGCGAGCGCGCGCGCGAGGTGGGGCTGCCGGCGGCGCGGAAGCTCCGCGACGCGCGCCGTCACGAGGAGGCGCGGCGGCTGCTCGATGCGCTCGTGGGCGAGGACGCGGACCTCGAGACGGGGCGGCTGCTGCATGAAGTGCTCCATGCGGCGGGCCGCTGGGTGGAGGCGGCGGATGTGGGGAAGCGGCTCCTCGAGCGTCACGCGGACGTCGAGGTGAGCTTCATGACGGCGGCGGCGCTGCGGAGCGCGGGGCGCGCGGACCAGGCGCTCGCGTTGCTCGAGGGCCTCGATCGCGGCGCATCCGGCGAGATCGCGACGCGCGTCGCCAACGCGAAGGCCGCGGTGTACGAGTCGCTCGGCCGGTTCCAGGAGGCGCTGGCGGAGTCGCATCGCGCGGAGTCGTTTGCCGGCTCGCTGCTGGGCCTCGGCGGCCGCATCGCGCGGGTGCGGGCGAATGTGCTTCGGCGGATGGGAAGACGAAGGGCCGCGCTCGATGTCGAGCGCGCCATGGCCTACGCGAAAGACATCGGGCTCCGTGAGCTGCAGGCTGCATTTCATAACAGTGCGCTGTTGAAGTTCCAGGGCGGGGACGCGGCCGCAGCGGTCCGTGGTTATCGCGTGGCGTGCCGGTTGGCGTCCGCCGTGGGGTGGCAGAGCGGGCTTGCGGCCGCGTTGCTTAATCTGGCCAACGTTCTGGTCGCGAATGGCCGCGCATCTGTGGCAGCGCGATGCGCCGCGCGAGCTAGATCCGTGTTCGAGCAGCTAGGCGACGAGAGCGACGTGGCGTGGGCGTTGGCGGACGAGGCCGACTCGCTCCTGTGGTCTGGCCGGCCCCGAGACGCGGAGCGCCAGTTGAGCCGCTGCGAGGGCCTTCCGGGATTCGGGCACAGCGTCGCCCCGCAGCGGCTGTGCGCGCTCGTTCGTAGCGCGGCGCTCCACTTGGCAGGCGACACCCCGGGCGGGGTGAAGAAATGCGACGAATTGCTCGAGGCGCCGTCCGGCTGGGGGGCGTCGCATGCACAGGCAGCGATCCGCAGGGCAGCCTTGATCAGCGCGCTGGGAGATCCGGATGAGGCAGAGGCAGTGTGGAGGGGAGCTCTGCGACATGTGTTCCGGTCGCGGGACCGTCGGCTCCTATGCGAGGCGCGCGTGGGGCTCGCTGAGTGTGCTGCGGCGAAGGGCGGATGGCGTCTCGCAGAGCGACGCCTCGGAGTCCGCGACGCAGGGCCACTCCGCCTGCGCAGCTCGCTGCGCGCCCGCGCTTTCCTTGTGCGCGCAGGCGCCGCGCTGAGCCGCGGCGAGGCCGGGGGCGCCGGCCGCCTGCTCGAAGAGGCGGTCGCCATCGCCAACCGGTGCACCGACGCGCCGCTTCGGGCGCAGGTTTACGAGGCCGCTGCGTCGCTCCTCGAGGAGGGAGAGATGCAGCGCTATCTCCGCCGGCCCACCGGGCCCGCGGCGGCTGCGCTGCTCGAGGCCGCGCGTGACATCTGGGCCATCTACGGGAACGAAACCATGCTGCGGAAGATCGATCTCCATCTCGCCGAATTGCCGCGCCCCGCCAGCGACCCGCTATCGGCGCCCGAGGCCGACCGCCTCGTCAAGGTGCTCCACATCACGCGCGAGATGAACCGCGAGTTCAGCCGCGACCGCCTGCTGGGGCTGATCCTCGACCGCGCGATCGAGCTGACCGGCGCGGAGCGCGGCTTCGTGATCCTCCTCGACGAGGGGCGGGAGACGGTCCACCTCGCACGGAACCTGGACCGCGAATCGATCTCGGAGCCCGAGCGGAAGATCTCGTCGCAGATCATGAAGGAGGTCGTGCGCTCGGGCCGGATCGTCCGCAGCGAGAACGCCGAGACCGACGGCCGGTTCGAGGAGTACATGTCGGTGCGCCAGCTCCACCTGAAGTCGGTCGTCGCGGTGCCCTTCCGGTCGGGGGGCAAGACCGTGGGCGCGCTCTACCTCGACAACCGGTTCCGGACGGGCAACTTCAGCGAGCAGGACGAGCGCCTCCTCGAGCTCTTCGCGGACCAGGCCGTGGCGGCGATCGACAAGGCGGAGCTCGTGCGCGAGCTCGAGGGGCAGAGGAAGGAGATCGAGGATCTCTACAAGCAGCAGAAGTCGGAGCTGCAGAAGCGGGGCAAGGAGCTCAAGTACGCGAAACGGGAGCTTCGCCAGCACCGGCAGGCCCGCGGGTGGAGCTTCGACAAGATCATCGCGAGGAGCGTGGTGATGCAGGGCGTCGTGCGCGAGGCGAAGCGCGTGGCGCCGACGGAACTCTCGCTGATCATCACGGGCGAGAACGGGACCGGCAAGGAGCTCATCGCGCGCGCGATCCACTACGCGAGCGCGCGCCAGTCGATGCCCTTCGTGGCCCTCGATTGCGCCTCGGTCCCGGAGGGGCTCCACGAGTCGGAGCTCTTCGGGCATGTGCGCGGGTCCTTCACCGGCGCGGACCGCGATCGGGCGGGTCTCTTCGAGGAGGCGGACGGCGGCACTCTCTTCCTCGACGAGATCGGGAACATGCCCGTCGCGATGCAGGTGAAGCTCCTGCGCGCCCTCGAGCTCGGGGAGGTGAAGCGGATCGGGGAGTCCGCGGTCCGGACGGTCGACGTCCGCGTGATCGCGGCGACGAACGCGGATCTTGAGCAGATGATCGCGACCGGGAGGTTCCGCGAGGATCTCTACTACCGCCTCGCCGGGCTGAGCCTCCACGTGCCGTCGCTGCGGGAACGGCTCGAGGACATCGAGCCCCTCGCCTATGCGTTCGTCGAGGAGGCCGCTCGCCGGGAGGGGATGGCCGAGGCGAAGCTCACGAACGACGCGATCGCGAAGCTGGAGTCGTTCCCCTGGCCCGGGAACGTGCGCGAGCTGAGGAACGTGATCCTCCGCGCGGTCGTGAGCTCGGAGGGGAAGAAGATCGGGCCCGAGGACATCAAGCTCGACTCCCGGGGCCCGAACCTCCTTCCGGGCTACGACCCCGGCCAGGTGGACCGGATCCTCGCGGAGCTGGCGAAGAAGGGATTTGGCCTCAACCACCGCCAGCAAACGGCGGTGAGCCGGGTGCTTGCCCGGGGGAAGCTCTTGTTCGGCGAGTACCGGGAGCTATTCCGCGTCTCCAAGTCGACGACGGCGCGCGACCTCGATCTCTTGGTCGAGCCGGGCGTCCTTGAGCG
This sequence comes from Planctomycetaceae bacterium, assembly GCA_011525755.1. GTDB lineage: Bacteria > Planctomycetota > PLA2 > PLA2 > PLA2 > PLA2. The sequence continues at coordinate 10,403 of WYBS01000069.1, forward strand.
GCGTGGCAAAACGCGCTCGGCGGTCTACCTGCCTGGGCCCGCACTCCAAGAGATCGCACGCAGCATGGCCGGCGAGTAGACCAATGGCACCAATTGGTGTCAGTTGGGACAAGACGCGTCTGATCCGGTAGCCTCCTAACTCACTGCCGCGCCATGGCTTAGACGCTATGGCCCAAGTCGGGACTCCCGCTGGCGCTCCCGCATTGCCTCCGCTTGGCGCAGTGATTCTCTCCGGTCGGTAACGGCGAAGCCGGAAAGGAATCGGGAATCATGCGAATCTGCGGGAGCTCCAAGGGAGGCATCGGAAGACGAGCAGCCGTGGCGATCGCCCTACTGGCGAGCGTCGGTTTGGCCACGGAGCTGTGGATGGAGGAGATTCCCAGCGCCAACGTCTACGTTGTCACGGCGAGCCTTGTTCCGGGTGACGGCGGCGCGGAGGTGTGCGGGGGCGGGAAGGAGCAGGGCCATGTCGACTTCCGCATCGGCTTCGATATCGGCGGAGTCACCGTCAATGGAGTTGCAGCCGGGTGCTTTGACCCCGGCGCTGCGTACGGCGTGACGGTGTCTTGCTGGAGGTGCGGCCCCCACTGGTTGGCCACAACGCGCGTCGTAAACCTGACGACGGGCCAGCTGGTGTTTGAGCAGGCGAACTACAAGATGCCGGCCGCCGCCGAAGTCGCGTGGGCCACCGGGGCCGACGTGTTCGATCTCCGCGTGGAGTAAAGACCCAAGGGGCCGCGCCACGAAGGCGGGGCGGCACCGCGGCCCTCCCGAGCAACCGGTGGATAACTTGTGGGCGGCCGGCGCATACGCGCCAGCGCCGGCCATAGAGCTGGCGGGCTGGAGCGCCAGCTCCGCAGTTGGCGGCCTGTCGTAGGCAACCAGCGCCCTTGGGTACCGCTCGGCCCTGCGTTTGCCGGTCAACTAGCACAGAAAGGAGATCGGCATGGCTGGTGTAGGAGCCCGGGCGTTCTCGGCAATCGGCGCGTGCGTGCTGGTCGCAGTAGCGGCGCTCGCCCATGGCGAGGACAGCGGTGAGAACAACGAGTGCGGCGGGTCGGTTGCGTGCTGCGCGGTTGGGTCGGCGCAAACATGGAAGGCTCACGCGCTGATCATGGCGGGCCCGAGCGTGGCCGAGCTTCAATGCGGCGGCGACAAGGGGTTCGACCATGTGGACTTCTCGACGGACGGAACGGACCGGGGCAACGACCACGTCAACTTCCGCATCACCATCCAGCCCGAAGGCCGTGTCGATGTGAACGGGCAGGAGTTCGCCGCGTGCGACCCGGCTGACGGCTGCCGGCTCTCTCTCGCGTGGTCGTCCGGCGCCAGCACGCTCGTCGTCCAGGTCGAGCAGGCCGACGGGTCGCTCGCCGCGGGGCAGTTCTACCTCGCCGAGGCGCCCACCGAGATCAGCGTAAAGGCGGCGGAGATCCGCCTGCTCTCCATCACGCCGCAGTAGCGGCCGGCCCCGGGCGCCGTGCCCTACGCGAGGGCCACGAACACGGCGGCCGCTCCCAGGTGGGAGAACGTGTACTGCAGGTACATGAGCCCCCACGCGGGGTGCGGCCGCCCGCTCGACGGCGGCGCGGGGTCGCGCACCAGCAGGGCCCCCGCGACCCCCCCGATGCCCGCCAGCGGCAGGCCGACGAGCGCCCACGGCATGGCGCCTCCCGGCAGGAGCCCCGCCGCCCCGAGCGCCGGGTAGAGGAGATACGGGGCGACGAGGAACGGCGCGACGAACCGCGCCGCGCGCCGCGGGCCCCAGAGGATCGGCAGCGTCACGCACCCCGTCGCGCGGTCGCCCGCCGCGTCCGCGAAGTCCTTCGTCGTCGACGCCCCGAACACGTACACCCACGCGAGCGCCCCGAGCACCCACGCCTCGCTTCGGAAGAGCCCGCCGCCGACCGCCCACCCCGCGAGCACGAGGAAGAGCCCCCGCGGCGTCGCGATCGTCGCGTTCGCGGCGAACGGCAGCCGCTTCGTCCGGAACGGCGGGAACGAATACAAGGACGTCACCGGCACCGTGAGCAGCACGCACGCGAGATACCCGAGGCCGCACGGAACCGCGAGCGCGACCGCGCCCGCGAGCAGCGCGAGCGTCAGCGCCCACGCCTCGCGCATGCTCATCCGCCCCGCCGGCAGCGGCCGCTCCGAGCGGTTGATGCGATCGGTCTCGATGTCCGCGATCTGGTTGAGCCCGTTGCTCGCGCCCGTCAGCAGGATCGCGGAGAGCACCGCGAGCACGATCACGAGGAGGTCCGGGGGCCATCCGCCCCGCGCCGCCACCGCCCCGCCGATCACGCCCGCGACCGGCGCGGCCAGCGTGGCCGGGCGCGTGAACCGGATGGCGTCCGCAACCGACACGATCGTTGCCCGCGCTCAGCGCACGTGGTCCGCGCGGACCCGCTCGACGATCACGTTGTTGATGAGGCGGTGCATCGCCACGAGGCCGTGGAGGTTGCCGTCCTTCTGGTAGAAGTGGCCGACCAGGTGGATGACGACTCCCTTCCCGTAGGCGAACTTGAACGCCACCACGCGCGAGCCGTAGCGCGATCGCATGTCGTCGCTCGCGACGAGCGTCGTCGCCTTGTCCGACACGGAGACCATCGTGCTCGAGTCCTCGAGCCACCAGTGGCTCTCGCTGCCTCGCGGGAAGACCCCCGCGAGCAGGTGATCCTCGCCGATCGCCTCCACCTCGACCGTCGTGTCCCGCTGCGACCGCGGCGCGCCGAGCGTCTTCACGATGCCGGGGAAGGCCTCGGTCAGGTAGGGGTCGACCGACCAGTCGCTGGTGACGACCCAGCAGCCGCCGTGGAGCAGCCGCTTCACCAACTCGCCGAGCTTCGCCGCGAGCGCCCTCGGCGGCGGGTTGCTGCAGTTGACGAAGAGGATCCGCGCCTTCGGGGCGCCGCGCAGCAGCAGGTCCTCGCGCGTGACCAGCGTGTAGGGCCACTCGTAGCTGTCGAGCACGGCCTCGATCTTGTCGTGCGCCCCGCGCACGACGACGATGTGCTCCTTCGAGAGGCGCTGCCTCGCCCCGTGCAGCCCTTCGCCGAGCCCGCGCTTCACCTCGTCCGCCGCCCGCCCCTGCTCCCCCTCGATGTCGGCCCGGTTGAGGGCCTTGTCGCCCCCCTTCGTCTTCGAGAAGGCGAGCGGCTTCGGGAGACGCGTCACGGGCCTTCTGCCGTCGCCCGTCCCGAGCGGGGCGGTGTGCGTCAAGTCCTCGTAGTCCGCCGCCTCCGCGCTGCTCGGCAGCACGCGAGCCTCCTCCGCCGGCGGCTCCTCGAAGGCGACCTCGTCGAGCGTGCCCGGGTCGTACTCCTCGAAGGTGAGCGGCGAGTCGGGCGGAAGCTCGGGCCCGGGCTCCTCCTTCGGGGACGCGACGGCGATGTGCGCCACGGGCTCGGGCTCCGGCTGCCGCGTCTCGACGAGGCTCATCAGGAGAAGGATCCCGACGTGCACCATCAGCGAGGCGAGATACCACGGCGCCTTCGCGATCGTCTCCCGGACCTCGCGCGCGAAGTCGCCATCGTGCGCGGAGGGCGGCTTCCGCGGCGGAGGCTCCGGGGGAAGGGGAGGGGGCGGGGGGGAGGGGGGCTCGTCGACTGCGAGCCGGCTTGCCCCGGACGTCTCGAGGACCCGCACGACGGCCGAGCCTACGGCGAACGCCTGCCCCGGCCCAAGCATCGCCTCCCCGACCGTCCGCCCGGCGACGGCGGAGGTGCCCGAAAGGCCGAGGAGCCTCACGCGGCCGCCCTCCGCGCGCAGGATGCAGTGGTTCGGGGCGGCGGCGGGGTCCATGACGCGCACGTCCGCGCCCTCGCGGCTGCCGACGAGGACCTCGTCGCGTTCCGTCGCGAAGACGCGCTCACCCGACGAGTCCTTGATCGCGATCCGGAGCATGGCCCCCTGCCCTTAGAATACGGCCACGAAACGGGCCTTGCACCGGGATCTCGGGGTGCAAGGCCAGAGGCCGGGCCGGCGTGTCGCCGGGACCGGTGCGTTGCCGGCCGCGGGCCGGTCGAGAAAGGACGGGTCCGGCATCGCCCGGATCCGAAGGCTGCCGGCCGGCGCAAGCCGGGCGGCGAGGGACGCGACCCGAAGACGGACCATGCTGCTCGACGTCCGCCGGCTGCTCTACGTGCTCCGCAAGGGGCCGAGTCCCCAGCGTCTCCAGGCTTGGGGGGGAGTCGTGCTCTTCAGCGGCGCGGCGCTCTGGGTCGTCTACAAGGTCGTCCTCTTCCTCTTCCCGATCCTCGCCGCCGGGGTCGTCGCGCTGATCGGCGTCATCCTCGTCCGCCGCGCGATCCGCTCCGCGCGCCCCATCGCAGGGGATCCGGCGGGGGCCCGGGGGCCCGCCTCGGAGCCCGTCGGCCGCGAGTCATGAGGCGTCGCGGCAGCGCCTCCGATGCCGGGGGCTTCTCGCGGGCCTGAGCGGCCGTGGGGCTCCACGACGCCGCCCTTCGATGCCGCGCCTCGGGGGCCGCCGCCGCGGCGCTCGTGCTGCTCGTGTCCATCGCGCGCGGCGACACGCTCGACGGGCCGGCCTCTGTCGTCCACTTCCCGTCCTCCGCGAAGCCGCAGGCGGAGCGGATCCAGGAGACCTTCCGGTGGCGTCGGGAGCACGCGGCTCTCTGGCTCGGCCTCGAGCCGGAGGGCAAGGCGCTCGTCCACCTCGTCCCCGACCTCGCGTCCATGCGCGCCCTCTCCCCCGGAGCCCCCTCATGGGCGGTCGCCGTGACGACCGGAAGCATGATGGTCTTCCGCCTGGACATCGTTGACCGCGACAAGGCGAACGCACTCGACCTCGTCCTCAAGCACGAGACCATCCACTTCGTCCTCAACCGGTCGCGCGCGAGGTTCCCCCGGTGGTTCGAGGAGGGCCTCGCGGTCCACCACGCGGGCGTCCCGTATCTCGAGCTCGACACGACGCTCGAGCGGTTCGCGGCGGCGAGGAACCTGCCGCACTTCGACGACGCGGGGCGCCTCTTCGAGGGAGACTCGCGCGAGGCCGCGCTCGGCTACAAGCTCGGGCAGCGCGCGGCCGGGGCGTTCCTCGGCCGGTTCGGCGACGACGGCCTCCGCCGGCTCGTGCGGGAGTCGTCCAAGGGGCTCCCGTTCCCGGAGGCGTTCGAGGAGGCGACCGGCGTGACGCTCGCGGCGTTCGAGGAGAGCTGGCGCGCCGAGGTGACGCCCGCGCTCCCGTTCTGGCTCTTCGTCGTCGTCGAGAACTTCGAGCTCTCGCTGCTCTTCCTCTGCGCGATCCTCGCAGGGCTCGGCTACGCGCGGTGGCGCCTGCGGCGCGAGCGTGCGATGTCCGGGCTGGGCGGCGGCCCCGCCGGAGGGTGAGCCTCGGGCTACTTGTTCTCGCCGGCCATGATCTCCTCGTACCGCGCCTTGTTCTCGCGGTAGCGCTTCGCGGCGTCACCCTGCTTGTAGGTGCCCGCCGCCGTCGCGAGGAGCCGCATGCCGTTGACGAGGAGCTGGTCGCTCCTGGCCTGCTCCTTCCCCTGGAGCCGCACGCTCATGTCGAGGAGGCACTGGCCGGCGTTGAGGTAGGCGAGGCCGTCGTACCCCGAGTCCGGATACATGAGCGCCGCCCGCAGGTAGGGGAATCGCGCCTCCTCGGGCTTTCCCTGCGCGTAGAGGACGTTCCCCTGCGTCACGAACACGAACGCGCGCGTGCCCGGCTCGGCTCCTTCGATCGCCTGCGCCTTCTCGAGGATCGCCGCCGCCTCGGGGAGACGCTCCGTCTTGCCGGCGCGCCAGATCGCCTCCGCCTGGAGCGCGAGGGCGTTCACGTGGGCGTCCGCGACCTCGGCCTTGTTCAGGGTCTCGCGGGCGATCGTCGCCGCGGCCCGCTCCGCCTCGTCGTGCTTGCGCTCGGCGGTATCGACCTTGACCGCGCCGAGGCGCGCGTTGAACTTCCAGACGTCGGTGATGCCGGGGAGACTCGCGATCTGCGCGTACTGCGCCCGCGCGTCCTCGTACTTGCGCTGGTCCGTGAGGATGTCCGCGAGGAAGCGGTAGACGAGCGGCGTGTAGATCGAGTTGACGGGCTTCCACTCCTTGAAGTGCTTGATGCACTCGGGGAGGCGACCTGCCAGGTAGTAGCAGCGGCCGATCTCGTAGAGGGCCCGATACCTGTAAGCCTCGCGCACCTCGCCGTCCGCGGCCACGTCCTTGAAGTCGTTGACCGCGGCGATCCACTTGCCGTCCGCCATCTCGGCGAGGCCGTTGAGGAACATGTCGGGCTCGGTCGTGTAGATCACGCGGACGACCTCGGAGCGCTGGAAGGTCTCCGCCTTCGCGTTCGCGGTCTTCTTCCCCGTGATCACGTCGTATCCCTCGGTCTCGATGAGGCCCGTGCTCCGGTCGGAGTAGAGCTCCACGTTGTCGGGCGTGATCTCGATCGGGTCGTTGGCCCTGCCGACCTGCGCCGGCATGCCCCAGACCTGGAGCTTGCCGCCCTTCTTGAGGATCAGGCAGTCGGCGGCAGCGGGCGCGCCGAGAAGGGCGAGCGTCACGAGGGCGATGGAAGCGCGGGTCATGATCCTTCTCCTTGCGAGCCGTGCATTGTAGCGGAGCGACCCGGGGGGCGAAAACGCCCGACAAGCGCACCGAACGCCGCGCCGGCCGTATCGGCCAGGAGGTCGGCCCACGAGCGGGTCCGGCCGGGGACGTGGCCCTGGACCCACTCGTCCAGCATACCGCAAACGAGGCCGGCAAGGGCGCCGAGGAAGACGGCGCGTCGCCGCCCGGACGCGGCCGCGGAGCGCGCGACGAGGGCGCCGAGGGTGCCGTAGACGGCCGCGTGGAGGATCTTGTCCGCGCCGGGCAGGTCGAGGAGCGGGCTCTCGGGGAGCGCGTCGCCGGGACGGGAGCCCAGGAAGAGCAGCAGGCCCGCCCATGCGAGGGCGAGGATCGCGTAGGCCTTGCGCACGGCGCACGATTATTCCCGCGCCGCGTCGATCCCGGAATGGAACAGCGAAGTTGCGACCGGCCGTGAATCAGGCGGCGGCCGCGAGCCGAAGAGGGAAGCGCTGGCCGGGAAGGCGGGTAAGGAGACCCGGCTGGCGCGAATCAACGGTCTCCACGCCCCAATCTCCTTACCTTGATAAGTTGGGCCACGATCGAAACGGCGATCTCCCCAGCGGATTTCGCCGCAAGGTCGAGCCCGACCGGGGCGTGGAGCCTTGACGCGCCCACGCCCTCCTTCGCGAGGGCCCCGCGGATCACCTCGGCCTTCTTCCGCGACGCGAGCAGCCCGACGTAGCGCGCCTTCGTCCCGAGCGCCGCGCGCACGCAGCGCAGGTCGAGGCCGTGCGCGCGCGTCGTGACCACGACGAAGTCCGAGGCGCCCGGCGCCGCCTTCGCGATGCCCTCCTCGAGGGGTGCGTGGATCACGGCGTCGGCCGCGACGCGCGCGGCTTCCGACTCCCGGTCCTCGATCGCGGTCACGAGGAGCCCGGACTCCCGCGCGACCGCCGCGACCGCCCTGCCGACGTGGCCCGCGCCGACGACGATGCAGCGCGGCGCGAGGAGCGGCTCGACGAAGCGGTCGCCCTCGAGCTGCGGCTCCTCGCTGCCGAGGAAGGGGTCCGCGGCGTCCCCCTCGAGGACCTCGTGCGCGACGCGGTCGCCGATCCGCGCCACGAGGGCGGCGCGTCCCCCGCTCGCGCGCAGCTCCATCGCGCGCGCGGCCCACGCGGCGGGAGGGTCCACCCGCTCGACGAGGATCCTTACCGTGCCGCCGCAGAGGAGCCCGCCCTCGTCGGCGAGGTCGTCGTCGAGCGTGAAGGAGAGCGTCTCGGGCCGCCCGGTCCGGAGCGCCTCCTGCGCCCGCTCGACCACCGTCGCCTCCACGCGTCCGCCGCCGACGGTGCCCGCGAGGCGGCCGGACGGGCCGACGGCCATCCGCATCGCGGACTCCGCCGGCGACGACCCGATCGTCTCGATGACCGTAGCGAGCGCCACCGCCTCTCCCTTGGCCGCGCGGCGCGCCACCTCGGCGATCGCCTTCACCGGAGCTCCTCCACGAAGATCTTGCCGTCGCCGATCCGGCCCGTGCGCGCGGCGTTCACCGCCGCCGCGATCGCCGCCTCGACGCCGTCATCCTCGACCGCGCACTCGATCCGCACCTTGGGCAGGAACGTCACGCGCGTCCCCTCGTCGCGGTAGAGATCCAGATGCCCTTTCTGCCGGCCGTAGCCGCGCGCCTCGGCGAGCGTCAGGTTCGTGGCGCCCGCGCCGAGGAGCGCCCGCACGACCGCATCGACCTTGAAGGGCTTCACGACCACCGTCAGTTTACGCACGTGCCCCCGGACCCCCCGCTCCTCATGCCACGGACACCGTCGCCACGCCCGCGCGGCGGAGGAGCGCCGTCGTGACGCCGCAGCCGCGGGCGACGCCCTCCTCGGAGTGCACCTGCGCGCACCCGCAGGAGGGCGAGCGCTCCTTCAGATACGCGACCGCGCAGCCGTTCGAGAGCGCCTCCTCGACCGCCTTCCGCGCGCCGTCGAGGAAGCGCTCCGTGACGTCCTCGCCCCGGTCGTTCACGACCCGCGCGCGCCCCTCGGCCACGGCCTCGCCGTCCCCGCCGACGATCCGCGCCGCCGGTCGCGGGGTCCCGAGGCCGCCCGCCTCCTCCGGACAGAAGGGGACCGCCTCGGCCCGCTCCGCGCGCAGCGCGTCGAGGAGCCCCTTGAGGAGCTTGTCCTTCCCGTCGAACCGGCAGGCCCGCCCGACGAGGCAGGCGGAGACGAGGACCTTGGCCACGCCCCCAAGGTACCCGGCGAGGCCCGCCATGGCCCCGCGGCGCCCTCCGCCGGCCCTTCGGGCGGCCCCCCCTGAAGCCGCGGCCCAAGCGTCCGAAAATGGGATAGTGCCGAAGGCCAAGAGCCAGGGGGGCACGGGGAGGGTGCGGCGCCTTTCGCTGCTGTTGCCCGCACTCCTCGCCGGGTGGCTCCTCCTCTCCCATTTCGTGGTGCGCGCCCGGGTCGAAGGGTGGCTCCAGCGGACCTTCCGCGGCGACGCGAAGGTCTCGTGGGCGCTGCTCTGGCCCGACTTCGACGCCACGGCCTTCGGCGTCACGATCGAGACCGGGCACCACAGCCTCGAGGCGGAGCGCGTCGTCGTCGGCGTGAATCCGCTCGCGTTCTTCGGCGGGCCGATGGTCGACCGCGTCGAGGTCCATGACCTCGCGGCCGAGTTCGACGAGGGCGAGCCGGTCGAGCTGCTCCGCGTGCCCGTCGCCGGAGAGGAGGGGGCTCCGGGGGAGGAGGCGCAGCCCCCGGCCAGGTCCCCGGCCGCCGGCGATCCCCCCCGCGCCCCCCCGCTCGTCTTCCGCGACCCGCAGGTCTTCCTGCGGCGCCCGGACGGGCCGCGGCGGAAGGTCTTCTCCGCCGCGCGCCTCGCCGCGACGCAGATCGGCGACCTCACCTACCGCCTCGAGGCCGACGGGGGCGAGCTCGCCGTCGTCCCCTTCGAGAAGCTCACCGGGAGGCTCATCCCGCGCGCGGGCCACCTCCTGCTCTCGCGGATGAGGATGCGCTCCTTCAACGGGATGGTCGCGGGGATGCTCGACGTCGACACGGCGCGCGCGGGCGGGTTCAACGGCGAGGTCGAGTGGCGGTTCGTCGAGGTGGACGAGGTCTGGACGACCTACGGGCTCCCGTACGCCGAGAAGCGGAAGGGCGATCTCGCGGGAAAGGTCGTCTTCCGCGCCGACCGCGTCTCCCTCGACGCGCTCAAGGGGAAGGCCGAGATCCAGCTCGAGAACGCCGCGTTCTTCTCGCCGCTCTCCTTCAAGGTCTTCCTCGTGATGAAGGTGCCGGTCGCGGCCGAGGCGCCGCTCACGCGCGGCACGATGACGTGCTCCTTCGAGGATTCGCGCTTCTACCTCGAGGCGGCCCGCTTCGAGGCGCGCGACTTCGCGCTCGACGGGCAGGGGATCGTCTCCTTCGCCGGCGGCTGCGACCTCGAGGTGTCGCACGCCGGCACCGTCGTCGCCGTGAGCGGCCGGATTGACGACCCGAAGATCACCGTCCTCCCGTTCTCGGCGATCACCGCCCCGGTCGACCGGATTTTCCGTGAGAGGGTCCGATGAGACGCTTTCCCCTCCTCCTCGCGCTCCTCCTCCTTCCCGCCTGCCGGGGCTACCGCGACCCCGAGGACAGCGTGGAGCTCAAGAAGGGGATCGACGACAGCAACGCCGCCACCCGCGTGCGGATCGCGCTCGGCGAGGACGCGCAGACGGCGCCCTACGCGGCGATCAAGGTGAGCTGCGAGGACGGCGTGCTGACGCTCGAGGGGACCGTGGACCGCGCCGCCGTGCGCGACCGCGCGGGCGACCTGGCCTCCGTCGACCCCGCCGTCCGGAAGGTGCGGAACCGGATCAGCGTTCAGACCGCCAGTTCTCCACGCTGACGATCTTGAACCGGCCGTCCCGCTTCGCGAACGTGACGCGGAGGAGAGCCGTCCCCTCGAAGCGTTTCGTGCGGACGTCGACGCGCAGGAGCGGGATCAGGATCTCTCCGCCCTTCGGGATGTAGGCGGGCGAGCCGGTCGTCACCTCCTCGGGGCGGTCGTCCACGAGGCACATGCGGAGGTAGCGCTCGATCGTCCCGCGCGAGTAGGCCCCCCGGTAGTCGTCCGCCACCGCGTCGAGGATGCCCGCGACCGCGTCCTCGCCGCCCTGCCGGGCGAGCTCGAGGAGCCGCTCGACTTCCATCTCGACGCGCTCGGCGTCGGTGGTGACCAGCGCGTCGATCGCGAGCCAGAGGCCGACCGCGAGGAGGAGGCCCATGATCACGATCCGGCCCGCGCCCACGTCCGGAGTATACTGCCCGCTTGGCGCGCGGGATCACGGATCGGATGGCGCTCGCCGCGATCGCGGGCGGCGTCACGGCGCTCTTCGGCCTCACCACGCGCTACCTGCGCCACTCCTGCCGCTGGCACATGGGGGGCCCGCTCCACGAGGCGCTCGCCGACGGCCGGCCGCTGATCGTCGCCTCGTGGCATCAGGACGTGGTCCCCTTCTTCCACTATCTCGCGAACTACTCGCGGCTCGAGGGGAACCGGCCGTTCCGCATGCTTGCGAGCCGCTCCTTCGATGGCGACGTGACCGAGCGGATCATGCGGCCGTGGGGCTTCCGCTTCGTGCGGGGGTCGTTCGGCAAGGCGGGCGGCAGCTCCGCCGCCAAGGGGCTCCTCCGCGCGCTCGCCGCGGGCGAGCGGGTCGCGCTCGTCGCGGACGGCCCGCTGCCCCCCGCGGGGGTGATGCGGCCCGGCGCGATCTACCTCGCGCGAGAGAGCGGCGTGCCGCTCTACGTCGCGCGGGCGTGGGCGCGGCCGCAGATCCTCGTGCCGCGCACCTGGTTCCGCATGGCTCTTCCGGTCGGCAGGGCGCACATCGCCTGCCTCTCGGCGGGTCCCGTCGACGTCTCGGGCACGCTCGAGGAGGCGCGGGCGCGCGCCGAGGGGGAGCTGCGGAGGTTGTGCGAGGATGCGGACGCGCTCCTCTACCTGAGGCGCAAGGTCAGGGGCGGCATCAGGCTCGCGGCACGGCCCTTATAATCCGGCGCGGATGGATCTCGCGTTCTTCGATCGCACGACGCGCGGGCGGCTGATCGTCACCGGTCGCGACCGGAAGGACCTCCTGCACCGCCTCGCAACGAACGCGATCGCGCCGCTCACGGCCGGGCACGGCACGGCGACCTGCTTCTGCACGAGCAAGGGGCGGCTCATCGATTGGACCGTCGTGCTCGACCGCGGCGAGGATCTGCTCCTGCTCTCGGGGAACCCCGAGCGGCTCGCGGGGCACATCCTCGAGTTCACGATCACGGAGGACGTCACCGTCCGCAACTACATGGCGATCGAGATCGCCGTGTGCGGGCCCGCCGCCGCGGGGTTCCTCGGAGTGAAGCTCGACCCGTGGCAGTTCGCGGATCTGAACCTCGCGGGCGTCAAGGTCCAGGTCGTCCGCATCGAGCCGCTCCTCGGCGAGGCGTACGCCGTCCTCGCGCCCGACGCCGTCGCCCTGCGCCGGCTGCTCCTCGAGCGCGGGAAGCAGCTCGATCCCGCGGAGATCGAGCGCCTGCGCGTGCGCTCCGGCATCCCCGCCGTCCCGAACGAGATCAACGAGGAGACGAACCCGTGGGAGGTCGGCCTCGACGAGGCGATCTCGCTCACGAAGGGGTGCTATATCGGCCAGGAGGTCATCGCCCGGATCCACACCTACAAGAGGCTGCGGAGGCGGCTCGCGGGCCTCTTGCTCGCCGCGCCCGTCGCGCCTGGCGCGCGCCTCACGCGGGGCGGGAGCGAGGCGGCGGTCGTGACGACGGTCTCGGGCGACCGCGCGCTCGCGCTCGTGGACGTGGAGTGCCTCGCGCCGGGGACCGAGCTCGACGGCGCAACGGTCGTCTCCCTCCCCATGGCGGATTGAGGGGGGCGCGGGGGGCGGCCCTTCACAGGTGCTTCGTGAGCCACGACGAGTACGACGGGTACGCCCCGGGCATCTCGCTCGGCCGCCACTTCCAGCGCTTGTAGCCCCACATCCACGCCTCGGGGTGCGCGCGGACCGCGCGCTCGAGCGCCGCGGTCAGCTCGCGGGTGAGGCGCGGGACCTCGATCTCCGCGTCCGCCCCCTCGGAGAGCGGGATCTCCTCGCCCTCGAGGCGGTAGCGCCTTCCCCCGTCGATCGGGCGGCAGACGAGGAAGTAGAGGAGCCGGCTCCGCCGCACGGCGAGGAGCGGGAGCACCGCGGACGTGCATGCGGGCGTGCCCAGGAAGTCGACGAAGATCCCGCCCTCGTCGGGCAGCACGGAGATGTCGATCACCGAGCTCGCGACCTCGCCCCGCCGGAGCGCCGCCATGCACCCCCCGAGCGCCTCCGCCCGGTAGACGAGGTGGTTGCCGCCCCGCTCGCGCTGGCGCCGCAGGTGGCGGTCGATGAGCGCGTTCCGGACCGGCCTTGCGATGAACGTCGTCGGCGGGAAGCCGAAGGCGCGCGAGCTCAGGTTGAGCATCTCCCACGAGCCGAAGTGCGCGGTGGCGACGACGGCACCCCGTCCGCCCGCCGCGATCCGCCCGCGCACGTCCGCCACCTGCCGCATGTCCGCATCGACGAGCCGAGCCGCGCGGTCCGCGGAGATGCGCGAGGCCCAGAGCGCGTCGAGCAGCGCGACCGCCTGCAGCTTGAGCGACCGCCGCAGGATCCGGCGGTGGTCGTCCCGCCCGGGGAACACGCGGCGCAGGTTCTCCATCCCCACGCGACGGTCGCGCGCGCTCAGGAGGTAGTAGAGCGCGCCGAGCCGGTGGCCGAACCACACGAGCGCCCGCCGCGGAAGCAGCGGCACGAGCAGCGCGAGGGCCCGGTAGGCGCCGTACTCGACCAGCCGCCGCATCACGGCTCGAGCGCGATCTTCGCCAGAAGGCGTTCCGGCTCCGGCGCCTCGCGGAGCGCGCGCTCGAGATCCGGCAGCGCGGTGTCCGGTTCGTGGAGCGCCTTCAGCGCGTAGAGCCCGAAGTAGCACGCCTCCTCGGGGCCCTTCGGCTCGAGGCCGCCGCCGGTCGCGTGGTGGCGGAGGAGCCGGATCGCCGTCCGGTCCCGCGGGTTGCCGGGCTTCGGCGTCTTCTCCAGGTACTCGCGGAGCGCGGCCACTGCGTCGGGCAGCCGGTCCTCGAGGAGCAGGCAGCCGTAGAGGAGGAGCGCCGCGCGGGCCCGGTCGTCGGCGAACCAGCGCCCCCGGTCGAGTCCCTCGCGTGCGCCCGCGACGTCGCGCTTCGCGAGCGAGGCCTCGGCGCTCGCGACGACGGGGTCCGCCCGCGTCGTCTCGCTCGGCGGTCGCGGCTCCTCCGGTGCGGACGGCTCCGGCGTCGCGCAGGCCGCGAGAAGGAGGAGCCAAAGACCCCGGCGCATCCGCAAAGAGCCTACACCGAGGCGTGAGGGCGTGCCCGAAGGCCCTCCGGGGCCGCGGCCCCCGGAGCCCCCTCTCTTCCGACGCCCGGGCGCGTGCTAGACTCCGCCCGGCTTGCTTGGGCAGATACTTCCCGAAGCGGCGGTCGCCGCCCTCGAGCGCGAACGCGGGCTCCTCGAGAAGGTGCTCTCCTTCGCCCAGGGCTTCGACGAGGGCGAGGCGCAGCGCGTTCGCGAGCTGATCGCCCATCTCGAGGACATGTTCCTGCTCGTCGTCGTCGGCGAGGTGAAGGCGGGGAAGTCCGCGTTCATCAACGCGCTGCTCGGCGTCGACGCGTGCCCCGAGGGCCCGTTGCCGCTGACCGACCGCGTCCACGTTCTCGCGTACGGCGAGGCGGCGACCGAGCACGCGACGGAGCCGCATGTGGTCCGCCGGACGCTCCCGATCGAGCACCTGCGCCGGATGAACGTCGTCGACACGCCGGGCACCAACTCCCCGCTCAAGCGCCACCAGCAGATCACCGAGGACTTCCTCCCGCGCGCCGACATCGTCTTCTTCGTCACGTCGATCGACTGCCCGTTCACGCAGACCGACGTCCGGCTCCTCGGGAAGGTCCGCGAGCGGTGGAAGAAGGAGATCGCCTGCGTCCTCGCGAAGGTGGACATGCGGTCGGAGGGGGACCGCGCGGCCGTGGTGGACTACCTGAAGACCACCTTCCGCGAGCTGCTCGGGTTCACCCCGCCGGTCTTCCCCGTCTCGTCGCACCTCGCGCGGGATGCGCGGCGCGACGGGGACGAGGCGAAGCTCGAGGCGAGCGGCATCCCGGCCGTCGAGCGCTACATCGTCGAGAACCTCTCCGAGGGGCGTCGCGTGCAGCTGAAGCTGCTGAGCCCGCTCGGCACCGTGCTCGACGTGCTGCGCCGCGCGGAGGCGACCGGCACGGGTCGGCTGCGCGCGCTCGAGCAGGACTTCGCCGGATGGAAGGCGGTCGAGGAGCAGGCTGGCTACGCCGCGGCCTCCCTGAAGGAGCGCGCGGAACGCCAGATCTCGCCGGTCGCGGCGGCGTTCGAGAGCCTCGAGTCGCGCGGGTGCGCCTTCCTGCGCGACCGGATCCGGCTGCGCCACATGCGGCTCCTCGGCGACGCAGGGCGGTTCCGCGCGGAGTTCGAGCGCGACGTCGTGCGCGGCGTCGGGGAGGAGATCGAGGTCAAGGTCGAGGCCGTCGCGAGCTGGCTCGCGGACGAGACGCGCGCGCTGTGGCAGCGGTCGCTCGAGCACTTCCACCGGACCGTCGCGCTTTCGCGGTACCGCGAGGAGATCCCGGCCGGCGGGAGCCTCGCCTTCCGCGAGACGCAGCAGGCCACGCTCGACCGGATCGTCGCGAACGCGCGCCGCGACCTCGCGGGGTGGAGCGCGGAGAGCGAGTGCCGGCGCGTGCGCGACCTCGCCTCGAAGAGCCTCGCGCGCCTCCTCGGGATCGAGGCCGTCGCGACGGGCCTCGGCGCCGCCGCGGTCACGGCGCTCGGAGCGTCGCTCGCGGGGCTCGTCGGCGTCGCGGTCGCGGCCGGCGTCGCGCTGCGCGGCTTCTTCGTGCTGCCCGCCCGGCGCGACCAGGCGATCGTGCGGTTCGAGGAGGGCGTGCGTGCCACCCGCGACGCGCTGCTCGCGGCGGTCCGCGGGGCGGTGGCGGCGGAGGCGGACCGCGCCGCGACCGCCGTCCTCGACGCGTTCGCGCCCTACCACGACTTCTACGAGAGCCGGCGCCGCGCCGCCGAGGCGCTGCGGGAGAAGGCGCTCGAGATGAAGGTCGAGGTGGAGCTGTTCAAGAAGGGCCTCGAGCCTTGAGCAGGAAGGGGGGGTCCGGGGGCCGCCCGGCGCCGACGGCGGTCGTGCTCCTCTCGGGCGGGCTCGACTCCGCCGTCGCGGGTGCATGGGCGCGCGCGGAAGGCTACGCGGTCGTCGCCCTCACCGTGGACTACGGGCAGCGTCACCGTGCGGAGATCGAGGCGGCGCGCAAGGTGGCCCGATGGCTCGGGGCGAAGGAGCACGTGGAGCTTCGGGTCGACCTGCGCGCGGTCGGAGGGTCGGCGCTCACGTCGGGCATCCCCGTCCCGCGAGGCGGGCCCGGGGAGGGCATCCCCGTCACCTACGTCCCCGCGCGCAACACTCTCCTCCTCGCGCTGGCGCTGGGCCTCGCGGAGGCGCGGGAGGCGGGCGCGATCGTGATCGGGGCGAACCGGATCGACTTCTCGGGGTACCCCGATTGCCGGCCGGAGTTCCTCGAGGCCTTCGCCCGGGTCGCCGAGACCGGCACCAAGGCCGGGGCGGAGGGGCATGCGCCGCGCATCCTCGCGCCCCTCATCGACCTCCCGAAGGAGGGGATCGTGCGGCTCGGGGCGAGCCTCGAGGTGCCGTTCGGAGACACCCTCTCCTGCTACGACCCCGATCCCCGCGGCCGCCCGTGCGGGGCGTGCGACGCCTGCCGCCTTCGCCGCAAGGGCTTCGCGGCCGCCGGCATCGCCGACCCCGCCGCCGATCGGGCAGGCTAGCTCTCGCGCCGTTCGCGTCCCGGGGGGCACCCGCGGGGACGTTCCCTCCGGGAGGCCGCCCGCGGTTCACGTCGCCCGAAGGGCGTCGTCGCGTTGCATCCGACGGAGGCGGCGCGCGCGACGGCCCGACCCCGGATCCCCGTACCCGTCAAAACCCGCGAATTCTTCGGTTTTCAGGCGTTTCGCTATTTGATGCTGTCCGTCGGCTCTGCTAAAACGCGATGAGATCCGGGTGCGAAGCACCCTTAAACGCGAGTTTTCAGTCGATTTGGAGGATCCCATGAAGAAGAAGAAGGCGGCGGCCAAGGGCCGCGAGACGCTCGTGGTCGGCAGCAAGGTCAAGGGCTACATCAAGGCCAAGAAGTTCAAGTGCTCCGGCGAGCTCCTCGACGCGCTCAGCGACACCATCCGCAAGAGCCTCGACAGCGCGATGAAGCGCTGCGAGGGCAACAAGCGCTCGACGGTGCGTCCCGTCGACCTCTAGTCTCCTCGAACGATCGCGGCGGCCCGGCGTCCAGCGCGCTCGCGCCGCCGCGATCGTTTTTCGTGCCGGGTGCGCGCGGTGCGTGATAATGGCCGCGATGCGCCGGATCCTCCCCCTCCTCGCCGTCGCGGCCGTCGCCGTCGCGGACGACGCGTTCCCCCTGCGCCTGCAGGCGTTCGAAGAGGCCCGCGCGTTCACGCTCGAGCCCGGCGGCCAGGCGAAGGTCTATCCCGCGGTCGAGGCGCTCGTCGCGACGGGCGACGCTCGCGCCGTGTCGCCGGTCTCCTCCTACGTGCTCGAGACGATCACGAGCGAGCGTCGTCTCCTCGAGGACGCGCGCCGGATCCAGAAGGAGATGGGCGAGACGATGGAACGGCTCGAGGCCGTCTCGCGCGAGCTCGCGCAGCTCGATCTCAAGGAGAAGGCGGGTGACCGGACGGTAGGTCCCGCGATCGAGCAGCGCAAGAGCGAGCGCATGCTCCTCGAGCGGCAGAACGAGCGGCGCATGAAGGAGGTCGAGCAGATCGACCGCACGATCGGATTCCTCCGCGAGCTCCGCGGAAGGCTCGTGGACGACTGCGTCGCGCTGCTCAAGGGGCGGAAGGGCGATGAGGCCGCGACGGCCGTCGCCGGCGTGCGGCGCGCCCTCGACGTCGCGGACAAGGAGCAGGCGCTCGTCCTCGTGCGCATCTTCGCCGCGAGCGATCTCGCGGAGGCCGAGGACCAGCTCCTCGACATCCTCGCCGCGCCGAAGGCCGACCGCGCGGTCCGGCTGCGCGCGCAGTACGCGCTGGCGCGCCACCTCTCGCGTCGCGGAGCGGAGGCGCTGGTGCGTCTCTGGGAGCGCGAACCGACGCGCGCGGGCGTGCATGCGCAGCACGTGCTCTCCCTCGCCGCGAAGAAGCGGCTCGCGACGATCGAGGAAGCGCGCGCCTGGATCGCAACGCTTCCGTAGCGCACGCGGTGGCCGCGGGGCCGCGGAAGGGCCGGGAGCGGCACGCTCCCGTCGTCAAGGGCCCGCGCCCTGGCGGGACATCCCCCATGCGCGGATTGCCGGAGGGCGAGCGGGCGGGAGCGTCGTCGGGATCAGGGGAGGAAGAAGCCCGGGGACTCCCCGTGGAATGGAATTGGAAAAGGGGAAAAGGGAATGATTAGAGGTGGGACGAAGAGCCCCGGGCAGGTTTTCAAGTTCTCGCCGATTCCCTCGAGGGCTTCCGCCCTCGCGACGGCCTGAGGTTCCCAGAGTTTCCCGCGGACGTCAAGAGGCGGACGCGCTAGGGGACCCGCCGGACGGTGATCGCGATCACCAGCTCCACGAGCCGGTCGGGCCGGGTCTCGGTCGGGTGGGGGATTCGGCACAGCACCGCGCTCCGGGGCGAGTCGGGATTCCCGAGATCGAGCGTGCCTCGGACGCGGCTGCCCGAGAAGCGGGTCCGGTGCGACGGGATCGCGATCGCGAGGGCGCGCTCCTCCTCGTCCGACTCGAGCGCGCAGGTCTCCACGTCCACGTCGACGCGGAGCGTGTTCCCGCGCGACGTGTAGGGGCGCAGCGTCACGCGCAGGCCTTCCGTGACGGTGCGGGTCTCGCCGGTCGCCAGATCCTCCTCGGAGTCGTAGACCGGCGACGTGCGGGTGCGCGAGGAGAGGACATGCCGCGCCTGGAAGCCCAGCGCGGTCGGCTTCGGCCAGTCGTCCGCAGGCGCGAACGCGTCCGCGGGCTCCGCGGGCTCGAGGCGGCGCAGGAGATCCCGGAGCCCGGCCGGGTCCGCGACCGCGTACTCCGCCCCGTCGAGCGGATGCAGCGCGAGCTCCTCGCGCGCGAGCCAACGCGCGAGGACCGGCGAGCGCACCGCGCGCGTCTGCACCTCGATCACGTACGAGCGGGCGCTCTCCCGCTTCATGGCCTCGACCACCTGCTCGGCGTCCTCGAGCCGGGGGGGCGGGACCCGGAGCACCGCCTCCGCGACGTCGACCGTGGCCTCCTCGGTGCGAAGCGCCTCGCGCAGGAACTGTTCGAGGAATCGGGCGCGGTCCTTCATCACGCCGAGCGTCTCCGGCGCGACGAATCCCGCGGCGGGATCGGTGAGCGGCCCGGGGAAGTCGCGCTGCCGCAGCAGGAGGTCGCGCAGCGAGACCTCTCCCGCGGGGAAGGCGTCCGCCGGCCGGGACTCGGGGTCGTCCGAGGCCGCGTTGTGCCAGAGGAGGACGAGCTCCCCGGGGCCCCCTTCCGCCGACGCGAACGGGTCGAGGAGGCCCGCGGCGACGAGCGTGGCGCCCGGCGGGAGATCGGCGAAGACCTCCGCCTCCTGCGTCAGGAAGCGCGGGATGTCGGGGAAGAGCGGGGGCACGGGGGTCTTCGAGACGAGCCGGAGGCCGGTCGCCGTCCGCCCGGTCCGGTCCCGGAGCGGGTAGACGTCGAGGAGGAGCCCGAAATACGCGGTGGCCGCGCGCGTCTCGCGGTAGGCGGCCGCGCGGGAGAGCGGCGCCGCCGCGAAGAGCGTCTGCGGCGCCCCGTTCCGCAGCTCGGCCCCGAAGGTGTCGTGCGCGGGCCGCACCTCGGCGCCGAGGTCGCGCAGGAAGCTGCAGAGGTACTCCACGCCGTGGCGGGCGGGGACGATCCGGTAGAAGACGGGGTCGGGCCCGCGCCGCGAGACCTCGAACTTCCCGAACTGCGCCTCGAGCTTCGGCAGCACCTCGGGCCTCACCGGCACGAGGAGGAAGCGGCCAGGGAGCGTCGCGGGGGCGGGCTGCTCCATCCGCTTCACCTCGTCGAGGAGCGCGTCGAGCACCTCGGGCCTGTGGCGGGCCACGAGCATGTCGCCCACGGGCTCGAGGAAGTTGTCTCGCTCCGCCCAGGAGTCCGAGGCGACGCGGAGCGGCAGGTAGAGCCGCGCGAAGAGTGCGGGCGACCACGACGACGGCAGGTCGCGGAAGAGGCTCATCGTCTCGGGCGTGCGCTGCCAGCCCGCTCCCGGCGCGGGGCGCGGCGGTTGCACCGGCAGCAGCCGGTACTCGTGCTCGCCGGAGGAGACGAGGTCGAGGAGCTTCTGGAGCTGGTTCAGGTAGTCGCCGAGCGGCGTGGCCGGCCGCTCGGGGGGCGCGACCGTCGCGGCGTCGAGCGGCCGGCCGTAGGCGGCGCGGTGAACCGCGTCCCAGCGGGCGACGGCGTAGACGCGGAGATCGCGGAGGCGGTCGGAGTCGCTGCCGAACTCGCACGCGTCGATCTCCGCCAGCGCTTCGCGGAACGAGGCCTCGGCGAGGTTCCACCGCTTCGCCTCCCCGTGGGCGACCCCCTTCGCGAGCGACGCCTGCGCGCGCGTCGCGACCTGCGTGATCCTCGTCTCCGTCCACTTCCGCACGAACCGCAGCGGGTCGCGGATGAAGTCCGCGGCCCCGGACATCCGGCGCTCCGCCTCCGCGTCGATCTCCTTCGCGGCCGCGTTCGAGGGGTCGAGATCGAGGACGTTCTGCGCGTGGAGCAGCGCCCTCCATGCATCCCCGCTCTCGAGGAAGCCCCGTGCCGCGCGGAGCTCCGCCTCGATCCGCTCGGCCGGATCGCGCCGCGGCGTCGCCGGCTCGGCCGCGGGCTTCGGGGTCTGCGCCTGCACGTTCAGCCGCGCCTCGTCCGCGAGCCTCCGGACCTCCGCCGGGACGCCCTCCCCCGCGAAGTTCGCCGGCGCGAGGTGGAGGTCGGCGCGCGCCCAGTCCTTGAGCTCCTCGTAGCAGAGCGCGAGCCGGAGGTGCGCCTCCGCCTTCGTCCCGGGCCCGAGGGTCGCGTCCTCGAGCGCCTGCCGGTAGAGGCGTACCGCGAGATCGAGGTCGCCGAGGACGAGCTGCGCCTGCCGCGCGCGGAAGAGGATCTCCTCGGTCGTCTCCGCTCGCGCGATCGCGGCGGCGATCGCGAGGAACGCGATCCCGGCGCGCACGTCCCTCACTCCGGTCCCGTGCCCGCGTCGGCGTGGAAGAGCCGGCGGTACTCCTGGATCGCCTCGCGGTCGGTCATGCCCGCGATGTAGTCGCACACGCCGCGCTGCGCCCCGTGCTCCTTCGCCCACTCCTGCGCCGCCGGCGGCAGGAGCCCCGTGTCCCCGGAGAGCGCGAGGAACATCTCCCGGATGAACTCGGACGCCTTCCGCCGCATGCGGCGCACGCGGTAGTCGTTGTAGAAGTGGCGGGAGAGGAAGCGGGAGAGTTCCAGCTGCCTCCTTTCCATCGCGTGCGACGGCGCAACCAGGCGCTCCCCGCGCTGGGCATCGAGAGGGTCCTTGGGGGCCGTCTCGAGCAGCCGCTCCCGCGACCGGTCGAGGAGGTCCGTGACCGCGCGGTCGATGAGCGAGCGCACGACGTGGTAGCGCCGCCGCGCCGGGTCGAGGCCCGGGTAGCGCCGCGTCACGTCGTCGAGCGCGTCGCTCCAGAGCGCGACCTCCGACAGCGCCGCCTCGTCGAGGATGCCCGACGTGAGCCCGTCGTCCACGTCGTGCGTGTTGTAGGCGATCCGGTCCGCGGCATCGACGACCTGCGCCTCGAGGCAGAGCTGCTGCCCGCCGTGCTTCAGGAGCGACTCGCGCACCTCCGCGGTGAGGTTGAGCCCCGGGAAACCCGGGTACTTCCGCTCGATCACGTCCACGAGCCGCAGCGCCTGCCGGTTGTGCTCGAAACCGCCGTGCTCGCGCATGAGCTCCGCGAGCGCATCCTCTCCGGTGTGACCGAAGGGGCCGTGGCCGACGTCGTGCGCGAGCGCGATCGCCTCGGTCAGGTCCTCGTTGAGGCCGAGCGCGCGCGCCACCGTCCGCGCGATCTGCGCCACCTCCATCGTGTGGGTGAGGCGCGTCCGGTAGTAGTCGCCGAACGAGTTGACGAAGACCTGCGTCTTGTACTCGAGCCGGCGGAAGGCGCCCGAGTGGATGATCCGGTCGCGGTCGCGCTGGTACGCGGTGCGGTAGGCGTGCTCCGCCTCCTCGTGCTGCCGGCCGCGGGAGAGCCGCGCCTTCATCGCGTAGGGGGCGAGCTCGCGCAGCTCGCGCTCCTCGAGCGCCTCGCGGTTCACCATCGTTCCGGCGTCGTGCGCGGGCATCAGATCTCCCGCTTCAGGATACGCGCGAGGACGTCGAAGTCGGCGTTGCCCCCCGTGAGGATCACGCCCACGGTGCCCGGCGGATCCTCGTACTTCCGGTGGAGCATCGCCGAGAGCGCGGCGGCGCCGGACGGCTCCACGAGGACCTTCGCGCGGGCGAGCAGGAAGCGGACGCCCTCGGCGATCTCCGCGTCGCTGACCGTGAAGACGCCGTCGAGGAGCGCCGCGCAGATCTGGAAGGGGATGCGCCCGGGGGAGAGGGGGCGGAGGCCGTCCGCGATCGAGTCGGAGGGCGGGATCGTGACCGGCCGCCCGGCCTTGAGCGAGTCGCGCATGCTCGCCGCGGTCTCCGGCTCAACGCCGAAGACCTTGATCCGCGGGTTTCTCGCCTTCGCCCAGACCGCGACGCCCGCCGCGAGGCCGCCGCCGCCGACGGGGACGAGGATCGCGTCCAGGTGCGGCGCGTCCTCGAGCATCTCCTTCGCGGTCGTGCCCTGGCCCGCCACGATCCACGGGTGGTCGAAGGCGTGGACGAACGTGGCCCCCGTCTCCTTCGCGATACGGTCCGCTTCCGCGAGCCGCTCCGTGCTCGTCCGCCCGCAGACGATCACCTTGGCCTCGTCGCGCTCGATCGCCTCGCGCTTCGCCGGCACGACGTCCTCGGGGACGATGATCGTCGCGGGGCAGCCGAGCAGCCGCGCCGCGCGCGCCACCCCCTGCCCGTGGTTGCCGCTCGAGGCGGCGACGACGCCCTTGGCGCGCTCCGCGGGCTTCATCTGGGCGAGGAAGTTGTAGGCGCCCCTGAGCTTGAAGGCCCCGACGCGCTGGAAGTTCTCCCCCTTGAGCAGCACGCGGCAGCCCGCCTCCCGGTCCAGCGCCGAGCACGTGAACATGAGCGTCCGGTGGCAGACGCCGTAGAGGCGCTGGTGGGCGGCGGCGACCTCCTCGGGCAGAACCGGAAGAGCGCCCCGCATGAGCGCACTCTACCAAGCCGGCTTCGCGCCAAGGGCGCCGCGGCGAGCCGGGCCGCGCATCTCGAGGCGCCGGTTCCCGCGGCAGCGCCCCACGAGGCCCCCGGAGCCCCCCCGGTTCGTCTCCTTGCGCGAGGACCGCGGGGACGGTAACTTACCGTCCCGCCTCAACTTACGCCCCTCCGACCGATGCTCGCCTTCGTCGACGCGCACTTGGATATCGCCTGGTCGAGCCTCAAGCACGGTCGCGACTTCGTGGCCGGGCATCCGGACTCGGCGCTCGGCCTGCCGGATCTCTTGAAGGGGGGTGTCACGCTCGCCTGCGCGACGATCTTCACGGGCGAGCACGAGGAGGACGAGACGCACGCGGAGGTCGCGGAGCGGCAGCTCGCCTACTACGAGGCGCTGCCGGGCAGGAGCGGCGGCCGCGTCGTGTGGCCCGCGGACGTGATGGACCTCGGCAGCGCGACGCCCGGGGAGCGCGTCTGCCTCGTCGGCCTTCTCGAGGGGTGCGACGCGGTCGGCGACGTGGCGGCGCTCTCGGAGTTCCACCGGCGCGGCGTCCGCGTCCTGGGCCTCACGTGGAACCCGCGCAACCGGTGGGCGGCGGGCTGCGAGGCGGAGGGCGGCCTCACGGCCGACGGGCTCGCGCTCGTGCGCGAAGCGGACCGGCTCAACATGGCGCACGACGTGTCGCACCTCTCGCGCCGGAGCGTGGACGACCTGCTCGGCGCGGCGAAGGGCCCGGTGATCGCGAGCCACGTCGGCGCGGACGCGGTCCATGCGCACCCGCGGAACCTCACCGACGCGCACCTGCGCGCGGTCGCGCAGCGCGGCGGCGTCGCGGCGCTCGTCCTCTACGAGAAGTTCCTGACGGGCGGCAAGGCGACGTTCGACGATGCGCTGCGCCACCTGCGGCACATGATCGAGGTGTGCGGCGTCTCGGGCGTCGGCATCGGCTCCGATTTCGACGGCGGCTTCGGCCGCGACCAGCTGCCGGCGGGGATCCGAACCGCGGCGGACCTGCCGAAGTTCGCGGCAGCGCTCCGGAAGGACGGCCTCCCCGAGGCCGACGTCGCGAAGGTGTGCGGCGGCAACCTGCGCCGCGTGCTCACCAGCGTGATGATGTAGGCCTTTCTTCGCCGCCGCGCCTTCCCGGGGCGAGAGTGGGGGGGCTCCGGGGGCCTCTCGCTACGCCTTCAGGACCACGAGCGTCACATCGTCCTCCTGCGTGCGGCCGCCGCGGAACCGCGTGAGCGCGGCGAGCGTCGCGTCCTCAATCTCGCGCGGGGGCCGGTCGGCGTTCGCGCGGACGATCTCGCGGAGCGCGTCCTTGCCGAAGCGGTTGCCGTCGCGGTCGCGCGTCTCCCAGATGCCGTCCGTTCCGATGAGGATCACCTGCCCGTGTCGCCACCCCTCCCGCGCGTGCTCGTGGTACTCCCAGTCGGGACGCACGCCGAGGGGGATGTCGCGGCCCCCGAGCTCCTCGAAGGAGTCCGTCGCCGGGTCGTAGAGGATCGCGGGCTCATGGCCCGCGGAGACCCAGCGGAGCCTAAGGTCGCCCGTATCGATCACCACGGCGATCAGCGTCACGAACCGGTCGCTGAAGCGGTCCGCGACGATGCTTCGGTTGGCCTCCCCGATCGCCGCCGCGAGCGAGTCGCCCGGGCGGATGCGCGAGCGCAGGATCGCCCGCGTCGTCGCCATCAGGAGCGCCGCGGCGACGCCGTGGCCCGCGACGTCCGCGACCACGATCCCGAGCCGCGGTTCGCCGTTCGACGAGAGGTCGAGGAGGTCGTAGTAGTCGCCGCCGATCTCGTCGCAGTAGGCGCTCGTTGCGGCGATGTCGAAGCTGGCCACGCTCGGCCACGTGGTCGGCAGCAGGTTCCGCTGGACCTCCTTCGCGAGGTGGACGGAGTCGCGGAGCCGCAGGTGGTCGCGCAGTTTCGGCAGCATGGAGTCGAGCGCGTCGGCCAGCCGGCCGAACTCGTCGGCCCTCGACGCGTCGACCCGCGTCTCGAGGTCGCCCGCGGCGATGCGGTTCACCGCGGCAACCGTGGTCTCGAGCGGTCGCGTCACCCGGCGCGAGAGCGGGAGCGACAGCCCGAGCGCGAGGAGGAGTGCCGCGCCGATGGCGCCGAGGCCGCTGCCGAGGAGGAGCCGCATGCGGCCCAGGAGGTCGGTCGCGGCGATGTCCACGACGAGCGTGCCCACGACATGGCCGTTTGCATCGCGGATCGGCGCGTATCCGCTGATCCACGTGCCGAACTCGTCGGACTTCAGGTCCTCGACGCCGGTGGTGCCGACGGGGATGCGGTCGTTCTCCGCGAGGTCGCCGCGCGAGCCGAGGGCCCGTCCCGACTCGTCGTCCACCACGGTCCGCAGGCCCCCTCCGGGCCGGTGGACGGCGGTGTAGACGAAAAAGGCGTGGACGTCGCGCCGCCGGTTCGCGTCGCGGACCGCCGCGAGCGCACGCTTCAGCGGCACCTCGGCGTCCGGCGCAGCGTCGCCCCGCGCGAGCTTCGCCTGGAGGTCGGCGTCGACCAGCGCGGAGGCCGTGGCGGCGATCGACATCGCCTTGCTCTCGATCTCTCCGACGAGGTAGTGTCGGGCGAGGGCGTAGAGGATGCCGGTCGCCGTCCCGCTCACGCCGATGGCCAGCGCCATGAAGGCGAGGGCGAGCTTCCGGCGATAGAGCATGACCCCGCTCCCCGGGCTACGTCCCCGGCGGGTCCCGCGTGAGGCCGAACGCCGCCGCGGCGACCGTCACCGCGACGCCGAGCATCAGGAGTGCCGTCGATCCGCCCTTGGGGACGGCGACGATGCGCGCGACGCGCCCCGCCGCGACGAGCCCGAGGACGCCCGCGATCGCGGCGTTGCGGGCCTTATGGGACCTGGATGCCGGGGGGGCTTCCGCGGGGGTCGCCTCGGGCGGCAGGACCTCCTCGCGCGCCGCAAGTGCCGCGGAGAGATCCGCGGGCGCCACCTGGACGGCCTGCCGGTCGCCCTCCTTGCCGCGCTCGCAGAAGCGGAGCCGCGTGACGATGCCGCGCTTCTCGAGCTCGAACTCGAGCATGCCCGCCTCGGCGGGCGAGAGCGGCGGCCCCACGTCGACGAACTCGGCGGAGGGAGGTGTCGGATCGGCGTCCAATGGGATCTCCTGCCGTGCGCGCGGGACCGCGCACATTCCTGATTACGTCCCCGGGGCCGGCGGCGGCAGCACCAAGGCGCGCGGCACCCTGCCCGGGGCAGCCGCGCGCTACGGCGCCTGCTGCCGCGCGGCCAGGCGGCGCTTCTTCTCGCGCAGCTCGAGGATCTTCCCGTGGCGCTCCTTCTCCTTCTTGCCGTCCTCGGACTTGCGCCACTGCGCGAGCGCCGCCTGGAGCTCCGCGGCGCTCTGGTACCTGTCCTCCGGCTGCTTCTCCATGAGCTTGAGGCAGATCTCCACGAGCCCGTCCGGCACCATCTCGTCGAGGTCGTGCGGGTGGGGCGGCGGCTCCGTCATGTTCTTCTTGAGGATCTCGATCGCGCTCTTCCCGGTGAAGGGGCGGTGCCCGGTCAGCAGGTAGTACATGACGGCGCCGAGGCTGTAGAGGTCCGCACGGCCGTCGATCGCGCCCATCTTCCCGCGCGCGGCCTGCTCCGGCGAGAGGAACGCCGGCGTCCCCATGATGAGCCCCTCGGCCGTCTCCGCCGCGTCGTCCTGCTCCCGCTCGACCGTCGCGATCCCGAAATCGATGAGCTTGATCTCGCCGCTCCGGTCCATGAGCACGTTCTGCGGCTTGATGTCCCGGTGCCAGATGTTCTTGCCGTGCACGAGACGCAGGACGTCGGCGAGCTTGTCGATCACCTCCGCCACCTGCCAGAAGGTGAGCGTGTGCTTGAACCCGACCGCGAGGAGGTCCTCGCCGTCGACGAACTCCATCGCGATGTAGTGCATCCCGCCGTGCTTCGCGAGGTCGCACACCTTCACGATGTTCCTGTGGTTGAAGGCCGAGATCGCCCACGCCTCCTGCTTGAAGCGCGCGACGTTCTCCTCGTCCACCTTGTCGGTGTGGAGCACCTTGAGCGCGACGAGCTGCCCCTCGACCTTCCGGCTCCGCGCCTTGAAGACGACGCCCATGCCGCCCGCGGAGAGCCGCTTCAGGAGAACGTAGTCGCCGAAGACGACCTCCCGCTCGCCCCCCCCGAGCAGGCGGTCGAGCTTCTCCTGGTCGGCGAGGAGCCCGTCGAGCTGCGCCTCGCTCGCGATCTCGAGCGCGCCCTTCGCCGGCGCGATCGACGCGGCCGTCGTGGTCCCCGTCGTTCCGGAGGCCGCGCGCTCCGCCTCGAACGCGCGCCGCGCCTCGAGGCGCTTCTTCCGCGCCGCCTCCTCCTTCTCCTCCTTCTCCTTCTCCGCGCGGCTCTTGAGAACGACGGGCTTCGGGTCGAGGAACACGATCGTGCAGTCGCGGCCGACCGTGATCGTGTCCTTGTGCCGGAGCCGCGACACCATCACGGGATGGCCGTTGAGCGCCGTCCCGTTCGTGGAGTCGAGATCCTTCACGCGCCAGTCGCCGTCCTCGTGGCGCCAGATCCGGAAATGGCGGCGCGACGCCTCCTTGGCCGGGAGGATGACGTCGCACCCCTCGCGGCCGGCCTCGAGGGCGTCCTTCGCGATCTCGTGCTCGACGGTCTTGCCACCGGCGGTGATCCGGAGCTTCGGCATGGCTCCGATCATACGGAATACGCGCCTCCGGGACGGCGTCGATTAACCTAGACCTGTGTCGCGCCGTGAGCCGCTGCTCGTGGCCCTCCTGCTCCTCGGGTGCATCGCCGGGGTCGTCTTCGTCTTCACGTCGCTCAAGGCCCCCGGACGCGCCTGGGAAAAGAAGGAGCTGCCCCGCGAGGCCCCTCTCCCCCGCGCCCCCTCACCCCGCCCCGCGGAAGCGCCCGCGGCGGAGGCGCCCGTCGCGACGGAAGGGGAGGAGCGCCCGCTCGCTCCCGCGCCCGTCACGAGGGAGGAGGAGGGGGGATCCGCGGGGGAGGAGGAGGCGCCGCCCGCCGAGGAAGGGGGCGAGCCGAAGGAGATCGAGGGCGCCGCCGACCTCGTCCTCGAGCTGATGCCGCCAGGGGACCCGGTGGACCGCACGGTGCACGTGCGGGTGATGGACACGGCGGGCAACGCGGTCGCGCGCGCGCTCGTCGTCGTGCGCGAGGGGACGGAGATCCTCTTCCGCGCGCGGACCGACGGGGCGGGGCTCGCCGAGTTCCCGCCGTATGCGGAGGAGGAGGGGCCGTTCCGCATCGACGCGATCGCGCACGGCTTCGTCGCGGGGCAGGCGCCCGCGGTCGCGGCGGGCGCGGACGTGGACCTCGTCCTCGAGTACCGGCCGATCGTCGAGGGCAAGGTGCGCGGCGCGGAGGGGCGCAGGGGCGTCGTGCGGCTCTTCCAGGGCGCCGAGGAGCGGAGCATGCCGCTCGCGCCCGACGGCACGTTCGTCTTCGAGGATCTCGACCCGGGCGAGACGGCCGTCCAGGCGGAGGTGGACGTCTACGGGGTCGACACCGAGGCCTTCTTCCTCGAGGGCGGGACGCGGCGCTACGTGTCGCTGCGGATCAAGGGCAACAACGCCGCGACGATCCAGGGCAGCGTCGAGGGCTGGCCGGGCTCGGGCAGCATGACGATCAACGGGCTTCCCGTGGCCGTGCGGCCTTCTGGGAACTACACGTTCGGCCACGCGGTCATCGGGCTCAACGAGGCGCTGATCGACGCGCCGGGGAAGGCGCTCCTGCGCGAGCGCTTCACGGTCAAGACGCTCCAGATGTCCTACTACCCGTTCAGCCTGAAGCGCGAGGGGAAGATCCGCGGCCGCGCGCGGAGGATGTTCTCGAACGAGCCGGTGCCGGGCGCCGAGGTGCGCGTCGGCTTCGACCGCGGCGACCCGGTGAACGACCGCGTGCCGCTCTTCCCGATCGACCGCGTGCCGGTCGTGACGACCGACCGCGACGGGCGCTTCGAGATCGAGCGCCTCGACAAGCGGCTCACCTACCTCGTGTCGATCGTCGCGCCGGGGTACGGCCAGTTCTTCGGCTCCGCGCTTCCGGACGGCGGCCACCTGACGGTGAAGATGCCCGAGGGCCCGTTCGTCTTCGGCCGCCTCCGCGGCATCGGCGGGACCCCCGCGGAGGCGATCGTGACCGCGACGCCGCTCGAGGGGCTGCCGATCGGGCGGCTGTTCAACAAGCCGGGGTGGAACTACGCGCGGGCCGAGCGCGACCGGGAGGGCTTCTACGGGCTCTCAGGGCTCCTGCCCGGGCCCTATCTGGTCCGCGTGGACGCGCCGGGCTTCGGCTCGGTCGAGACCGTGATGGACCTGCACGAGGGCGAGCGGATCCGGCTCGACCTGAGGGTGCGCCGCGGGATCGAGGTCGACCGGGACGAGGAGGCGCTCCTGCGGAGGCTGCCGCCGGTCGAGTACGAGGGCGAGGGGGCTCCGGGGGACAGCGCGACGCTCCTGAAGATCGACGCGCGGCGTCCGGGGCACGAGCAGCAGTTCCCGGGCCTCCGCGTGCGCTTCTTCGACGGCGAGAAGGAGTTCGCGCCGCCGATGGAGTTCAGCGACCCGCAGATCGACCTCCTGGGCCTGCCGGAGGCGACCTACCGCGCGATCCTCACGCATCCGGCGCTCGCGCGCCCGATCGTGCGCGACAACATCGTCGTCCGCCGCGGCTCCCCGATCGAAGTGGAGATGCGGTAGGGGGGCATGTCGCGATCCCCGAAGCACGTCCTGGTGTCCCGGAGGGAGATGTCGGAGATCCTCTCCGACCCTTCGCTCGTGAAGAGGCTTCGGCGCGGCGCCCGGGAGGCCAAGGCGCGCGCAGGGCGCCTCGCGCGTTGAGACGGCGGCCGCCGCTCACCACGCGCGGCGCGTCAAGGAGTCCTAGTCCCCCGAGCGGTTGAGGACGAGCGAGAACTCGCCCTCGTGCGGCTGGTCGGGGGCCTGGATGTTGAGGATCAGCTGGAGCGTCCCCGACGCGGGCATCACGCCGTTGAAGTTGGTGCCGATCCGGAAGATCGTGCCCTTCGGGCCCACGCGCGCGGCGAGCGTCCCGACCATCATCCCGTTCATCATGCCCATGTTCTGGTTGCCGTCGGGCGTGAATGCCTGGCCCCAGTTCGGGAAGAAGATCGTGCCCGTCGCCTGGATCTTCAGCCGCTCCCCCTTCTCCACCTTGATCTTCGTGTCGAGCCATCCGTTCGGCCAGCAGTTCGTGCCGGCGACCGTGATCTTCCGCGCGTCGTCCGGCGCGGCGGAGCGGATGCCCTCCACGTCGCCGCGCTTCACGACGAGCGGCCCGAGCTCCTTCACGTTCACCTTGAACGCGTCGAGCTGGATCTGCCCGAGCACGCTGAAGCGGACCGTATCGACCTGGTCGTCGTCCGTCATGACGACATCGTCGTCCGGATCGAGCTCCTTGAGGATCTCCGCGGCGATGCGCTTCACCTCCGGATCGCCGTGCGTCTTCGCGGCCGCGCGCAGCGACGGCACCGCGAACACGCCCTCCTGCACGATCGACGCGCGCGCGTGGTTGCGCCGCTCCGGCTCGGCCGCGCCGAGGTTCCTCAGCGCCGCCTCCACCTTCGCGAGCCGCTCCGGCTGCGCGCGGCGGCCGAACCGCACGCGCCTTATCTCGACCACCGGCACCGTGAGATCGCCGAACGCGGTCGCGACCTTCCAGCTCGTGGGCTCGAGCTTCCCGACGAGCACGCTCCCGCTGCGAAGCTCGACGGCGTGGGGCGGGGGCTCGTCGGGGGCGGGGGCGGGCGCCTCCTCGTCCTGCGCGCGGACCGCGCCGAGGAGGATCAGGGGGGCGAGGGGGGCAAGGAACCGTCTCATCGATTCTCCTTCGGCTCCTCGGGCCTCCCGTCTGGACCGGGCAGCGGCACGGGGATCTTCTCCGTGGCCTCCTGCGCCCGGGGCCGCTTGTCCAGCGCGACCTCGATCTCGATCTCCTTGCCCTCGCGGGACACCTTGAGCTTCACCGTGTCGTCCGCCCGCCTGCGGCCGATCTCGAACCGGAGCCCGAACGCGTGCGGGACCGGGGCGCCGTCCACCGCGAGGACCAGGTCGCCCTTCCGGAGCCCCGCCTTTGCGGCGGCCGTCTCCGGGACGATGTCGGTGATCAGCGCGCCCGGCCCGGGCCGGTCCTGGTCCGTCGTGACGCCGAGGAACGCGGCCTCGAGCTCGACACCTTCCTTCCCGAGCCGGCGGATGAGCGCCTGCGGGTCGGGGATCGGGGCCACGAAGCCGATGCCCGAGTCGTACCAGTTCGGGTTCGCGGCCTCGCCCCCCGCGCCGAGGGGCACGATGATGCCGTAGACGCGCCCCTCGAGGTCCACGAGCGGGCCGCCGTAGTTCGAGGGCGACGTCGCGGCGTCCGTCTGGAGCGCGTTGCCCTCGATCCGGTTCTTCGCGGAGATGATCCCGTACTTCACGTCGGCGAGCCGGTCGAGCGCGCGGCCGACCGCGAAGGCCCAGGCGCCCACGGCCACGTCCTGCGGGTCGAGGAAGGTCGCGGGCGGGAGTCCCCCGCGCTCGATCTTCAGCAGCGCGAGCCCGGCCGCGCGGTCGATGCCGAGAAGCTTCGCG
Source organism: Planctomycetaceae bacterium (assembly GCA_011525755.1). Taxonomy (GTDB): domain Bacteria; phylum Planctomycetota; class PLA2; order PLA2; family PLA2; genus PLA2. The sequence continues at coordinate 42,036 of WYBS01000069.1, forward strand.
GCCGTCGTTTTCCCGTCCGCCGTCGTCACGGTGACGACGGTCGGGTTGCTCTCGAAGTTCCACGCGGAGGTCACGACGTAGCCGTCCGCGGAGAGGATCACGCCGGTCGTCGGCCCCTCCGCCTTCTGGAACCCGGGCAGCGCGAGCATCTTCTTGAACTCGTCGCCGAAGCGAGGCGTGCGACCCTCGGGCGCCGGTTCCTCCTCCTCCTTCGGCTCGCCCTCCTTGGGCGCGTCCTTCTCGTCGCGCGGCCGCGCGGGCACGGTCATCTTCTCGCCGGGGCTCCCGGGGAGGTCCGCGGGGCGCACGCCGCCGACGGTCTCGATCGTCACGACCGAGGCGTCGACGGCGCGGAGCGCGTTCTCGATCGCGACCTCGAGGGCGAGGATCTCGTCCGGGTTCTCGGGGGCGAGGAGGAGCAGGAGCGCGAGGATCACGGCTTTGCCTCCAGTTTCACGGCGATCACCTTCACCTCGGCCTTGCGCTTGATCGTCAGCTGCGCGGTCTCGCCCGCGCGGTACTTGGCCATCATCTTGTCGAACGTCTTCCAGTTCTTCACCGCGGTCCGGTCGATCTTCAGCACGAGGTCGTCGGGAAGGACCCCGGCCCGGGCCGCCGGCGAACCCGGCGCGACGCGGTCGACGTAGGCGGGGGTCGCGAGGTTGATCCCGGCCCGGAGGACCGTGATCCCGTGATAGCCGGGTTCCCCGGGCCCCTCCGCATCCTCTTCCGTGTCGCCCGACCCGGTGTAGATCCTGCCCGCGTCCGGCCGCGCGACCGTGTCCTCGAGGAAGGGCTTCAGGTCGTCGATCGGGATCGCGTAGTGGAGCTGGACGTTCGTCTCCCTGCTCTCGACGAGCGTGCCGCTGATGCCGATCACCTCGCCTTCGAGGTTCACGAGCGGCCCGCCGTACACGCCGGGGTTGTTCATCGCGTCGTGGAGGATCACGTCGCCCGGGTAGTCGAAGTCGTCGGAGAGCCCGGCGCGCATCGAGGGCCTCGTGATCGCGCTCACGACGCCGAGGTTCACCGCGCACGGCTCGCGCCCCTCGGCGACGCGGTAGGCGTTGCCGACGAGGAGCACGAACTGGCCCCTTCGCACCTTGTCCGACTCGCCGAGCTTCGCCGCGGGGAACTTCTCGCCCGGGTCGCCCATGAGCCGCAGCAGCACCATCTTCGACTTCCGGTCGTAGCGGACGATCTCCGCCATGCAGCGTCGGCCGTCGTCGAGGTGGCACTTGATCTGCGGCGCCTCGTCGAGCGTGACGGAGCCGCGCGTGAGGACGAGGCCGCTCTCGTGGACGATCACGCCGGTCATGTAGCCGAAGACGCCGCGGAAGCCCTTGACGCCGAACACCTTGACGACGGAGGGCTGGACGGCCTTGACCGCGGCGTCGATGCGCGGGTTGCGCGCCTCGGGGGCCGCGACCGCCAGCGTGGCGAGGAGGAGGAGGGGCGCCGTGGACCTCATCCCTTCTGCACCCCCGTGTAGGCGATCGTCTGGAGGAGCTTCTCCTTCTCGCGGTCCCAGATCGTCACCTTGTACGGCCGCAGGAGGCCGTTCGCCTCGCGCCAGTCGTCGCAGACGAGCGAGATCCAGCGCGCCCAGTTCCGGGAGTAGACGTCGAGGCGCCGCAGGAGCCCCGTGTCGAGGTGGACGAAGTAGACGCGCTCGACGCCTTCCTTCGTCTTCGCCTCGATGCGGTCGACCGTGTCGTGGCCGACGAGCGCGCCGCCCGTGAAGTCGACCGTCGCGAAACGCATCCGGCCGTCCTCGCCGAGGAGATCGTTCCACGCGGCCACGCGCTCGAGCATGTCCTTCGCGAGGTCGGGGTCGATCTCCCCTTCCCCGTCCCGGCCGCCCCCGGCGGTCGCCTCGCGGACGCGGCCGCCCGCCGCCACGGTCACGCGCCCCTCGGCGTAGGCCTCCTTCAGCGCGACAGGCTCGCGCCCCTCGACCGTGAGCGTCCCCTCGCGCGTCTCCGCGCCGATCGGCTGCATCGTCGCGCGGGCAGCGGCGAAGGTCCGGTCGATCTCCATGTCGAGGTAGGTGCGGGGCGGCTTCTTCATCGCCTTCCCCCGCTCGTCGACGAGCGGGATCCCGTCGAGCGTGAGCCGGTACTCGCTCTCGGTCCACTTGCCGTCCTCGAACCGCGCCGCCTTGAGCGAGATGCGACGCCCCTTGGGCTCTACCGCGATCAGGCGGGAGAACTGGTTCACCTCGGTGATCCGCTCGCCCATGAACTCCACGAGCGCGTCCCCGATCTGGATCCCCGCGTCGTGCGCGCAGCCGGGAGCGAGGAGCTTGTCGAAGGTGACGCGCACGCCGCCCGGCCACTCGGGGTCGTCGATCGAGCGCACCGTCGCGTTGAGCGTGCCGTGCTCGACGATCTGGCCCGCGCGCATGTCCGGCAGGCAGCGCTTGATCTGGTTCGCGCTGATCGCGTAGCCGACGCCGATGTTCACGCGGCCGCGCTCGCGGAGCGACACGCGCCCGTTGATCCCCACGACCTCGCCCCGGAAGTTGAAGAGCGGGCCGCCGCTGTTGCCGGGGTTGATCGATGCGTCGGTCTGGATGCAGTCGGGGTAGAGGAGCGTGCCGCGCATCGAGCCCGGCTGGTAGCGGTTGATGCCGCTCACGACGCCGAGCGTGATCGTCGGGCTGAAGTCGGTCGCGAGGAGGAAGGGGTTCCCCATCGCGTAGACCCAGTCCCCCTGGCGCAGCGCGTCGGAGTCGCCGAGCGGGGCGAAGGCCCACTCCCGCGTCTCCTTGAGGCGCAGCAGGGAGAGGTCGCCCGACGGGTCCACGCCGAGGACGACCGCCTCGTGGATGCGGGCGTCGTTGAGCCCGATCCGCATCTCGTTCTCGAGCTCGGTCACGTGGAAGTTCGAGAGGACGAGGCCGTCCTTCGTGATGATGACCCCCGAGCCACCGCCCGGCCCGCGGAAGACGGCGCACACCGCCGGCGCGAGCCTCGCCGCGAGCTCGATGCGCCCCCTCTCGAGCGCCCGCGCCGTGGCGAGCGCGTCGTCGGCGGCGTCGAGGCCTGCCGCGAGGAACGGTAGGAGGAGAAGCACCCTTCGCATGTCGCGCCCTCATGGGGCCGGCCCGCCGTCGGGGCTCGGCCGGAACCCCGCTATTTTCCACCCGGCGGGCTTGCCATGGCGCTGAAAACGCGCGCCTCGGCCCAGTCGCAGAAGTCGGACACGTAGGAATCGCCCGGGGCGGTCTCGAGGACCAGCCGGTCGACCCCCTTCACGTCCAGACGCACCGCCTCGGGGGGCTCCCCCTTGCGGCGCCGGATCTCGGCGAGCACCTTGCCGTCGCCCGTGACCCGGAAGACCGCGTCCCCCTCGGCCCCCGCGGCGTCGTCGATCCCGCAGCGGGCGTAGAAGGTCTCCCAACGCCCCCCGAGCACGTACTCGAGCCTCGTGTAGGCGAGCGTGCCGAGGCCGCGCTCGTAGGCCCGCGCCCCGAGCCGGATGGGGCCGCCGAGCGCCATGCCGTCCCGCCTGTAGGACGTCGGCTGGCCGAGGAGCGTCGTCTGCCTGACGTCGATCGGCTCGAAGTCCGAGAGGTGGGCCATGTGGTCGCCCAGGAATTCGAGCCGGTCCACGTGGTCCCGCACGACCTTGATCCCGCCACCCTCGACCGTCGTCTCGGTGATCCGCTCGAGCGGCAGCGTGACGCGCTCGCCCCCGGCGATGTGGACGCGGACGCGCACGCCCGGGGGCACCGTGCGCTCGCGGTCGGGCGTCCGGACGAAGCCGTACACGCGCGCGAACTCGATCTCCCGCCGCTGGTCCTCGACGCGCGCCACGAGCGCCGCCTCGCCGAGCTCGAGGACGCGCGCCGGCACGGGGAACGGCTTCGTGTCGCGCTGGATGACGATCGAGTCGCGCCCCTTCTCGAGCTCCCGGTCGAAGACCTCGCCGTAGGAGGCCTGGAGCGCGCCGAGGAGGCGGCCGAAGCGGACGGCACGCACGGCGTCGAGGGGCACGGCGAGGCCGAGGACGACCGGGCTGTCGAGCCGGACCTCCTCGCCGGCGCCGGTCACCGCGCCGCGGAGGCGGTCGCCGCCGTGCAGGTGGAGGTTCATGGGGCCGTCGGCGCCGGGCGCCCGCTTCGCGGCGACCGCGGTCGCGAGGACGAGTTTCGTGACCGGGATCCGCTGCGGCTCGCCGTCCTTCACGCGGACGACGGCGGTATCGGACTCGACGGAGACGAGCGCCCCGTCGATCGCGCTGCCGTCGACGAGGACGACCTTCCCGTCCGCGGAGGCGATCGCCGCGGCGAGGAGGACCGCCGCAGCCGCCCGGAAGGCCCCGGAGCCCATCACCGGTCGCCGGCGGGCTCCGTGACGCGCTTCCCCTCGGCGAGCGCCTTGTTGTACTGCTCGAGGAGCTCGCGGTACCGATCGGGGAACTGCTCCTTCAGGGCCTGGAGGACCGCCTCGCGCTCCTTGTCCCGCATCTCGCCCCACGCCTCGCCCGCCTTCTTCTTGGGGTTCGGGCGAAGGTCGCCGACGCGGCTCGCGCCGGGCGCGACGCTCGAGTTGTTCGCGGGGCCCGAGGGCTGCTGGTTGCCGCGCGGCTGGCCTCCGCCCCCGCCGCCCCCCTTGCCCTGGCCCTCCTGCTGCTCGGCCTTCTTGATGAGCTCCTCGATGATGTCGACGATCTCCTTCTGCTTCTGCTGCGTCGGCTCCCCGGTGTCGCCGCCCTCGATCTTCTTCGCGACGTGGTTCATGCGGCCGGCGAGGTCGTAGAGCGGGCTCTCCCACTCCTGCACGAGCTCGTTCTTGAGCTGCTCCATCGCCTGCTTGTAGCGCTCGGGGGCGTCGGGGTAGTCCTTCAGGAACGCGTTCGCGGCGGAGATCGCCTTCTCCTTCTCGCGCTCCTGGCCGAGGCAGACGACGAGGTAGAAGGCCGCGTCGACGTCGCAGCCCGCGAAGCGGAACTCGTTGAGCACCTGCGTGAACGCCTGCCCCGCCTCCTCGTACCGCTCGCGGTTCATCTGCGCGAGTGCGTAGCGGAAGGTCGAGTAGCCGCGCACGTACTCGTCGGCGCTCTTCATGAGCGCCTCGAAGCGCTCGACCGCGGCGCCGTACCGTTCGCTCGTGAGGAGCGCGTCGGCGCGCTGGTAGCCGGGGTTCATGAGGAGGAGCGCCTGGTGGATGCAGTCGAACTCGCCGCCGAGGAGGCCGCTCTCGCGCAGCTTCAGGACGTCCTTCTTCATCGCCTCGGCGAGCGTCGCGTCGGCCTCGATCCTCGAGAAGAAGCGGTCGATCTTTCTCTGCCGGAGCTTCTCGACGAGCTCCGAGCCCGCGGGGGCGTCGGCGCGCGCCGTGGCGAGGAGGAGGAGGGGCGCGGGGAGGAGGAGGAGGATTCTTCTCACGGCTACTCGCCCTCCTGGCGGTTGAGCTTGTCGGCCATCGTGCGGGTGAGCGTGCCCACGCCATCCTGCTTCTCCGCGATCCTAAAGCGCTCGTCCTCCTCCTTCTTGACCATGCGGTCGAAGGTCGAGGTGCGCTTGTTCACGCGCAGCTGGAGCGACTTGAGCATCTTCAGCTCGGCCGAGGTGGGCAGGAGGTTCTCCTCCTGGTCCCCTTCGCTGCCGTCGCCGTTCCCCTCGCCGCCGCCCTGCTTGCGATTGAGCTCCTCCTTGATGACCTCGATGAGCTCGTCGAGCGTCTGGATGATGTCCTGCTGTACGGCCTGCGTGTAGTCGCCCGCGTCGAGCTTGCGGAGCCTCGCGGCGAGGCCGTCGAGGTCGCGCTTCATGTCGCGGATCACGTCGGGGATGACGACCGTCGTCCCCTCCTCGGAGAGGATCTCGAGGACCTTCTCGGCCTCCGCGGAGAGCTCCGCCTCGCCGTCGCCGAGCTGCTGCGCCTTGTCCACGACCGCGCGGGGCGGCTTCTCCGCGTCCTTCATGCGCAGGTTCAGGGAGAGCGTCTCCTTGAAGATCCTCGACTGCTGGTCGCGCATCCGGGTGAAGCGGCGCTCGAGCGCCTCGAGGAGCATCAGCTGCTCCTCCTCGCGGAGCTGGCGGAGGATCTCCTCGAGCTCCTCCTTCGCCTTCTCGAGGCGCTCGATCGCCTCCTTCTGGTCCTTGTTGGCACGGTTGGCCGACTTGCCGCGGAGGTTCCGCTCCGCGCGCTGCATCGCCCCCTTGGCCCCCTCCACCCCCTGCTGTCCCGGCGTCGAGCCTTCCTGGCCCTGCTGGCCGGCGTCCTGCTTCATCTTCTTGAGGAGCTCGCCGGTATCCTCCTCGGTCTTCTTCTGCTCATCCGCCATCTTGTCGTAGTCAGGCATCTGGATGAGCTTCTTCAGCTCCTCCTCGAACTTCTCGAGCTTCTTGTAGGCGTTCTCGAGCTCCTTTTTCGCGTCCTCCTCGTGGGGGACCGCGTCGGGGCGGTTGCCCTTGTCGAGCTTGCCCTCCGCCTTGCCCATGTCGCCCTGGGCCTTCCGGACCTCGCCCGCGCCGGGGTCGGTGCCGGGCGCGCCGCGCTGCAGCTTCTCGAGCTCCTCCGCGAGGCGGCCCGCGTCCTCGCGGATCCGCTGCTGGTCCTTTTCGAGCTTTCTCTCGCCGAAGTCCTCGAGCCGCTTGGCGAGGCGCTTCAGCGCGTCCTGCGCCTCCTTCAGGTCCTCCTCGGCCTGCTCCTGCGGCTGCTCGTATCCCTCGCCGCCGCGCATCCCCTGGCCCGCCTGCCCCATGCCCTCGGCGGCGCGGCCGACGGCGCCCGCCGCCTGCTCCGCGGGGTTCCGGCGCCCTTCCGCGTCCTGCTTCATGGCGTCGGGGAGGCCCTGGGCGAGCTTGCCGATCGCCTCGGCCAGCTCCTTCGCCTTCGCGGCGAGCGCGTCCTGCTTGTCGGGATCCTTCCTGCCGCGGAGGTCGGCCTGCTCCTTCTGGAGCTCCGCGAGCCGCTTCTGGAGCTCGGCGACGGCGGGGTCGCCGGGAGGGGCCTTCGTGCCGTCGATGAGCGCCTGCTCGCGCGCGATCAGGTCGCCGAGCTTCGCCTTCGCGGCCGCGGCGCGCTGGAGCGCTTTCTCGGGGTCCGCGAACTTCTCGGACTTCAGGTGCTGGTCGCGCTCCTGCTCGAGGATCCGGTTGAGCGTCGCGAGCTGGTCCTCCTTCCGCTTGATCTCGTCCTGGAGGTCCTTCCGCTCGGCGTCGCGGTCGAGCAGGATGTCGAGGAGGCGGGCGAGGGCGGACTCGAGCTGCTTCTGCTTCTCGAAGGCCTCGTTGAAGTACTCCGAGCGGAGCAGCGTCTCGATCTCGGAGACCTTCTCGAGGTTCCGGTCGTCCTTGCTGCGCTGCCAGGCCATCTTGAGGCGCGCCGCCTGCTCCGGGCTGTTCTTCGCGAGCTGCTTCATGATCCGCTGCATCGTCTCCTCGATGCGCTTCAGGCGGTCGCCGACCTCCTTCTGCTTGTCGGCGATCTCCCCCGCCTTGGGCGCGGGGGCCGGCGCGGGCTCCTGCGAGAGGGCGAGGGAGGAGAGGAGCGCGCAGGCAACGAGGGCTCGCTTCACGGCATGTCTCCGGTTCGACGGGCTCCGCACGCCCGCCTGGTCATTCTACCCCCCCGCGGGGAGGCGGCCTCTTCAGGTTCCAACCGGTCGAGGCGGGGGGAGTTCGGCCTTTTTACGTCCCGCGGACGCGCGGCGCTCCCGCCCCCTCCCCCGGGCCCCGGCACTGGGTCCATCGAACGGCCCAGGTGCCTCCCCCTCCGTCACTTCGGCTTGTCCGGCGGCGGCGGGTTCTCCCCGAAGATGTCCCGGAGGACCTCCTCGTACTTCTTCCGGGTGAGCTCCTTCACCTTGCCATGGTCGGCGAGGATCGCGCGGACGGTCTCGACGATCTCGGTGAACCCTTCCGCCTTCTCCATCCGGGCGAGCATCGCCTCCATGGCCTTCAGGACATCCTCGTAGCCCGCCTCGACCGCGTCGCCGTCCGCGCCGCCGACCGCGAACGCCGCCGCACGCTGCGCCGCGTCGTCGAGCCGGCGGGCGTGGGGGTCCATCGTGTCCGTGCGGAGCTGCTCGAGCCCCTTCACGATGGAGGTACGGAGCCGACCGATCGTCGCGGGTTCGGCGATCCGGTTGTAGTACATCTCGTCGAAGATCTGCTCGAAGGCGCGCTCGATCGCGTGCACGCGGCGCGCGATCTCGCGCTGGTCCTGCGCCTGGCTCTCGAACTGCGCGGTCATCTCCGCCGCGGCCGGCGGCTTGTCGCGCAGGTCGAGGAAGCGGTCGCGCACGCGCCGCTCGCGCTGGATCAGCTCCTCGAAGAAGGCGCGCTGCTCCTGCTGCCGGCCGAGCAGCTCGTTCGTGAGCTCCTCGAGCGTCACGACCTTGAGCGCGACCGGGTCCGACTTGCCCTCGTGGGCGTCGGGCTGCGCGTTGTCCTTGCCGTACGCGGTGAAGGCGAGGAAGGCGCCCGGCGCGAGGCCGAGCGGCCCGAGCTCGATCTCGGCCTCGATCTCGACGTTCTCCGTCCCGAGCCGCTCCGCGGGGAGGGCGACGAGGTGGGGCTCCGGGGCCTCGCGGTCGCCGGCGCTCTTCACGATCTCGAGCCGGCCCTCGACGACCTTCACGTCGTCGGTCGCGCGGACCGTGTAGGGCACGAGCGCGACGGGGACGACCATCGCGCCGACGCCGCGCTTCTGCAGGCGCACGCGCGGCGCCGCGTCATCGACGACGCGGACGACGAAGCGCGGAGCGAGAGTCGGGTTCGAGAGCCCGTCGGTGTCGCGCAGCCGCACCCCGAGGAGCACCGTCTCCTCCGGCGCGATCGTCACCTCGAAGGAGTCGGGGCCCGTGAGCTTGCCGGGCACGGCCTGGTCGGCACCCTCGCCGAGCACGATCTCCATCGACCGGAGGGGCTTCGTCGCCTTGCCGCGGAGGACGAGGAACCCGCCCTTGAGCATCTCCGGGTCGCCCTGCGCCGGGTCGACCTTCACCGGGTCGCGCCCCGCATAGGAGGGGAACCCGACCTCGACCGCCACCTCGACCACCTCGGGGGCGTCCATGAGCTCGATCCTGTAGTCCTCCGTCACCTCGTCGCCGCCCTCGAGGTGGAACGTGACCGGGAAGGCGATCGCCTTGAACTCGTGGCGATAGACGTGGCCCTGGAGGTCGGCCTTCATCGTCGCCTTCCCCCGCTCCCCCTCGCTGTCCCGGTAGTGGATCGTGACGCGCTCGGGGTGCTCGACGCCGACACTCCGCGCCGTCACGACGAGGTCCGCGCCGCGCACGATGCGCGCGACCCGATTCGGGAAGAGGTCCTCGTCCACGACCAGATAGGTCTTCTGCGGCCAGCGGACGTCGCGCAAAAGGACGTTGCGCTTGAACCAGATGCTCGCCGCGGCGGGGTCCGCGGCGGCGCCCGCTGCGAGGACCCCGATCGCGAGGAGGCCGAGCGCGGCCCGGCGCGCGACGCGGCCGGTCGCGAGGATCCTGCCGAAGTCGACGTGCTTCACCGGCTCCGCGACCGCATGCACGGCGTCCTCGATCAGCTGAGGCGACATGCCGTAGCGCTCGGGGTCGGCGACGCGCGCGAGCTGGAGCGCCGAGATCAGGCGGTCGGACAGGTCGGGGTAGCGCGCCTCCACCGCGATCGCGAGCGGGTCCTCGCCGGGGAGTCGCCGCAGCCGCCGGAAGAGGAAGCGCCAGGAGACCCAGCCGAGCCCGCCGAGGCCGGCGAGGAGGATCACCGCGCGGGCCGCGACCTCGAGGCGGAAGACGCGGTCCAGGAGGAAGCTCAGCGCGACGGCGGCGAGGAGCACGCCCGCCACGCGCGCGCCCCCGTCGAGCGCGAGCGCCGCGGCGATGCGGCGGCGGAGCGCGTCGAGCCGGGCGCGGATCTGCGGGAGGTCGTTCATCTCACACCATCCGGTAGCGCTTGCGCAGGATCCACTCCGCGCAGAGCAGGAGGAGGACGAGGGTGACGGTCGTCCACGTGTCCCAGAGCGGCACCGGCCGGCCCTGGGTCACCACGCGCTCGCTCGCCGGCGGGATGACCTGCGGGTCGCCGAGCTTCGCCAGGTCGAAGATCTCCGCGGAGAGGCCGCGCGTGCGGGCGGCGAGGTCCTTGAGCAGCGGCCGGTCGGCGCGCACGTCGCCCATCTCGCGGTGCGGCTCCTCGGCCCGGAAGGAGGCGGCGGGCGCCTCGGGCCCCTCGCCCTTGAACTCGGCGGCCGTCGCGAAGATCTCGTAGTCGCCGACGGCGGGGGGCGCGAACGAGCCCGCGAAGTGGCCTCTCTTGCCCTCCACCGGCGCGAGCTTCAGCTCCTGCTCGAGCTCCGGGCCGTGCACGGTCACCGAGACCGAGGGCGCGTCGAGCGGCTCGAACGACGGGTCGAAGGCCTCCGCCGACACGCGCACGGCGTCGCCGAGGTCGACGAGCTCCCGGTCGAGGTAGACCCGGAAACGCCTCCGCGCGCCGCCGAGCCTGCCCTCGAGGAGGAAGCGGGTCGTCTGCACCCAGAACCGGTCGAAGACCGCCTCGGCGGTGCCGCGCCAGCGGTGCGTCTCGTCGGCCGCGAGGAAGAGGACGCGGCCGGCGCCGTAGCGGTGGACCGCGAGCACGGGACGGCGGCCGTAGGGCTCGACCGTCTCCCGCGGGTCGTCGTGGCGTGCGAGGACGGTCGCGCCCGGCTTCGCCTTGAGCACCGGGAAGCACCAGTAGAACGGCGGCAGCCGGTCCCACACGAGCTCCTTCGCCTGCTTCGGGTCGGAGTGGAATCGCGTCGCGGGGTGCGAGAGGCCGGCGGGCTCCGGCGCCATCCGCCAGGGCGAGCTGAAGTAGCCGCCGTAGCCGATGCCGATCCCCGGCTGGTCGGCGCGGTCGGTGTCGAGGACGACCGGCAGGATGCCGGAGAGGTCGTTCTCGCCCGAGGGCGTGTCGCGCAGGAGCGAGAGCGTGTACTTGTTGCCGGCGATGAAGGCGAGCCCGCCGCCGTGCTCCGCCACGAACTTCTTGAGCAGCGCCGGCCAGTCCGGCGGGAAGGCGGCCGGGTCCGGGTCATGGAGGATGACGACGTCGTACCCGAAGAGGTCCTTCTCCTCCTTCGGGAGCTCCTCGATCGCGATGTTGCCGTCCTGGCGGAAGCCCGGGTCCGCGCTCTCGAGGAAGCACGCGAGCGTGATCGTCGAGTCGCGCATCAGCGTGTTCTTGATCGCGTAGTAGTCGTACGCGGGCGCGCCCGCGACGAGCAGGACCTTCGCCTTCTCCTCGACGACGCGCGTGACGAAGATCTTCTCGTTGTCCTTCGTGTCGGATTCGTCCGTCGCCGGCTCGATGCGCGCGCGGTACTCGACGAGGCCCGTGTTCGGCGGCCGGTCCGTGAACCGGAGGATCGCGGGCTGGTCGCCGGGGGGGAAATCCACGTGCTCGGTCGCGATGTGGTCCCACGCGTCGCCCGCCTCGGGGTAGCGCCGCATGAGCTCGACGGTCGCGCTGCCGTAGCCGCGACCGGTCGCGCGGGCCTCGAAGACCGCCGGGTCGTTCCGGAAGATCCGGTCGGGCCCGGCGAGCGAAGTGACGCGGAGGTTCCTCGGGAGCTCCGCCTCGCCGACGACGACCGTGAAGAGGCGGAGGTCCTTGTTGCGGAGGTAGAGCGCGAGGTCCTCGGGCGGCGGCCCGAGGTTGTTCCGCCCGTCGGTGACGACGATGATCGCGGAGACCCGGTCGGAGCCCGCCGTCTCGACCGCCTGCCGGACCGAGCCGGCGAGGTTCGTGCCCTTCACGGCGCGCTCGCGCCCCTTGTCGGAGCCGAGCTCGATCCCGGGGACCGGCGGCGGGACGGCGTCGCGCGAGAGCCTCGGCACGATGACCGGCGCCGAGACGGTGTCCGAGAAGTTGTGCACGATCACGCGGTTGCTCCTCGCGAGCATCGTGACGAGCCCGGACGCGTCGAGCGCCTCGTTGACGATCCGGTAGCGCGGAAGCTCGCGCGGGTCCTTGGCGATCGCGTTCCGGAGCGCCGCCCACGTCGCCTCGTTCGCGTAGCGGTCACGCGAGGTCATCGAGAGCGACCCGTCGAGGAGGACCAGCGTGCTCTTGTCGATCTCCTCCACATGGTCGATCGAGAGGATCGGCTCGAGGATGAGGAGGAAGGCGCAGGCGATCACGAGCGCGCGCAGCGTGGCGAGCGCGATCTTCAGGGGGCCGGGGGCGCTGCCCTCGCGGCGGTAGACCCAGAAGACGCCGCCCACGAGCGCAAGGGCGAGCAGGAGGAGCGCGAGCCCGGCCGAGCCGCGCGGAAGGTTCGCGAACTCGAACGAGGTGACCGCCCCCTCGGGGATGTCCCCCTCCTCGACGCCGAGCAGCGCGCGCAGCCAGTCGCTCATCGGACGAACACCTGCTTCCCCTCGGCCTCGACGCCCTTCGCCTTGTGGTGGCCGAACCGCCACGCGAGGAGCGTCTCGAGGGCCGCGACCGCGACGAGCGCGGCCACCAGCGTGCGCCAGAACTCCGACCGGTCCGCGTCCTCGCCGCCGAGCGCCGCGCCCTCGGCTCCGCGCTCGATCCGGGCGCCGGGGGCGGCGGCGCGGAGCTTCTCGATGTCGACGCGCTCGAGGTCGCCCTCGCTCGGGTCGAGGTTCGTCGCGTAGAGGCGCTCGAACGCCTCGCCCTGCGGCGTCTTCAGGCGCACCGCGTACTCGCCGGCGACGGTCGTCCGGTCGTAGCGGTAGAAGAGCTGCTTCGTCGCCTCGTCCCGCGCGGAGGCGAGCTGGATCGGGGTGCCCCCGAGCTCCGGGGGCGGGACCACCGCGACCTGCGGCGCCATCTCCTTCGGGTCGTAGCGCAGGACGATCGGCTCGCCGACGGTCTTCGTGTAGATGTCGGGATCGCGGCGGACCACGTAGCGCGCCGCCTCCTGGAGGAGCGGCAGCCAGAGGACCGAGTGCGGGAAGTTGGACCACTCGAGGTCCGCGGCGGTCGTGAAGAGGAGTACCCGCCCCTCGCCCAGCGGCTTCTCGACGAGCGCGGGCGACCCGTCCTCGTCCGTGTAGGAGAGGAGCACGCGGGCGTCGCCACGGGAAGGCGCGTCGCACCCCACGAAGCGGTTCACCGCGACCGTGCGGAACACGGCCGGATGGAGCCCGCGGAGGAACCGCACCGCGGGGTGGTCGGGTGCGGCGGGCGCGAGGTTGCTGTAGTCGTCCGACGAGCCCTCGACGTCGCGCAGGGGGACCGGGAGCAGGTGGCGGCCCGCCTCCTCTCCGCGTCCGTAGAAGACGGAGTTGTAGACCTGCGGGTCGACCTGGTCGCCGAGGAAGAAGACGACGCCCCCGCCGGCGCGCACGTACTCCTCGAGCGCCTTCACCCGGTCGTCGGGGAGGCGGTAGACGTTGCAGAGGAAGATGCCGTCGTAGGCCGCGGGATCGCGGCCGCCGAACGAGCTGTCCGCGACGACGTCGACCTCGATGCCGCTCGCCACGTCGCCGGGCGGCATGAGCGCGGCGGCGAGGAAGTCGGTCTCGCCGCGGTAGGCCTCCGGCTCCGGCTCGCCGTCCACGAGGAGGAAGCGGATCCGGGGGCGGACGCTCACGATGCGGCGGCGCACGTCGTCGCCGGGGACCACGCCGGCGGGCGTGCGCGCGCGGACGACGGCGGGGCCGGCCGTGCGGAACGTGTACTCGGTCTTCACCTCGACGGGCTCGCCGCCCGGCGGGATCTCGCCCTCGACGCGCACCGGAACCTGCTGGTGCGCCCCGAACTCGAACTGCACGGTGACGTTCGAGGCGGGGGAGGGGCCGTAGTTCCTGATCCGCGCGACGAAGGTCGCGGGCACCCCCGCGATCACGGCGCGGTCGACCGGCTCGAGCCCGACGACGCCGATGTTGTCCACGGGCGGGGCGCCCACGTCGATCAGCCGAATCTCGGCCCGCTCCGCGAGCGCGGCGAGCGCCCTCAGCACGTCGGGGCGCAGGTCGCCGGTCCCCTCGGCCCAGTCGCGCCGCCGGAAGTCGGAGATGACGTGGACGACGAGGCGCGCCTCGCTCTCCTCGCGGTCGGCGAGCAGCGCGTCCACCGCGGCGACGACGTCGAGCGTCCCGTCGGAGGGCTGGAGCGAATCGATCGCCTTCGCGAGGCGCGGGCCGTGCGCGCTCGCCACGGAGACGCGCCGGAACCCCTCCTCGGCGTCGCGCGGGCGCGTGCCGAGAAGCAGCGTGAGCCGGTCGCTGCTCCGCTCCTCGTGGAGCCGCTCGACGAGCCGCCGCGCGAGCCCCTTCGCCGTGTCGAACGCCGACCGGTTGCCCTGCCCCGCGCGCATCGAGTGCGAGTCGTCGAGCAGGAGGATGCGATCGGTCGGCCCGGCGGCGCCGAAGAGCGCCGCGAGCGCGTCCTGCCGCTCGCTGAAGGGGCGGGCGACGGCGAGGATCAGGAGGACCACGAGCGCCGTCCGCAGGAGCAGGAGGAGGAGGTTCTCGAGCCGCACCCGGCGCCGGTTGCGCACCGCCGCCTTGAGCAGGAACTCCATCGCCGCCCACTCCATCGTCTTGAACCGCCGCCGGTTCAGGAGGTGGATGATGATCGGCAGGCTCGCGAGCGCGAGGCCGCCGAGCATCGCCGGATGGACGAAGGAGATCGCGATCATCGCCGGCGCGTGCTCCCGCGCACGACCCGGGCGCGCGCCGCGAGGAATCCCGCGAGCGACTTGTCGAGCCGGTCGCCGGTCGAGAGCAGCATGTAGTCGATACGCATCGAGGCGCACATGCGCCGCACCTGCTCGAGGAACTCGCGCAGGATCTCGAGGTAGCCGTCGCGCAGCGAGCGCGGCTCCGCGATCAGGTCGGGCAGCTGCTCGAGCCCGACGAACCGCGTGTTGTCCTCGAAGGGGAAGGTGAGCTCGGTCTCGTCGAGGACGTGGAAGAGCACCACCTCGTGCCGCTTGTGGCGGAGGTGCTTCAGCCCGTTTTCGATCGTCTCGAGCGGCGCGAAGAGGTCGGAGAAGATCGCGATGAGCGAGCGGCGCCCGGCGGCGTCGGCGAAGTCGCGAAGCGGCGCCGCGAAGTCGGTCTTCCGCTGCGGCTTCATCGGCTCGACCATCGAGAGGATGTTCTGCAGGCTGTGCCAGTTGCTCGACACCGGCACGGCGCCCTGGAGGCGGTCGTCGAAGAGGCGCAGGCCGACCGCGTCGCGCTGCTTCAGCAGCAGGAACGCGATCGCCGCCGCCGCCGTCGCGCCGTACTCGAACTTGGAGAGCGGCTGCGTGCCGAACCGCATCGACTCGCTGATGTCGAGCAGCAGGTGGCAGCGGAGGTTCGTCTCCTCCTCGTACTGCTTGATGTAGTAGCGGTCGGCCCGGCCCCAGAGCTTCCAGTCGATGTGGCGGATGTCGTCGCCGGGCGCATACTCCCGGTGCTCCGCGAACTCGACGCTGTACCCCTTCCGCGGCGACTTGTGGAGGCCGGAGACGTACCCCTCCACGACCTGCCGCGCGCGCAGGTCGAGGCGCGAGATCTCCGCCAGCACCGCCGGATCGAGGAACCGGCTCTGCCCCCCCGGGTGCGCCATCAGCCGTGGAGGACCGCGGCTGCCTCGGCGCCGCCGGCGGCGGCGACGTCCTTGGCGGGCGTGGCGTCGAGGATCCGGGAGATGATCGCGTCCGGCGTGATGCCCGCGGACTCCGCGGCGAAGTTCGTGAGGATCCTGTGGCGCAGCACGGGTGCCGCGACCGCGCGCACGTCCTCGGTCGTGGCCGCGTGGCGGCCGGCGAGCGCGGCGCGCGCCTTGGCGCCGAGGACGAGGTACTGGCAGGCGCGGGGGCCGGCGCCCCAGGAGACGTTCTCCTTGATGAAGTCGGGGATCTCCGCCTCGCCCACGCGCGTCTGGCGCACGAGGCGCATCGCGTAGTCCACGACGTGGTCGGCGACCGGCACGCGGCGCACGGCGCGCTGGCACTCGAGCATCTCGTTCGCGTCGAGCGCCGACGAGACGGAGGCCTCGCGGTCGGACGTCGTCGACTTGATCACCTCGCGCTCCTCGTCCCAGGTCGGGTAGGTGACGCGGATCTTGAACATGAACCGGTCCTGCTGCGCCTCCGGAAGCGGGTAGGTGCCCTCCTGCTCGATCGGGTTCTGCGTCGCGAGGACGAAGAAGGGCGACGGGAGGTCGTGCTTCTCGCCCGCGACCGTCACCTGGCGCTCCTGCATCGACTCGAGGAGCGCCGCCTGCGTCTTGGGCGGCGTGCGGTTGATCTCGTCGGCGAGGATCACGTTCGCGAAGATCGGGCCGGGGATGAACTTGAAGTCGCGCTGCCCGGTCGACTTGTTCTCCTCGATCACCTCGGTCCCGGTGATGTCGGCGGGCATCAGGTCCGGCGTGAACTGGATTCGGTTGAACGAGAGGGAGAGCGAGCGCGCGAGCGTGGAGACGAGGAGCGTCTTCGCGAGGCCCGGCACGCCCTCGAGGATGCAGTGGCCCTTCGAGAAGATGGCGAGGAGGAGCTCCTCGATCACCTGGTCCTGGCCGATGATCACCTTCTTGATCTCGCTCCGGATCCGGCCGTGCGCCTCCTTGAGGCGCGCGATCGCGTCGCGGTCGTCCATCGATTCCTCCCGTCGGGGCCCCCGGGCCCCCCTGGTTTACGCCGCTCTCGCCCCGCGCCTCCCGGTCACCGAGACAGGATGGGCAGGTGGTTGAAGGGGATCTGCAGGATCAGGAGCGCGAGCGAGGTCCCGTAGGCGAGACCGACGCTGTCCCCGCTCCACGACCCGTTGCCCTGCTGGGTGCGCAGGAGCACGCGCTGGATCGCGGGGTAGTACTCCCCCCAGAACTTGTCCCCCTTCTGCCACGAGGCCTGGGACATGTAGAGCTGCGTGTAGAAGTAATGCCCGTCGTTGCTGACGGTTGGCTTGCAGTGTTTCCAGGCGTATTCGAACGCCTTCGTCGCCATCGGGCTGTCGTACTGGCCCGCGTTGTAGAGCACGGCGCAGGCCGCGGCGGTGATCGCGGGGCGGCTGCCGCGCGAGCGGACGCTGTACGAGATGCCCCCGTCGGGGTTCTGCGACCGCTCGATGTACTTGATGGCCCGGTCGATCGTCTCCTTGGGAACGAGGATCCCGGCGTTCCGGCAGCCCCGCAGCGCCTGCACCTGCGTGACCGTGACCGACCCCTCGTCGCCGTTCGAGTCCGGGGTGTAGAGCCACCCGCCGTCGTTCGACTGCGACTTCGACGTGAGCACGATGCCGCGCTCGAGCGCGACGCGGATGCGCCGCTGCCGGTCGAGGTCCTCCTCCATCCCGTACGCCTGGGAGAGGAAGAGCATCGCGAAGCCGTGGCCGTACATCGACCGCTGCTCCTCGGCGGGCGCCGCGAAGAGGCCGTTCGGCTGCTGCTGCGAGAGGCAGAAGTTCACGGCGCGGCGCACGTGCTTCGCGTAGGGCCCGCGCTCGGGCGTCGAGCCGCCCGCGACGAGCGCGAGGCCGCCGAGCGAACTCATCACGACCGGATAGGTGCCGAAGCCGCCCGCGGACCGCCACGAGCCGTCCTTGTTCTGCTCGCGCGCGAGGAACTCGAGCCCGCGCTCGATCGCGCGCATGGTGTCGCTCGTGACGCCCGGCGGGAGCGTGGGCACCGCCGCGTCCTGCCCCCGCGACAAGGGCGCGAGAAGCCCGGCGAGGAGGAGGAGCGCGCACACCCGCATCGTGCCTTGGAGTCTATCCGGAAACGGCGTCCGGGCGGCGGATGCGGAGGGGGTCCGGGGGAGGGTGCGGCCCATTCGCCTAGCCTCCCCCCTTCGCGGGCGCCGCGAGGCGCGCGGCGCCCCACGGGTGGCCCACGACGAGGCCGCCCCCCGCCGCCGCGATCCCGACGCCCGCGTCGAGGCGCGTCGCCCCCTCGGCGCGGAAGTCCATGGCGGCGGTCTCCTTCCCCGACGGGTCGACGAACAGGGACTGGGCCCCGCGCGACGACTCCGACGCGTCGCGGTCGAAGAGGCGCACGTGCACCCCGCGCGGAAGCGCCGCGGCGACCGCCACGTGGTGCTCGGTGAGGAGCGGCGGCGCGAAGGCCGTGCCGCGCACCGCGTAGTCGTACGCGAGCACGTCCATGGCCTTCCCGTCGATCCGGTAGAGCCGGCCCCCCTCGTCCTCGAGCCCCGGGCTGTGGGTGAGGACGAAGATCCGCGACGCGTCCCGGGCCACGTGGAACGCGCGCAGCAGCTCGGGGCCGCGGCGGGCCTCCACGCGGCCGCCCTCGAGGTCCACGAAGCGGAGGTTCTCCGTCCCGCTCGAGCCGTCGTGGTAGACGAGCACGGAGCCGTCGGCGAGGAGCGGTGCCGCGTAGCCGGTCGAGAGCGGGAACCGCTTGCGGGTCTCCGGGCTGCGGATGTCGAGGACCTCGAGCTGGCCGTTCCCGCCCTCCGCCTCGGCCGAGCTCGCGACGAACATGCGGCCGAGCCGGTCGACGAGCGGGGGCGCGAGCAGCGCGGTCCGGTCGTCGCGGCGCCACGTGCAGACGGCGTCGCCGTTCGCGGCCTCGTAGACGCGGACCCAGCCTGGCCTCGAGAATCCGACGACGACGAAGTCGCCGAAGGCCGTCGGCGGGCCGACCGCCACCTGCCCCTGCGTGTCCGCGCCGACCCACACGACGTCGCCGGTCCCCATGTGGACCGCCTCGACGCCCGCGCGCGGGTGGACGCGCACGACCACGTTCTCCGCGAGGAGGTAGGCGGGGAGCGGGTGCGCACGGAGCGCGAACCCCTTCGCGGCGGCGTCGCGCAGGTCCTTCCGCAGGAGGTCGATCGAGGCCTGCCCCTCCTCCCGCGCGACAGCGTCGTTGCCGGGGTAGCGCCAGAGCACCTCCCCGCTCGTCGCGTGGACGCGCATGAGCCCCGAGACGTCGCCGAGCACGACGTCGTCGCCGCGCCGCGCCGCGAAGCGGGCGGCGGCGACGGCCCCGGCCGCGGCGGCGGTCGCCGGCTCGCCGGCGGGCCCCGGCGCGATGCCCGTGCGGCTCGGGTTGGCGACGGTCCAGCGGACCTTCCCCGAGGCATCGACGGCCATGTACTCCGCCGCGTTGGCGAAGAGCGCGAGGCCCTCGGGGAGCCCGCCCTCGACGGCCACGGGGGCGGCGCCCTCGATCGCCATCGGCGCCGCGGAGAGGGGGAAGCGCAGGCGTGGCGCGGCCGGCGCGACGGTCGCGCCGGCGAGGAGCGCATCCACCTCGGCGAGGAGCGCCGCGTGCTCGCGCCGCCCCTGCTCGTCGAGCCGGGAAAGGGCCTCGACCCACTCCCGCCGCGCGGCGTCCGGCTTGCCTTGCCGCGCCTCGATCCGCGCGAGCCGCAGGTGCGCCGCCGCCACGCGCGGATGCGCCGGGTGCTTCCTCGCGAAGTCCTTGAGCTCGGCCTCGGCGTCCGCGACGCGGCCCGCCTCCTCGTGGAGGTGCGCGAGCGCGAAGCGCGCCTCCTCGGCCGGCGGCTCGTCGCCGTACCGTTCGAGGATCGCCTTCAGGCCCTCCGCGTCCTTCCGCGCGACCGCGGCCTCGATGCGGCCGCGCACGGTCTCGGCGAAGGCGGCGGCGAAGGGCGGACTCTCCGACCGGAGCTGGTCGCGGAGCGCGGCGCCCGCCGCGGTGCCGTCGACGACACGGCCGTCGCGGACGACGCGCAGGTGGCCGAACTCGTCCGCGAAGCGCTCGAGGGCCGCGAGGGCCTGCTGCGCGTTGCCGAGGCGGCCGAGGGCCTCCGCGCGGAGGAGCGCGATCTGCGCGTCGTACGGGTGCGGCCCCCCGGCCCCCCCCTGATTCCCGCGCAGCGGCGCGACGATTTTCTCCGCCTCGTCGAGCGCGCCGAGGTCCTTCCGCTCGCGGGCGATGGCGAAGAGGTTCTCGATCGCGTACCTGCGCGCGAGGTGCGTCGCGTCGTCCCCCGCCGCCTCGACCGCCTTCGCGAGGTCCTCGCGTGCCTGGTCGCGCCGCTTCGTCACGCCCGCGAGCGCGAGCAGGCCCCGTTCGAGCAGCAGCGCCGCGCGGTCCGCGTCCGGCCGGTTCAGCGCCGCGTCCACGCGGGCCGCCTCCGCCTCGTAGGTGGTGAAGCACATGATCTCGCTGCCGTTCGCGGCGACGAGCTTCCCGTCGAAGCTCAGCAGGTTCCCGAGCTTCTCCACCTCGAAGACGAGCGGCTCCGCCGGGACCCCGGTCTTCAGGTCGAAGCGCTCGACCTCCGAGCGGAGGGCGTTCTCGTGGCGGGTCGGCACGTGGACGTACCGCTCGCCGACGAAGCCGCGCCCGTAGCGGAACGCCCGGAGCGGGCTCGACCAGGCGATCTCCCCCTTCCGGAGGTCGATGGCGAAGACCTTGTCGCCGCCGAGGTAGAGGAGCCCCTCCTTGACGCCCAGGACGTACGACGCCGAGAGCAGCGCCCGCTTCGGGATCGACCAGGCGATGCGGCCGGTCTCGGCGTCGAGCGCGAGCATCTCGTTCGCGTCGGCCGGCGCTGCGATCACCTTCCCCTCGGCGACCACCGGGTCGCCGAACGCGAAGCCCTGCTTGATCTTGCCCGCGCGGAATCCGCGCCGCCCGCCCTGCGCCCCCTCGAAGCCGCGCTGGTACCGCGTGAGCCACTTCACGCGGCCGGGCGGGAGGGCGTCGACCGCCGCGACCACCCCGGCCTGCGTGATCGCGTAGACGGTCCCGCCGGCCATCGCGACCGCGGCGCCGCGGGGGAGCTGGCGGTTCACCTCGTCCTCGTAGTGCAGGAGCGTCCGGAACCGGACGCGCCCGGTCGCGACGTCGAATGCCCAGAGGGACACGAACCCGGGCTCGCCCCCCTCGCGCTCCGAGGCGACCGTGTAGAGGGTGCCGCCGGACGCGACGCCGGGGCCGAGGAAGGCCGCGCCGCGGTGGAGCTGGTAGTCCTTCTGCCAGGCGTCGAGGACCTGCGGGTCGGCCTTGACGGCCTCGCTCGCGTAGTCGCCGTTCCAGGCCCAGATCTGCTTCCCGGACGCGCGGGCGTGCGCGATGAGGGTGTTCGGCTGGTTCGGGACGGCCGCCGCCTCGCCGCGCAGCTCGTTCGGCGCCCCGAGCCAGTCCGTCGCGAGGATCATGTCGCCCGCCGCGAGGAGGCGCGCCGCGCCGTAGTCCAGGTGCTCGTAGATGGCCTCGAGGACGCGCGAGTCCTTGACCGCGTCCTGCGTCCCGGGCCGGACGCTCTCGAGCGGGCAGCGGCAGGTGGGGTCGTCCGTCGGAAGGGGATCCTTCGAGACCACCACCTCGAGGAGGTGGACGAAGGAGCCCGAGCCCACGCGTCGCGCGACGACGTCCCGGCCGTCCCGGTAGAAGAGCAGCCCCTCATGGACGATCGGGAACGTGGTCGGGTACGGGGCGACGTGCTCTCTCGCGGGCACCGGCACGCGCAGCTCCGGCGTGGGAGACGGCTGCCGGTCGTGGCGGAGGACCATCCATGCGTCCCCGAAGCTGCAGACAGTGAGGCGCGTGTCCCGCTCGTGGAGCGGGAACGACCAGAACGGCTTTCTCGGGAGGTCCTCGGGGAGGTCGCCGGCCGTCCGGTTCCGCGCGGCGTTGCCGCCGGCGATCGGCCAGTCCGTGTCGGCGCGAGCCTCGCCCGCGCCGCGCCGGAAGAGCGGATGGTCCTTCACCTCGGCGGCCGCCACCGGCTTCCCCTCGACGCTGACCGTCGCCCCCAGATGCTCCGAGGCGAGCCTTGCGAGCAGCACCGTGACCTGCTCCGCGTCGCCGATGCGCGCCGCGCAGTAGGCGGACTTCGCGAGCACGAGCGCGAGGTCCCGGTCCGTGTCCTTCGGGTAGACGTCGACGAGGCGGCGGCCGAGCGCGAGCGCCTCGTAGAAGCGACCGAGCGCCAGGTTCAGGTCGAGGGCCTTCTCGAGCGCGTCGTCGCCGACGGTGCTCGAGAGGTAGCTGTCGTGGACCTTCGCGTACGCGACGAGGCGATCCTCGACGTCCGCCGTGGCGTCCGCGGCCGCGAGGAGCTGGCGCGCGGTCGCATCGTGGACGTCGCGGTAGGCGCGGAGCCCCTCCGGCGGCAGCCGCGCGAGCTCGAGGAGGCAGAGCTCGCGCGCGGGGTAGTACGTGCGACCGTCCTCGCTGTAGACGGCCGACTGGAGGAC
Source organism: Planctomycetaceae bacterium (assembly GCA_011525755.1). GTDB lineage: Bacteria > Planctomycetota > PLA2 > PLA2 > PLA2 > PLA2. The sequence continues at coordinate 64,137 of WYBS01000069.1, forward strand.
CTCGTCCTTGACGTCGGGGAAGACCTCCGGGTCCCCGATCACGACCCGGTGGAGGACGTCGACGACCTTGTCCCACTGCTCCGCCTTCGCGAGCTCCTGCCCGCGCGAGAGGTAGCGGGGGATCGCGTCGTCCGTGAGGAGCCGCACCTCGCCGTCGGCCGCCGCGGGCCCCGCGGGCGCGAGGGCGAGGAGGAGGAGCAGCCGGCGCACCCTCCTTAGGACGTCGTCTCGCCCCCGGCCGTTCATCGGTTCTAAAGATTAACCGCCCCGCGGTCCCCGCCGTGTCACGATCATCACGATCGGTGCGCACGCGAGGAGCGCCGTCGCCGCCATGGCCGCGGCGAGGCCCATGCTCCCGAGCGCCCAGCCGGCGAAGACGGCGAGCGGGCTGAACATCAGCCGGCACGCGAGCGAGTCGAGGGAGAGGATCGTCGCCCGCCTTCGGGCCGACGGCACGCGCCGGTTGAGGAGGAACCGGGTCAGCGGCGGGTAGAGGCCGAAGGCGGCCCCCTGGACGCCGAAGAGCACGGCGGCGAAGGGCGCCCTGAGGATCGCGAGCAGGAGGAACATGAAGAGGAGGGCCCCGGGAACCAGGTAGACGACCAGCCGCTCTGCCCCGGCGATAAGGCGGTGGGCGAAGAGCGCCGCCAGCGCGCCCGCGAGGTTCATCCCGGCGAGGATCGTCCCGTAGAGGTCGGGGGGGATCCCCTGCGCATCGAGGACCGGGTGGAAGAAGAGGACGACCGCGGCCCTGAGGAGCGCGAAGACCCCGATGCTATAGAGGATCACGCGAGCGACGCCGGGGAGCGTGACGACGTCCCGGATCGCCCCGACGGTGATCTCCCGGGCGGACTGGCGCTCGCCCCGCGGCGGCTCCCGGAACAGCAGGCCGACCCCCGCGCCGACGATGGAGAGGCCCCCCGCGATCCAGTAGGCGAGGACCGGGTTCCCATCGACGACGAGGAGCCGGTCCGAGAGGGGGTACCCGATCACGGTCGCCATGAGCCACGACGCCTGCGCCGCGCCTTCTGCCCGGGGGTATTGCGCCTCCTGCCGCTCGGCCGCGAGCGAGTCGTAGAGGAGCGCGGAGTCCGCCCCGCTGACGAAGGCTGTCCCGAGGCCGAAGAGCACCTCCCCGGCCGCGAAGGAGGGGAAGTCCGTCGCGACGGCGAAGAGGAAGCAGCCGAGGCCGTTGACCGCCGCGCCGAGGACGAGGATCGCCTTCCTGCCGAAGCGGTCCGCGAGCACGCCGGTCGGCACCTCCGCGGCCACGACGACGAGGTAGTAGAGGCCCTGGAGGAGGCCGTACTCGGCCTGCGAGAGGCCCCGCACCTTCGTGATGAAGAGCTGGATGTAGGGGGCGAAGAGCAGCAGCCGCGTGAGGACGCGGTAGAGGAGGAAGAGGCGGAAGTTGCGCAGGGTCTCTCGGGGGGGCTCCGGGGGCCGTCCCCCGCGCCCCCTCATATCAAGCACCGAGGTCTATAATCCCGGCTTATCTTGGATCTCGAGTCGCTCCGCTCCTTCTACCACGTCGCGAAAGAGCGCTCCTTCTCGCGCGCCGCGAAGACGCTGCACGTCTCGCAGCCGGCGGTGTCGGTCAGGATCAAGTCGCTCGAGAGCGAGCTGGGGGAGCGTCTTTTCGACCGCGCGCGGAAGGGGGTCGCGCTGACGGAGGCGGGGACCGTGCTCTTCTCGTCGGCGGAGAAGATCTTCTCGGACGTCGAGGAGGCGCGCGCGCGGCTCAGGGAGCTCAAGGAGACGGGCGCCGGCCGCGTGCGGCTCGGCTGCTCGGACACGGTGAGCCTCTACCTGCTGCCGGAGCCGCTGAAGAGGTTCCGGAAGCGGTTCCCGGCGGCGGAGGTGCTCATCCGGAACGACCACACGGCGGGGATCCTCGATCTGCTGCTCCGCGGCGAGCTGGACTTCGGGATCGTGTCGCGGCCGCCGTCGATCGACCACCGGCTCGAGGCGCGGGAGCTGCTCGTCGAGCCCTTCGTCGCGGTGTGCCGGAAGGACGACCCGCTGCTGCGGCGGGGGCAGGCGACGCTCGCGGCGCTTGACGGGCGCCCGATGGTGGCGCTCGAGCGCGGGACGGTGACGCGCGACGCGATCGACCGGGCGCTCCGGGCGGCGGGGGCGAAGCCGAAGGTGGTGCTCGAGACGGGCAATGTGGAGGTGCAGAAGCTCTACGCGTCGATGGGGTTCGGGTGCGCGGTGCTGCCGGAGAGCGCTGTGACGGACGCGGACCGCCGGAAGCTCGCGGTGCTGCCGATCAGGGACGCGGGACTCGAGCGCGCGATCGTCGCGGTCGTCCCGCGCGACCGCTACGTCCCCCGCGCCGCGCAGGCGCTGCTGGATACGGTACGGGGAGAAAATTTGCGAAACTCGTGACAGAAGGGGGGGGTGTGTCACGCGCTGCTCGACACGGTCGCGCAGCGCGGCCAACTGGCGTAGGCGGGCTCACTTCGCAGGGAGCCGCAGCTCGACGTCGGTCGCGCCCGCCTCGATCGTGCCGCAGGGTCGGAACCCGCCGTGGTAGAGGTGCGCCTCCACCTGGTACCGGCCGGGCTCCATCCCCATCACGTGGAAGCGGCCGTCCGCGTCAGTCTTCGCCCCCTTTGCCCCGCTTGCATGCAGGAATCGCAGCGTTGCCGACGCGAGGGGCGCGCCGTCGCCATCGACCAGCCGGCCGCTCGCCGAGAGGCCCCGCCGGAGGACGATCCGCACGTCGGTCGTGCCCACGGCGACGTCGCGGATCGTCGTCCGGATGAAGACGCCGTCCCCGGCGAACACGGTGCAGGTCGCGCCATCGGGAAGCCCCGCGACCCTGAAGGCGCCCGACTTGTCCGTCTCCGCGGCAATGGGGAAGTCGCCGTCCCGGGCGTCGACGTGGACCCACACGTTGCGAAGCGGGCCGGAGCCGTCCGAGACCGTTCCCGCGATCGCCCCGCCGACACGGGCGACGAGCCGCTCGCCGGTTGCCCCGGCGTCCGCGCTGCCGAGCGCCGCAACGTAGTTCGTCGCGCCGTGCCGGCGCTCGAGGACGAGCGCGTGGCCGCCCGGCTCCAGCTCACGGATGACGAACCGCCCTTGGGCGTCCGTCTGCGCTCGCTTCCGGCCCTTCCCGGCCGTGCGGATCCAGCGCTCCGCCACCGGAGCCCCGGTCTCGTCCACGAGGATCCCCTCGATCGAGAGGCGCTCGTCCGCCGCCGGCTCGAACGTGACCTTGAGCGTGGCGGTCCCGGTGCGCACCTGCCGGCGGACGACCTCGGTCCGGTCCGTCCGGTCCGAGGCGCGGAACGTCAGCTTGTAGGCACCGTCGCGCAGCCCGCGGATGTCGAACGCGCCGTCCTCGCGCGTCTGGGCGAACCCTCCGGGCGCGTCGCCGGTGTCCGAGACGGCGGTCACGTGCATCAAGTGGATGCCCCGCCCCTCCTTGTCGACGACAACGCCGGAGATCGTGGAAGCCCGTTCGACGACGATCCTCAGCTCCGGGGCGCCGGCCGCGACGTCGGGTAGCGCGGTCTCGACGATGTTCGCCGTGCGCGACTCGGCGACGCGGACCCGGTACTCGCCGGGAGCGAGATCTTCCGCGACGAAGCGCCCCGTCGCGTCGGTGGAGAGGATCCGCGACGGCAGCGGATCGCGGCCCGGCATCCCGTCCACCTGGACGAACGCGGCGGGCACCGGCGAGCCATCCGGGAGAACCACCTGTCCCGCGATCGAAAGCGTGCGGGCGAGCGCGACGCGAGCGCGTCCGCGTGGCGGCAACTCGAATCTCGTCGATCCCGCCGCGAACCCGCGGGCGGCCGCCTCGATCTCCCACCAGCCGGAGCCGAGGTCCCTCGCCGCGAATTCGCCCGCCTCGTCCGTCACCGCCGCGACGGCTTCCTCCGGGCCGATCGCGCCCTGCGGCAGGGGTTCGTCGACCGGGCGGGTGCGACGCACCTTCACTCTAGCTCCCATGACCGGCTTGCCGGTGCCCGCGTCCACGACCGTGCCCTCGAGCAGGTTCCCGGGAGAGAGGACGAAGCCCGCCTCGTACCGATCGCGCCCCTCCTCCAGTGTGATCTCCACGGGCTCCGCGTCGGCCATCCCGGGGGCCCCTGCACGAACCCAGAGCCGCTTGTGCTCCTCGACGACGCCCTGCAAAGGGACATCGAAGGTGCCGGAGCGCGTGACCGGATGCCGCGTCGCGGAGTACCACCGCCGCGCCCTCTCCGTGGTCACGGACATGTCGTTGGCGGGGCGACCGCTTCGCTCGTTGTAGCCGGGTAGCGCGACGAGGACGTAGGCCCCCGCCGGCGCCTCGCCCTCGGGGCCGCGCACGGTGCCCGTGAGCCTCGGATCCGGCCGCCGTTCGAGCTGTAGCGTCACGCGGCTCGCGATCAAGGGCCAAGGGCCGACCTGCCTCATCCCGGGAGCGGAGACCCTGACGACGCCGGCGTCCGCGAAGACATGCTCCAGCCGGAAGGTGCCGTCGGCTGCGGACTCGCAGGAGGGTCCGCCGGCGACGATCACGCGAGCCCCGGCGAACGGGAGGCCGTCCGGGCCGAGCACGATGCCTTCGATGTCGATATCCCCCCGCACGAGCCTTGCGACGTACTCGACCTCCTCGCCCTCGCGCAGCTCGACGATCCAGGGGGACTCGCCGTCGCCCGATCGCAGCGCGCCCAGCTGGTCCTGCGGGAACCCTTCCTGCCGGTGGCCCCCGCCCGCCATGTTCAGGACGGCCCTTCCGGGAGGAAGGTCGTCGAGCACGAAACGCCCCTCGTCGTCGGTGACCGCGTGACGCTGGACGTAGCCGCCTTCGAGCCCGAGCTGGAACGACATGACCGAAGTCCGTGAGACCGGCCCGGCCGGGCCGAGCGCCGTCCCCCTGATCCGGGCGGCGCGGACGAGACGGAAGTCGAGCACCCTCTTCTCCCCGTCGCGCAGGTAGAGCACGTCCTCGATGCCGCGGCTCACGACATGGCCGGGAGCCTCGACAACCGCGCTATGGACGCTGCAGGGCGGGAGCGTGTCGATCATGTAGCGGCCGCTCACGTCCGTGGTCGCGTGGCCCGGACACGCCGTGTGCTCGTCCTGCCCGTGAAGGAACACGTCGGCGCCGGCGACCGGCCTCCCCGACCCGTCAAGGACGGAGCCGGTGACCGTGCCGCCCCGCCGCAGAGTGATGTCGAATCGCTCGGGCCCCGGATGGCGGAGCGTCGCGACGTGGAACGCGAGGCCTCCCGGGAAGGCTGCGAACAGGCTCATGTCTTCCGCCGGCAGCGCGTCGAACGCGTACTCGCCGCGCTCATCCGCCACGGCCCGGAACGGCCGCTCGGCCGTGCCTCGCCACCAGGCGAGCGCTGGCGTGCCGGCGAGGACGACCGCGCCGGCGACCGGCGTGCCGGTCGTGTCCACGACCAAGCCCCGCAACGCGCGCGCAGGCAGAAGCGTCAGCGTGACTTGCGCCTGCTGCTCCCCCTGGACCGTCCGGCGCGCGGGAGCGCGGCCCGGAGCACGAGCGACGAGATCCCATCGGTTCCCCGTGAGCCCATGGAGCCGCGCCTCCCCCGAGCCGTCGGTCGCGGCGCGGAACGCGACGGTCTCCGCGTTCCGGCAGATGTGCGCCCATCTCCGGTCGATGCTGACCGGCGGTGTCCTGAACGCCCCTTCGGCGGGCGTGTGGAGAACGAGAACCTCCGCGCCCGCGATCGGCTCATCGCGCTCGTTGCGCACGTGCACGACGAGCGTCGAGCCCTGCTCCGGGATGCTGGTGGGGCCCGGGGCCCTGTGGACTTCCGCGACGGGCACGGCCCCGCGGGGCGCGTCGCTGCGGGCGGGGGGCGCCTCCCGCTGCAGCGTCCGCAGCGTCACGTACCCGGTTCCGGCCAGCGCGAGCACGAGCGCCCCCGCCGCCACGACCTTCTTGCCTGCCGTCATCGCCGCTACCCCCAGCAGCACGCCCCTCGGGCGTGCGCACGAGAGAAGGGGAAGGAGCCCGAGCTGCCACGACCGCCGGTCGCCCTCGTGGTCCGCGTCGAGACGTGCCCGCATCCGCTCAAGGCCGCGCGAGAGCCGCGCGCGCACCGTGCCCGGCGGCACGTCGAGCCGCTCCGCGATCTCCCCCGGCTTCAGGTCCTCGTAGAACCTGAGCAGGAGCGTCGTGCGGTAGGGCTCCTCGAGCGAGAGCAGCGCGTCCACGACCTTCCTGTGCCACGAGAGCCGCGCCACGAGGTCAAGGCCGCTCTCCGCGCGGTCCGGCCTCGCCGCGGCGCGCTCCTTCCGGAGCCGCCGATCCTCGTCGCGGAGCCACCGCGCCCGGCGCCTCCGGAGCACCCGCGCGAGGAAGCCGCGGAGCGCCGCAGCCTTCGGGGGGTTCCTGAGCGCCGCGAGGAACGTCTCCTGCGCGAGGTCCTCCGCCACGTGCCGGTCGTCCACGAGCCGCCGGGCCAGCGCCTCGACGAACCCGCGGTGCGCGGCCAGCGATTCGGGGTCGGGGCTCACTTCGCCCTTCATGATCCGGCAAATGAGTTCCCGCCGCCCCGCTTTCGTTGCCGGATACGGTACGGGGAGAAAACTTGCGAAACTCGTGACAGAAGGGGGGGTTGTGTCACGAGTTTCGGAAAAACTCTCCCCGTACCGTATGGCCGGCTCCCGGAGCCCCCCCGCGTAGAATCGAGGGGATGGTGCCGCTCCTCCTCGCCCTCCTGCTCGCGCCGGACTCGACGCACGAGCTGAAGCTCCGCTTCGAGAAGGGGATGGTGTACGAGGAGACCTCCACGCGGCGTATCAGGCTCCGGCTCATCGAGCAGAAGCGGGTCGCCAAGTTCGACGTCGAGGAGGAGTGCCTCTTCCGGCGCACCGTCCTCGCCGTCGGCGGCGACGGGCTGCCCTCCGAGGAGAGGGTCGAGGTCCTGCGCTTCGCGAAGAGGATCCACGAGCGGCCCGACGGCGAGGCGGGCAGCGATGCCAACCCCGCGGAGGGGAAGACCTTCCTCTGGAGGCGGAGCGGCGAGGGCTACGTGCTCATGGCCGGCGACAAGGACGTCACGGAGGAGCACCCGCGCCTCGCCGAGCGGCTCCTGAGCTACCGGGCGAAGCGCATGCCCGAGAAGCCCGTCGCGGTCGGCGCGACGTGGGAGGTCCCCGCCGGCGCGTTCCTCGAGTCCACGGGCCAGACCGTGCCGCCGGGGCTCGAGGGCGCCGCGGTCTTCAAGCTCGAGGAGGTGAAGGACGGCATCGCGCGCGTCTCCTTCGAGGTGAAGAGCGGCTACAAGGAGCGGGGCAAGGACATCGCGGGCGTCCAGAAGGGCACGTGGCTCTTCGACGTCGCCCGCGGCCGCGAAGTCTCCCTCGAGGCGGAGGGCTCGATGGAGTTCGACCGGCTCGAGGCGGGCGACGGGTCGCTCGCGATGACCCGCACGCTCACCTATCGGTGACGTTCTTCTTCGCCCACTGCTCCCGGTTCGCCTCCCACCACGCGCGGAACGCGGCGATCTCCGACGGCCGCTGGTCCACGGACATGCGTGTCCATTCGCGGATCGTCGTCCGGATCTCGTCGACGTTCTCGCGCGCCGCCTTCCCCGGCTGCAGCAGGCCGATGTAGCACTCGACCGTCGCGTGGTGCTTGTGGCCCTTGAGCGCGCGGATCGCCTGCGCCTGGAGATCCGGGTCCGCGGACAGCCGGATCAGGCGGCTCCGCGCCTTGAAGCCGGGATACTTGCCGAGCCCGAGCACCGCGGCGCGCCGCACGTCGAGGCTCTCGTCGCGCGTCGCCTCGTAGATCAGCTTGAAGTCCTCCGCCGCCCCGAGCGCTCCGAGCTTCTGCACAGCGGCGAGGCGCACCGGCCGCTCGAGCGCGTGGCGCCGGAGAAGCGGCACGATCGCGTCGTCGTCGCGCAGGGAGAGCTCCGCCAGCGCCGCGTCGCGCACCCGGCCGTCCTCCGAGCGGAGCGCCTCCTCGATCTCCTCGGCCTTCCGCCCGAGCACGTGCACCTTCACGGACCCGCTCTCGAGCACCTCCCGCCTGGTCTCGATGGCGTCCTCCATCGGGATCCCGTAGCCCCTCCCGACGAGCCCGTCGAAGACGACCCAGACGTCATGGAGCGCCGGCCGCCGGAGCGCGGGGGTGCCGCGGGGCAGGGTCAGCCGGAAGCGCCGGCTCGCTCCGGGAAGGATCGTCGTCGTCCCGTCCGCCCCCCAGTTGACCTCGTCGAACGCGATGGGCACGAGCGTCTTGCCGACGCGGACCCGGAAGGGGGACGAGCGCCCCTGCCGCGCGATGTCGGGGAGGAGCACGAGCGCCTCCTCCGTGTTGTTGAGGATGCGGACGTCCAGCGCGAGCGGCGCGCCGACCGGGAGCGGGCCCTCCTCTCGCGGCAGCAGCTCCATCTCCACCTTCCCGACCGTGCGGGTCAGCGCGCGGATCGACCTGCGCACCTCGGGGTCGGGCGAGTCCACGCTCTCGAGAAGCGGCCGGATCCGGTCGCCGTACGACGCGAGCCGGTACCGCGCGAGCGTGCGCTCCTCGGTCGAGGGCGACCCGAGCCGCTTCACCAGCTCCTCGACCGTGCGCGCGAGCTCCGCGTCGTCCTCCGCGGCGGCGAGCGCCGCGGCGAGGATCAGTGTCAATCCCGGCCGCACGCCCCCATTCTCGCCTAAAACAGGTTCCGCGTGACCTTGAGCGTCGTCTTGAAATGGATCTTCGCGACCGCCTCGAGCGCCCCCCGGCCCCCCTCCTGATAGAGCCGCCGGGCCACGGCCTCGACGGGCGGGCCCGCCCCCTTCGGGAGCTCGACGCCGTGCTCGTTGCCGAGCTCCCTGAGCCCGAGCAGGAACTCGGCGCGCGCGAGGACCGAAGCGGCCGCGACCGCCGGGTTGTCCTCCGCGCGGGGCCGGATCTCGACCGGCAGCCGCACCCCCGCGCGCAGGAGCGCCTCCTCGAGCCGTTCCGCGAAGGTGAACTGGTCGATCACGACGCGCGTCGCCCCCGTGCCGCGCAGCGCCTCGGCGACCGTCTCGGCGTGGAGCGTCGCGAGGAAGAGCGCGACGTTCTTCTCGGCTTCGTGGCGCGCGTTGTACTCGGGCGGCATGAGCACGCGCACGGCGTGCGGCAGGCGCCGCACCGCCATCGCCGCGCGGAGCGCCGTGCCGTCCGACATCTCCTTCGAGTCGCGCACGCCGGCGTCGCGGAGCGCGTTCTCCTGCCCCGGCTTCACGACGACGGCGGCCACGACGAGCGGCCCGAAGTAGTCGCCCTTGCCCGACTCGTCGCTGCCGACGACGGGGCCGCTGAGCGCGGGCGCGGGAACCTCGCCGAGGATCTGCGCGGCGAGCGCACCCTGCACGACGACCTTGCCGCTCTTGTACGCGCTCACGACCACGCCGGGCCCGCGCGCCTGGAAGTGCGCGTAGGCGAGCGGCCGGAACTCGAAGCCCTTCGCCTCGAGCCGCGCGCGCAGCTCCTCGATCTCCTTCGGCGTGAGCGTGACCGTCATACGGGCAGATTCGTGGGGGGCGTGGGGGCAGGCATCCCGAGCAGCCGCAGCAGGTGGAACGCGTTCGCGACCGCCTTGCCGGCGAAGTGGTTGTTCATGATCACATAGGTAGCTTCGGTCGAGTCGGCGATCTCCCGCACCCGGAGGGCCCAGGGGCGGAGCTCCTCCATCGAGTAGAGGTAGTCGTACTTCTGCGCGACGGTCGCCTTGCTGTCGAACCATGCGTCGCGGTTCCTGCCGTGGAAGCGGACGTAGCCGATGGGCCCCGTGGTCCACGAGCCGGGCGGGATCGACGTGCGCGTCTGGCAGATGTCGATGTCAGAGAGCGAGAGCCCGCGCTCGTGGAGGAACTGGAGCGCGGTCGGGAGGAGCCACGAGCGGTCGCGGACCTCGATGGCGCAGGGCCAGCCCGTGAGGCCCTCGGCGAGCCACGCGACGCGCCCTCGCGCGTCGGAGGTGTTCCGGAAGTAGAAGGGGAACTGGAGGAGGATGGCGCCGAGCCTCCCCGCCTCGCGGCACGGCTCGAGCGCGTCGAGGAACTGGGGGAGCGTCTCGTTCTCGGTGTCGTGGGTGAGGCCGCGGTAGAGCTTGAACGTGAACCGGAAGTTCCTGTTCGCGGCGACGGACTGCATCCACTTCTCGACGTTGGCGGCGGTCGGCACGCGGTAGAAGGTCACGTTCATCTCGATGGTCGAGAACATCCCCGAGAGGAACGCGAGCGGATCGAACCCCTTGGGCTTCGGCGAAGGGTAGACCTTCCCCTCCCAGTCCTTGTACGAGAATCCCGCGGTGCCGATGCGGATCATGCGTGGCTTGCGACCGTCAGCGTACAGCACTGCCGTCGGGATGGAGCGTCAGGACGTGCTCCGTGCCGCTCCAGGCGTCGCCTCGCCCCCCGCGCCCGGCGAAGAAGCCCTCGTCCCTGCCGACGAAGACGTCGTTGCCGCGCACCTCGAGCCGTCCGGACCACCTGTCGCCGAGAGCAATCGCGCCGAGCTTCCGCAAGAGGAGGCGCGGTCTCGTGGGCCTGATGGCGCATCCCTCCCAGTCGACCTCGACGCCGCGGTCGCTCTCGAATCTCACGAGCATGAGATCGACGAAGACGCCGCTGCCGCCTCCCGAGGAGGACGTGCGCAGGACATGGACGCCCGACGCCGTCGTGCCCACGTGCTCGTAGCCGAACGTCGCCCGGCCGTCGCACGCGTAGACGAAGGGCGGCTCCCCCGGAACCTCCCTGGTCAGCACGTCGCCGTGGTAGCGGTTGCTTCCCTGGGATTCGAGCAGGTTGACGGCGACGACCTGGTCCCCGCCGTCGCTGAGCCACGTCGACAGGTCCTCGACGATCCTCGGGTGGACGTAGGGCGGTTCGGAGAAGCCCCAGGGGGCCTCGGCCTCGCCGCCGCGCGCGGAGCAGCCGGCGAGCGCGATGGCGCACGCGAGGATCGCCTTGGATACGGGCGAGTCAGGCGTCTTCATCTGTCCTTCCCCGCGGCGGTCGCATGCACAGTGTACAGCGCCGCGCCCCGCGGTAGAGTGCCGCCGTGGCGAGCGCGCCCCCTCCTGCCCCCGGACCCCCCAAGCCTCCCCCGCGGCGGCGCGCGCTCTACCCGCAGGGGCTCCGCGGCCTGAAGCCCGGCGCGTCGCCCGGCATCGAGCCGCACCGCCTCCCCGAGCGCCCGCCCGAGGGCGAGCGCGCGACGATCACTTGCATCGACTACTGCAAGGACCGCGCGGAGGCGCGCCGGATCGACGACCTCGACGCCTTCCTCGCGGCGCACCGCCCCGAGTGGACGTCGGTCCGCTGGATCAACGTCGACGGCACGCGCGACTCGACCGCCGTGAAGGCGCTCGCGACGAAGTACGGCCTCCACCCGCTCGCGGTCGAGGACCTCATGCAGACGGGCCAGCGGCCGAAGGCGGAGGCGTACCCCGCGGTCGGCGAGCACCACGCCCGCGTCTTCGTGCTGCTCCGGATGCTCGAGCTGAAGGAGGGGCGCGTCTACTCGGAGCAGGTGAGCATCTTCCTCGGCCGCCGCACGGTCCTCTCCTTCCAGGAGACGCCGGGCGACGTCTGGGACCCGATCCGCGCGCGGCTCCAGGCGGAGGGGTCGCGCACGCGCGCGCAGGACGCGAGCTACCTCGTCTACGCGCTCCTGGACGCGATCGTCGACCACTGCTTCCCGATCCTCGAGCACTACGGCGACCGCCTCGCCGACCTCGAGGAGGAGATCGTCGAGCGGCCGGGCAAGCACCTCGTGAGGCAGGTGCACGAGATGAAGCGCGACCTCCTCGCGCTGCGCGCCTCGATCTGGCCGATCCGCGAGGTGGTCCACGCGCTCCAGCGCGAGCCGCACGAGTGCATCGGCGACGTGACGCGCACCTACCTCCGCGACGTCTACGACCACGCGGTGCAGGTGATCGACATCCTCGAGAACTACCGCGAGGTGGCGAGCGCGCTCATGGAGACCTGGATGACCTCCGCGAGCAACCGGCTGAACGAGATCATCGGCGTGCTCACGGTGATCAGCACGATCTTCGTGCCGCTCACGTTCTTCGCGGGCGTCTGGGGCATGAACTTCCGCCACATGCCCGAGATCGACGAGAGGTGGGCCTACCCGTGGGGCTTCTGGGCCCTCTCCGTCGTCGTCGCGGGCGGGCTCCTCTGGCTCTTCCGGAAGAAGCGCTGGATCTGAAAAAGATCGGGCCCCGCGAGTGCGGGGCCCGGGTAGTAGACGCGTGTCAGAAACCGCGCGGGGGCCCGGCGGGCCAGCACCGCGAGGGAACCGTGGATTTTGTCAGCGTGCGGGAAACGGGCCAGCGCATTGTAAGCGGCAGCTTGGCGAGGCCGTTGACCTCCTTACGCGGTTGCCACGCATGAGATCGGTCCTTACTCCGAATGATGTGTAGCGCACGGTATCGTCGAGGCAAGGCGTAAAATCCGCGGCCTGTGCGCGACGTTTCGGTCGAGCTCGCCGACGGCCAGGGCGCCTTGGCGGACGCCCTTGTTTCAGCGGGATTTCCGCCCGCCGGGGGCGCGCCCTGGGCGCGCGTCGTCACCGCGGGGGAGTCGACGTTCGAGGCGGTCTCCCCGGACGTCGAGTGGGTGCTCCGCGGCGGCGTCCTCGTGATCTGCGGCGGCACGGGGCCGCTCCTCGCCGCGTTCAACCTCACCCCGGGCGAGGCGGCCGTGGAGGGCCCCTTGGAGCCGCTGGCCCCCGGAGCCCCCCCTCTTGCCCTCGCGCGGGCGTGGCCGGTCACCGGCGTCGGCTACGCGCTCTACCGCGCCGGCGACCGCTGCGTCGCCATCGCGGGGCGGCGCGGCGACGGCTGGATCGCCTACGTCGGAGCGCCCGAGCCGCTCCTCGTGGCCGCCTGCCTCTCGTGGATCGCATCCTAGGGGGGGCCGGGGGCGGTCTCTCCCATAGGTGGCACGTACGCTCGGCCTCCTCTTCCTCTGCGCGGCCGCGCTCGCGCACGGCGGCAGCGCGCGCACGCAGCCCGGCCAGGGCGGCGCGCAGATCACGATCGTCCCCTTCGCCGGCACCGGCCGCCCCGACGTCGGGCCGGAGGGCGGGCCCACGACGGAGAGCGACCGCGCGCGGCGGCACACGTGGGAGATCTGGTGGAGCTACAACCGCGAGTACTACCTCGCGCGGCGCGCGCGCGGCGCGCCGGTGACAGGGGTGCGCGCGCTCGACGACAGGAAGCAGCGCGCGGACCTCCGCGAGGGCCGGCTCATCGACCTGCTGCTCCACGCGATCGAGGACAAGGACAAGGACGTGCGGTCGTCGGCCGCCGTGGCGCTCGGGAAGTTCGGCGTCTCGAAGGGCATCCGCCGCGCGCTCGAGCGGCACATCAGCTCGCCGCCGGAGGGATGGCCCGACGTCCGCGAGGGCTCGATCTACGGGACGGGGCTCCTCGGCCTCGGCGAGAACCGCCGCTTCCTCGACACGATCGCGTGGGACAAGGACCGGCCCACGCGCGAGCAGAGCATCGCGCTCACGGGCCTGATGATGGACGGCACGCAGGAGTCTGCCGACCTGCTCGTGCAGCACGCGAGGTACTTCCACACGAGCTCCAAGTCGGGCCCCGAGCAGCCGCCCGCCCGCGCGGAACAGGAGCGCCGGCGGTTCGCCGCGCACCTCCTCGGGTTCGTGGAGGCCTCGGGCTACGACGACTTCCTCTGGCAGGTGGCATCCGGGGGGCGCGCGTGGGGGGTGGGCGAGCAGGCGATGGCGATCACAGCGCTCGGCCGCCGCCGTGCGAAGGCCTACAAGGAGCCGCTCTTCCGGATGCTCTACGGGCGCGGCTCGGACCGGAACCTCGCGCGGTCGGCGGCGATCGCTCTCGGGATGATGCTCGGGCCGGACGAGACCGAGGACCTGGGGCGCCTCGCGCGGTTCGTCCGCGACTCGCGGGCGGACACGATCGCGCAGAACTTCGGCGTGATGTCGCTCGGGCAGGTCGGCGGCGAGACGTCGGTCGGGCTCCTGAAGGACCTCCTGCGCGCCTTCGCCGACGAGGAGGACCGGGCGTTCGTGTACCTCGCGCTCGGCCTCTGCGGCGTCCGTTCGGAGGCGGCGCGCGACATCCTGCTCGCGGAGTACCACCGGGCGGACACGGAGGTGGAGCAGGGCGTCCTCGCGCTCGCGTGCGGGATCGCGAAGGTGGAGGAGGCGGTGCCGCTCACGGTACGGGCGCTCGAGAGCCCGAGGAAGCGCGACACCGAGGGGCTCGGCGCGCGCGGCCGCTTCGCGGGCTGGGCGGCGCTCGCGCTCGGGTTCCACGGCGACGGGCGCGGGCTCCCGCCGGTCCGGAAGCTGCTGGAGCGGAACAACGACCCCTTCGTGCGCGAGCAGGCCGCGATCGCGGTGTCGCTGCTGCTGCGCTCGGCGGCCGTCCCGGAGCTGATGGCGATCCTCAAGGACGCGGGGACGCTCCACGCGAAGGCGGCGGTCGTCGTGGCTCTCGGTCTGCTGCCGGAGCCGACGCCCGCGGCGGTGGACGCGCTCGCCTCGGTCTACAGGGACGACTCGATGCCGAACACGGTGCGGGCGCTCGCGATCTGCGCGCTGGGGGCGCTGGCGGAGCCGCGGCCGGTGCCGGTGTCGGCGCTGCTCGTGCGCAACTACAACTACTTCGTGCGCTGCCTCGCGCTGGACGAGATCGCGTCGTATCTCTAGACGGGACGCGCCGGGTTCGATTCGCCGTCCGGATGCTCTCCCTCGCTGTCGGCGCCGCGCTCGCGCGCCGGTTCGGCTCTCGCCTCCGCGAACGGCTGGGTCGGGCCTCTCGCCCCTGCCGCTCTTTACCGCGCAGGCCGCGGAGCAGCGGGCCCGCGGAGGCCTGCTGTTGCGCGATATCGGGCGTGAGGGCGTGCTTCACGGCCCCGCGGCGAAGGAGGAGGTCGCGGCCGCCGGGAAGTTCGTGGATGCCGCCCGCGCGATCCTGCGCAAGGGCGGCTTGCTCTGATCCGCGTCAGGCGCCCGCAGCCGGGAGCACGAGCGTGAAGACCGCGCCCCCGCCCTCGCGGTCCGAGACCTCCACGCGGCCCCCGTGCGCCGCCGCGTAGTGGCGCACGAGCGCGAGGCCGAGCCCCGACCCGCCGCCCGCCGCGTTCGCGCCGCGCGCGAACGGGTCGAAGATCCGCTCGCGCTCCGCGGCGGGCACGCCGGGGCCCCGGTCGAGCACGCGGAGCACGACCGACCCGTCCCGCGCCGCCGCCTCGACGCGCACCTCGTCCTTCCCGTGCCTGCTCGCGTTGTCGATGAGGTTCACGAGGACCTGCACGAGCGCGTCCCGGTCGAAGGTCGCGGCGGGGAGCGACTCGGGCACCTCGATCTCGAGCCGGAGGCCCTTCTCCTTCAGGTAGGGCCGGAGCGTCTCCGCGGCCTCGCGCACGACCGGCGCCGGGTCGCCCGTGCGCATCTCGAACGTCTTTCTCCCCCGCTCGATCCGCGAGAAGTCGAGGACGTTGTTGACGAGGCGCGCGAGCCGTTCGCTCTCCGCCGCGATCAGCGCGAAGTAGTCGCGCGCCGACGCCTCGTCCTTCACCCACCCCTCCTTGAGCATGTCCGCGTACATGCGGATCGAGGTGAGCGGCGTCCGGAGCTCGTGGGAGACCGTGGAGACGAACTCCGCCTTCCTCGCCGCGAGCCGCGACTCCGCCTGCACGGCGCGCCAGACGAAGAGCGAGCCCAGGAGCACGACGAGCCCCATCACGCCGAGTGTCCAGCCGAGCTGCTCGTCGGCTGCCGCGAGGTCGCGCTCCAGCGCCTCGGCGGGGTGCGTCTCGAAGAGCAGCACGTACACCGGCGGCAGCAGCGACGGGTCCGCCGCCGTGCCCGGCGGCGGATCGAGGGGGAACATCGCCGGCAGCCCCCGCGGCCCCGCGGCGCGCAACCCCGCGTCCCTGGGCACGAGCGACACCTTCTCGATCCGTGCGTCCAGCCGAGGCACGACGCTCTGCGGCGACGACGGGTCGAGGAAGGCGCGGTTCACGAACTCGGGCGAAACGCGGAACCCCAGGAGCCCGCCGCGGTCGCGACGCACCGCGAGGTCGCCGTGGAAGTAGATGCGCTCGTGCGGCTCCGTGAGGAGCGCGAGCGCGATGGCGCTCCGGGCGAACTCGATCACGTCCTCGGGCGGTTCCCCGGGCCCCTCCATATGCACGTTACGTTCGGCGTCGATCCGGAAGCGGTCGCTCGTGAACCCCGTGCGATGGCCGGCCACCTCGGCGCGGTAGAGCTCCTGCAGCCGCCGCACGAGGAGGTCGCGGATCTCGGCGGCGCGCTCCTCGATCGCGTCGCGTTCCCGCTCGACGAGCGCGGACCGCTCCTGCGCGAGCCCGACGATCCCGAGGTACGCCGCCGCGGCGACCGGCACGCCGACGAGGAGGACGAAGAGGGCGAGGAGCGCGCTACGCGTCCGCAAGCCGGTATCCCTTGCCGCGCACGGTGAGAATGTACCGCGGGCGCGCGGGATCGGGCTCGACCTTCTGGCGCAGCTTCATGATGTAGTTGTCCACGGTCCGCGTCTGGATGCCCGCGACCGGGTACTCCCACACCTTCATGAGCAGCTCGTCTCGCGAGACGCAGCGGCCCCGGTTCTCGACGAGGAAGCGCGCGAGGTCGATCTCCTTCGGAAGCGCCGGGACCGTCTTGCCGTCCCGGTGGCAGACGCGCCGCGCGAAGTCGAACTCGACCGTGCCGAGCGTGACCTTCGCCTGCGACCCCGCGGCGAGCGCGCGCGAGCGGAGGTGCGCGGCGACGCGCGCGACCAGCTCTCGCACGCTGAACGGCTTCACGACGTAGTCGTCGGCGCCGAGCTCTAGCCCCTTCACGCGGTCGCCCTCGTGCCCGCGCGCGGTGAGGATGAGGATCGGCGCGACGCACCCGTCCCTGCGGAGCCGCCCGAGCACCTCGAGGCCGTCGAGGCCCGGCAGCATGAGGTCGAGCACGATGAGGTCGAAGACCTGGTCGCGGGCGGACCGGTAGCCCGACGGCCCGTCGACCGCGACGTCGACGGTGTATCCGTTGAACGACAACGCGTCCTTGACCCCCCGTGCGACGGCGGGCTCATCCTCCACCACGAGGATCCGTTGCTTCATCCCTCGGGAAACCTACCCATATAGACGCACGAGACGGTCAACTGTTCGTCATCAAAGTTGTAACGCCGCCGGGAGGGGGGGCGGGGGGCGTCTACCATGTGTGGCGTTGCGCGCCTTCCTGCTCCTCTTCGCCGTGGCGGCCACGCTTCTCGTGGCGTGGCTGCTCCTGTCCGACGAAGGCCCGGGGGGCCGGAGCGCCCGGGACCGGAGGCGGGACGCGCCGGTGGAGATGCCGCCGCTTGCGCCGGAAATGGAGGGGGTCCCTGGGCCGACGAAACCCCCCTCCCCGGAGACCGGGCGCGTCTTCTCCCTCTCCGGCTACGTACGCGACCCCGGCGGCGCTCCCGTGCCGGGCGCGATCGTCCGGGTGACCACCTTGAGAGCGACCGTCACGGACACGGCCGGACCGGAGGGGGAGTACGCGGTCGAGGTGCCGGCCCCGATCTGCACGTTCGACGTCTGGGCGACGGGCTACCTCCCGGTCGCGGGGACGACGAACGGTCGTTCGAACGGCGAGATCGATTTCGTGTTCGACGGCGAGGGCCCGTGGCGGAAGGACTTCACCCTGAAGCCCGCCGCGTCGCTTCAGGGCCACGTCTACGACGACCTTGGCCAGCCGGTGAAGGGGGCGCGGGTGTACGTGATCCCCTCCGACTTCGCGCTCCTCGACCGGGAGACGGTCGCGAACGCGGTGACGACGGACGAGAAGGGCGCGTTCGAGTTCCCGGGGCTCCCGCCGGGCGTGACGGACCTCGGCGCGCGCGCTCCCGGCTTCCTGCCCGCGCTCATGAAGGACGTCGCGATCCCCGCGCGCGGCACGGCGCGGCAGGAGGTTCGGCTCGCGCGGGGGCGCGAGATCCTCGTCACCGTGCTCAATGCGCCGAAGTTCGAGCACGACGTCGAGATCGCCCAGGATGCGTTCATCGAGCGGAACTTCCTTCGAGTGACCGCGGCGGATTCGCGGCTTCGGGCGATGCTGCTCCCACCGGGCGGCGCCGACGCCCTCTGCGATGCCCTGGTCGGCCGCGCCCTCGCGGACTTGCCCGTCGTGGGCGCGACCCTCGGCGACGACGGCAGGTACAAGGTCTCGGGGGCGGGGCTCGGGCCTGCGGACGTCGGCGCGCGGATCACGGACCTCGAAGTCAGGTCGGACGGGACGATCCTGCGCTTTGGAGGCCTGATCGTCGAGCCCGGCCTCGGCGAGAAGCTCGACACGACCGAGCCCGAGGTGACGCTGACGCTCGTCCCCGCCGTCGCGATCACGGTGAACGTGCGCGACGCGGTGACCGGGAACCCGCTCGAGCCCCTCGTCGCCCGGCGGACCGCGGGCGTCGCGGATCGCCTGCCCGTGAGCCGCGAAGGCGCCTCCTGCCAGGTCCCCCGCGACGAGCGGCGGCACGCGCTCGTCTTCACCCTCGACGGATACGAGGAGGCGAGGCTCGAGCTGCCCGATCTCCGGCAGTTCCCGGCCGACGGCCTCCGGGCCCCCTCGTTCGACGTCGCCATGCAGCCGACGGCCATGGGCGAGACCGGCGCCTTCTACGTGGTCTTCGAGCCGCCTCTCGACGGGCGCGTCGCGCTCGTCGGCCGCGACGCGACCGGCGCGCAGCGGTGGGTGAAGCACATCGAGGACGCGGACAGGGAGGGGCGCTGGTCCGTCGAGGAGGTGCCGGTGGGGGAGTACGCGGTGTCCGTGCTCGCGACGGGCATGGTGCCCGCGTTCCTGCCGCGCGTCGTCGTCGCCCGCGGGGTGAAGGACACCCACCGCGTCACGCTCACGCCGGGCGGCGGCCTTTCGCTCAAGGTCACCGACGCGGAGGGGCAGGTCCTCGACCAGGTGCATCTCATGCTCAAGGACCACGCGGGGAACCAGATCGACGTGCACGTCCTCTCGCACGTGAGCGAGGGCCGCGCGTTCCTCTCGGTCAACTACCTGCCGAGCGCGGCGTCCGCGAAGGCCGACAGCGGGCTCGCGGCGGGGTTCTACGAGATCGCCGTCCTCCGCGAGGGCTACGAGGTGGGCCGGAAGGGCTTCGAGGTGCGGGGCACCGACGTCGCCGAGGTCGAGATCGCGCTGCCGAAGGCGGCGAAGTAGCGCTTCAGTTCCCGCTGCGGTTCTTCGCGATCTCGACGAGCGCGCGGTCGCGGCCCTCGGCCCAGAGGCCCTTCAGGTCGGCGGGCCACTTCACGCGCGCGAGGCGGCTCAGGCGCTTCTCGGCCTCGGCGGGCTCCTGCTGCGCCTCGACGCGGATCGATGCGAGCTGGTCGAGCAGGAGGCCGCGCACCGTCTCCCCCGCGCGCTCCGCCCCGACCGTCCACGGGAACTCCCGGTGCACGCGCGCGTAGGCCTCGATCGCCTCCGCGACGGCGTCGTCCGCGTCGCGGCGCACGAGCCCGCCGAGCGCCGCGCGCGACGCCTCGTGCAGCGACTCCGCGGCGAACCACTCGCGGGTGCCCTGCCAGAGGCCGCAAGCGAAGAGCAGCGTGAAGAGCGTGAACGCCACGCGCCGGCGCCGCCGCCTCCCGCGCGCGTCATGCCGCGTGCGCTCGATCTCCGCGATGCGCTTCGCCGCCTCCTCGCAGTCGCGATCCACGGCGAGCGTGTTGCGGTAGTAGTTGAGCGCGCGGTCGAAGTCCTTCTTGTCCCACGCCCGGCGGGCGAGGAACAGCAGCTCGCGCGCGGCGAGCTTCGACTCGTGCAGCTTGATGTAGGTCGCGGCGAGCGACTCGCGCAGGATGACGCTTTCCTGGTCGTTCGCGAGCAGCCGCTTGTAGACCTCGAGCGCGTCGTCGAGGAGCGACTGGGTCGAGAGCGCCTCCGCGAGCCGGAGACCCGCGCGCATGGACTCCTTCGCATCCTTCTTCGCCTCGTGGATCGCGGCGATCCGCTCGAGCGCCTCCACGTCGTACGGCACGAGCCCGGTCGCCTTCCCGTAGGACTCGAGCGCGCCGGTCGGGTCGCCGGCGGCCTCCTGGGCCTGGCCGAGCCGCTTGTACTCGCCCGCGGCTTCCGCGCGCCGGCCGGCGCGCTCGTAGAGGCGGATCAGCTCCTGCCGCGCCTCGAGGTGCGCGGGGTCCATGGTGAGGGCAGCCTCGAGCTGGCGGACGGCGCGGTCGAGGTCCTTGCCCTCCTCGGCGGTGCGTGCGAGCGCGCAGAGCTGCGCGGGTGCGGCGCGGACGATCAGTCCCTGCTCCGAGAGCGCGGCGACGTGGCGGAGGACCTCGAACCGGCCGTAGGGGAGCTCCTCGAAGAGACGGCGCACGTCCCGCGTGCCGTCGAGATGCGCGACCACGTCGCGCCACGCGGCCGGCGCGTGCTCGTCGAGCGGTTTCGCCGGCAGGAAGATGTCCGTCTCCGAGCGGACCTGGTGCGAGATCGCGTCCCACTCGTCGACGCGGCGCGCGGCCTCGACGATGACCACGTGCGGGTCGAGCGAGATGTTGCAGTCGACCTGCTCCTTGTCGAAGACGTTCGCCTGCGCGCGCCCCTCCTCGAAGACGAACGACGCCTCGCGCCAGTTGAAGAGGAGGATGACCTCCTCCTTGATCGCGGCCTGCACGGCCGCGTCGAACCGGTCCTCGTCGAACGTGCCGATCGCGCGCAGCGCCTCCCGGAGCGTGCGGCGGCGGAGCCGGCGCGCGGCCTGGCGCAGCGTGTCGGAGGATGCCGCGTGCGAGCGTTCCGCGATCTGCACGTAGTCGAGCTGACGCTCGCTCTCCGGCCGGAACGCGCGGATCGTGCCCTCCTCGAGATAGACCGAGGCCTTCCGATCGCGCTCCGAGACGGTCAGCACACCCGTCAGTCGGTTGAACGCGACGTTCTGAAAGACCTCGGAGAGACCGATCGTCGTCAGTTCGCCGGCAAAACCCATGGAATCCCCGTCCTTTTAGGGACGTGGCCGCACGGTCCTATCGGCATTCCGCATCGCGTGGGGATAGGCGCGCGCGGTGATGCTTTTTCTCGACATCCGCTGCCGTTGCGCCGCGCCGTTCGGCCGCCGTTCGGTGTCATGGGACGGCGCCCGCCCTATAATCGCGTGCACAAGGGCAGGGAGGCGGTGAACGCGCGATCCATCCTCGCGTCGCTGGTGGCGCTGGCAGCCGTGGTATCGGCCGATACGAGCGGCAGCCTCCCGGCCCCCGCCTTCCCGGCGCTCTCCGCGGCGCACCTCGTGTACGTGCTCGTTCCCGACCCCCTCGGCGCGAGCACCTGGGTGGAGCAGCAGATCGAGGCGGCACGCCTCGGCACCGGCGCCGGCACGCGGGATGACAGGGCGTCCGCGGACGTCCTCGTTGCGTTCGGCAAGTTGCACGCGCCCATCGGCTACGCCCTCGAGATCCCGGAGGCGCCGCCCGACATGGCGTGGCTGCCCGCCGCGGAGCCCGTGCCCGAGGCGGACAAGCCCGAGGAGCGGCGCATGCTCGGGGCGCTCGATGCGATGGGGCTCAAGCCCGAGGACCTCGTCGAAGCGCCGGAGCTGCCCGCCGCGGCGACCGCGCTGGCGGACATCCTCGCGCGCGTGGACGCCCTCATCTTCGCAAGGGGTCGTCGCGCGCGCGGCTCCGAGGTGGCCTCCTTCCGCGTCGATCCCGGGACGCGCTACGTCAAGCAGCCGAGCTACGTGCGCTACAAGAAGCCGCAGGGGGACGCCGAGCCCATGGCTCCGCCGCTGACGCTCCACGCGAAGCGGGTCACCCGCTCGCTCTACAAGGTTCTCCTCGGGGTCGCGATCGGCATCCTGATCTGGGCGTGCGGAGTTCGACCTCCGCCTGCCCTGATCGGTCGCGCGCCGCCGAGGACGAAGCGGGCCGGCTCCTAGCCTCCGAGCCCGAATCCCGCCTGTGCACGGAGCCTCCGGCCATCCCGGATGCCCCCTCCCGCCGGCTGCGACTCTCGCGAACGGCCCGGGTCGATCCGATAAGGAGGCGTGCGGAAGGCGCTCCTCTGCGCGCTCCTCCTCTCCGTCCCGGCCCGCCCCGACGAGGTCGTCCTCGAGGGCGGCGGCCGCATCTCGGGCGAGGTCGTCGAGGAGACCGAACGCGAGCTGACGATCCTCCTCCCGAACGGCACGATGCGGATCGCCCGCGCGAAGGTGCGGGAGATCGTCCGCGAGGACCGCCGCAGCTACCTCCGCCGCGAGGCGAAGGGCGCCGCGTCCGCGCGCGCCGCCGTCCGCATGTACGAGCGCGCCTTCGCGCTCTCGCCCGACGAGGAGACGCGCAGGGACCTCGCGACGGCGCTCCGCGCCCACGCGGCGGAGGAGCTGCAGCTCTTCCGCCTCGACGGGGCCGAGGCCGCGCTCGCGCGCCTGCGCGAGGTGGCCCCCGGAGCCCCCTCCGATGACCTCGCGAAACGGCTCGCCGCGGAGCGCACCGCGGAGTTCACCGCGAGGGCCGCGACGCTGCATGCGATCCGCGAAGGCCGGTTCGTCGAGGCGCTCGTGCACGTCGAGGAGTGGCGGCTCCGCGCGCCCGACGGGGACGAGGCCGTGCGCGAGGCGCTCGCGCGGGCGCACTCCGGCGCGGCCCGCGCGGCGGAGGAGCGCGGCGCGCTGCGGCAGGCGCTCGACCACTACCGCATGGCGCGCGCGGAGAAGGACCTCGCGCGGCTCGCGCCGATCGCCGTGCTCGAGGCGATGCACGGCGGCGACCTCGACGGCGCCGCGCGGCTCCTGGGCGCGCTCGCCACCTACGGCGATCCGGCCGTGCCGCGCTTCCTCGAGGCGGTGCTCGCGCACCTGAAGGGCGAGGTGCAGCAGGCGGTCCAGGCGTACGCGGACGCGGCCCGTCTTGCGAGGGGTGGGGGCGCGGGGGAGGGGTGCATCCCCTTCGACGTCGTCCGCGCGTACGCGACGGCGACGCTGAAGCAGGCGATCGCGCGGCCGCCGCAGGAGGGGCAGAAGCGATGGCGCGAGACCTTCCTGTCCCCGCTCGAGCGCGAGGACGCGGGCGAGTTCCTCGTCTACGCCGCGAGCGGGGAGGTCGCGCGCGAGGCGGCGGCAAGGGCGGCGGCGATCTACGCGCGCATCGAGGAGGACCTGGGCGTGGGCCCCGGCGCGAGGGGCGAGGTCGTGCTCCATCCGACGCGCGAGGCGTACGTCGCCGCGGACCCGACGCCCGAGGGGTCGCCTCTCGCGGCGTTGGCGCTCGGGCGCGAGCCGACGGCGGGCGTCTGCTACGAGACGCTCGACGAGGAGGGCAAGGCCCTCATCCGCATCGAGGTGGACGCGGGACAGCAGCGGTGGCTCGCCGACACGCTGCCGCACGAGCTCGTGCACATGGCGCAGCGGCGCGGCTGGCCGACGTTCCGGCGCGGCCACTGGCTCGACGAGGGCATCGCGACGCTCTACGAGTCGGAGGAGGCGCAGGATTCCCGGCTCGCGCTCTGGCGGCAGGTGAAGGACGAGGCGATCCCCCTGCCGGAGCTTCTCGCGCTCCGCTCGACGCCGCCGGACCGGCCGCTCCTCTTCTACCTCGAGGCGCACGCGCTCTGCCGTTACCTGAGGGGGCTCGGGGGAGAGGAGGAGTGGCGCCGCTTCCTCGACGCGTTCGCCGCCGCGGAGTTCGAGAGCGCGCTGCGCGCCGCCTACGGCGTGGAGTCGGTCGCCGACCTCGAGCGCGCCATGCGCGCGTGGCGCGGCTAGCTGCGCGCGCGGGTCTCGTCGTCCGTCGCGCGATCAGTACAGGTGAACGGCGACCGTTTCGCCTTCCCCGTGCCCCTCGAGGTCCTTTCCGACGACGACGAAGCCGTGGGCGCGGGTCGTCGTCGTGAGGATCGCGGCCCCGCGGACCGCCAGCGGCACGACCTTCCCCTCCTCGATCCGCACGCGCACGTAGTCCGTCCGGCCGAGCTGCGACGCGATCTTCCTCGCGAGCGGCATCCGCACCTTCGTGTACGGCCACTCGGGATGGCGTGCCGCGAGGCGGCGGATCGCCCGTCCCGCGAAGAAGTCGTACGCGCAGAGGCACGACACGGGGTTGCCCGGCAGCAGGAACACCGGCTTCTTCGCCACGAAGCCGAGACCCGCCGGGCTCGCCGGCCGCATCGCCACGCCGTGCACCGGGAGCTCGCCCATCTTCTCCACGAGCGACGGCAGGTGGTCCTCCGTCCCGACGCTCGAGCCGCCGCTCGCGAGCACGCAGTCGGCCTCGCGCACCGACACGAGGAGCGCCTCCTGCACGGCCGCGCGGTCGTCCTTGACGATGGGGCCGGTGAGCGGCACGCCGCCGTCGCGGCGCACGAGATCGACGAGCATCGGCGAGTTCGCGTCCGCGATCCGGAATCCCGTGGGCCGCTCGCCCGCCGGCAGCAGCTCGTTGCCGGTCACGAGGATCGCGACCCGCGGCTTCCTCACGCATGTCGGCAGCTTCAGGCCGATCGACGCGAGGACACCCAGGTCCTGCGGCCGGAGCCGACGGCCCGCCCGGAGCACCAGCGCCCCGGCGCGCACGTCCTCGCCGACCTCGCCCACGTTCCTGCCGGGCGTCGCGGCCGCGCGCACGCGCACGGTCTCGCCGTCGAGGTCCGCCTCCTCCGCCGGGACGACCGCGTCCGCCCCCTCGGGCATCGGCGCGCCGGTCATGATCCGGACGCACGCGCCCGCCTCCACCGCCGCGTCCGGCCCCCGGCCCGGCATGCCCGTCCCGGCGATCCGGAAAGGCCGCGGGTCGTCCGGCGTCGCGCCGAACGTCTCTTCCGCCTTCACGGCGTACCCGTCCATCGCCGCGCGCCGGAACCCCGGCACGTCCACGGCGGCAACCGCGTCGCGCGCGAGCACGCGGCCGCCCGCCTCGAGCAACGGAACCGGCTCCGCCGCGAGGTGCCGCACGCGCTGGTCGATCAGCTTCACGACCGCGTCCACGTCGGCGCGCTCGCGGAACCCGCGCATGCGCACGTCGCTCATCCGGCGTAGGCTCTCCGGGTCATGGCCGGGAGTATAGACCGCGCGGCGCGCCGGAAGCTGCTCTCGTGGTACCGGAGGAACCGGCGCGACCTGCCGTGGCGGCGCACGAAGGACCCCTACGCGATCTGGGTCTCCGAGATGATGCTCCAGCAGACGCGCGTCGCGGCCGTGGTCCCCTACTACGAGCGGTTCCTCGCGCGCTTCCCTGATGTCCGCGCGCTCGCGGGGGCCCCGCTCGACGACGTCCTCGCGCTCTGGTCGGGCCTCGGCTACTACCGCCGCGCGCGCCACCTGCACGCAGCCGCGCGCATCGTCGCGGGGAAGGGCTTCCCGCGCACCGAGGCGGGGTGGCGGGAGCTCCCGGGCATCGGCCCCTACGCCGCGGCGGCGATCTCCTCGATCGCGTTCGGCGAGCGCGCGGCGGCCGTCGACGGCAACGTCGTCCGCGTCCTCTCGCGCCTCCACGCGACGACGGGCCCCGTGAACGACGTCGCCCGCGCGTGGATCTCGCCCACGTCGCCCGGCGACCACAACCAGGCGATCATGGAGCTCGGCGCGACCGTCTGCACGCCGCGCGCCCCCTCCTGCCCCCGGTGCCCCCTCACCTCCCGCTGCGGGGGAAGGGGCGAGCCCGGGAGATACCCCGCGCCCCGCGCGAGGCCGAGGATCCGGGAGGAGCGTCTCGCCGTGGCGCTCGTCCTCCGCGGCGGCAAGGTGCAGCTCTTCCGCAGGAAGCCGGACGGCCTCCTCGCGGGGATGTGGGAGCTCCCGCGCGCGCGGCCCCGGGGGGAGCCGCTCGCGGTCGTCCGGCACAGCATTCTCGACAGGAGACAGGTGATCTCCGTATTCCGCGGCCGTCCGCGGCGGGGAGGCCGGTTCTTCGGCGACCTGTCCCGCGTCCCGCTCACCGCGGCTACTCGGAAGTGCGTTTCTGCGGTAAGGTTTCCGGGATGAGGTGGGTGCCGCTCCTTCTTCTCGTTGCCGCGTGCGGAGGCGGCGGCGGAGGCGGCGGGCCCCTGCCCGCGATCGAGCAGCAGGCGAGCTTCGGGATCGTCCGGGCCGACGCGCCGACGCAGCTCGACGTGCAGATCAGCAATCCGTTCGAGGCGGACGCCGCTGCGGAGGACATGGGGGGGGCCGGGGGGCCGTTCGCGCCCGCGGCCGGCGCGCTTCCCGCGGACGTCCCCGAGGGCGGCACGCTCCTCCTCCGCGTCGTGTTCACGCCGCCGGGGCCCGGCGTGCAGTCCGGCGAGATCCACGTGAAGTTCGTCGCCGGCAAGCGGGAGCAGGAGGTCGTGCTCCACCTCGCGGCGACCGTCGAGACGCCCGCGATCACGCTCCTGACGCCCACGCTCGCGTTCCCGACGACCTTCGTCGGCCTCGAGGAGGCGCTGAACATCCGCGTGCGGAACCCGAACGCGCAGACGCTCGTGAACCTCACGTCGATCAGCGCGGTCCCCGCGGAGTTCACCACGAGCTTCCAGCCGCGCTCGATCTTCCCGGGCGACACGACGTCGATCCGCGTCGCCTACGAGCCGCAGGTCGTGGACGCGTTCGACTTCGAGATCGAGATCGGGAACGACGTGGGCCCGCCGCTCCGCGTCCGCGTGACCGCGCAGTCGGAGGAGCAGGCGCAGGAGGTCGTGACCGAGTTCGGGACCGTGCCCGTGGTCGGCGGCGAGACGGACTGGCTGGAGATCGACGTCCCCGACGACGCGATCAGCATCTCGATCGAGTCGATCGCCACGTCCACGTCGGCCTGGGTCGGGCTCCTCGGGTTCGAGGGGCCGGCCGGCAAGGTCTACGAGAACGACTCCTTCACCGGCGAGTTCCTCTGGGTGCCCGGGTTCGAGGGGGTCTTTGCCGCGACGCTGCCGGAGAACGACAGCGCGACGCTCCAGCTCGTCCCCGGAGGCGGCACCTACCGGTTCCGGCTGTTCCTGTGGAGCGGCAGCGCGTCGTCGCTCGAGGTCCGCGCGATCGTCGAGCGCCGCGCGGGGGGCGTGCCGGATGAGAGCAGGATCGACCTGAACGTCTTCCTCGCGCCGGGGCTCGCCATCACGGGCCCGGAGACAGACACGAAGCTCCAGGACGTGCTCTCGCGCGTGGACGACATCTTCGGCCAGATCGGCCTCGCCGTCGGAGACGTGGACTACTACCAGCTCGGCGACACGGCCTACAACTCCGTGAGCGAGAGCGAGTTCCCGGCGCTCCTCGGCGAGACCTCCGTCGCGTCCGGGACGCGGATGAACGTCTTCTTCGTCCAGACCGCGATCGGCGGCGGCGTGCTCGGCGTCGCCGCGGCCCTGCCCGGACCGAAGCTCAACGCGTCGGGCGTGAGCGGCGTGATGGTCGACTACGACTGGTCGAACGCCGCGGCGGTCGGGCAGGTGACCGCGCACGAGATCGGCCACTACCTGGGCCTCTACCACACGGCCGAGAGCGACGGCCAGACGTGGGACATCATCGAGGACACGCTCGAGTGCCCGGGCGAGTGCACGACGGCGAGCGGCGGGTATCTCATGCACTGGCAGTATGTCGGGAGCACGGTCCCCGTCATCACCGACGGCCAGGCGCACGTGATCCTCGGCCACCCGCTCGTGGATCCGGCTCCGTCGCTCGCGTCGCTCGCGCAGAAGAAGGCGCCCGAGGCCGCGTTCGTCGAGCTGCCCGCGGGCTTCTGCGGGACCTGCAAGGAACACAAGTAGCGTTCCCGCAAAGGCTTGCAACCGGGCGCGTGAAAGGGATCGCCGCGCGGCGGCGCGCCATGGTAGCGTGGCCCGTGCATGCGATGGCCGGGGTTATTAGCCGCGGTCATGCTGTCGGCTTGCGGGGGTGGCGGCGGCGGCGGCGTGCCGGTAGCTCTGACGCAGCAGGTGTCGTTCGGCTTCGTCCGTCCGGACATGCCGACCGAGAGGGAGATCCTCGTCTCGAACCCGCTCGTCGCGGACGCGTCGGCGGAGGATCTCGGGGGGGCCCTCGGGCCGTTCGCGATCGCGCCCGGGATGGCGGCGACCGTGGGCAGCGGCGCATCGCTTGCCGTGCCGGTCGTCTTCACGCCCGCGGGGCCGGGCCTTCACGCGGGCGAGTTTCGCCTCCGCTTCCGGGGCACCGGGGGAGAGCGGGCGGACGTTCTCCTCGCGCTCGAGGCGTTCGTCGAGACGCCGAGGGTCGAGCTGCGGGAGCCGACGCTCGATTTCCCGACGCCGATATTCCTGGGCGAGACGCGGACGCTCCGCGCGTACGTCGAGAACCGGAGCCACGCGACGCCCGTCGCGGTCACCTCGATCGGCAGCGTCCCCGATGGCTTCACCGCGTTCTTCGCTCCGGCGGTGCTCCCGCCCGGGCAGTTCGCCTCGATCGCCATCGTCTACACGCCCGAGGACGTGGGCGTCCACGACTTCGACCTCCCGATCGCGCACGAGGCCGGCGACCCGCTGCAGCTCCGGGTGCGAGCGAGGACCGACGAGGAGATCCCGGAGATCACGATCGACTTCGGCGAGGTGCCGCTCGTCAATGGCAAGACGGATTGGCTCGAGGTCGATCTCCCCTACCCCGCGATCAGCCTCAGCCTCGAGGCGCTGAGCGAGGACATCACGGCGCTGCCGCAGCTCGCGGCCCTCGAGGGGCCGCTCGGCTACGTCTACAGGGACGAGGCGGGCGGCGGGCCCCTCCTGTCGTTCCAGTACGCGCGCGGACTCTTCGCCCTGACGATCCCGAACACCGACCGCGCCGACACCCAGCTCGTGCCGGGCGGCGGCCGCTACCGCTTCCGCTTCTCCTGCACGGGCACGAAGCTCTCGGTGCGCGCGATCATCGAGAGCCGGCGCCGCGCGATCGCGGACGAGGGCGTCGTCGATGTGAACGTCTTCTTCGCGTCGGCGCTCGGCGTCGATCCGGACAACGATCCGAAGATCGGCGATGTCCTCGCGGGGACGGACGCCGTGCTCGGGCAGGTCGGGCTGCGCCTCGGCGACGTCTCGTACTTCCAGCTCGACGACCCTATGTACGACGTGATCACGACGGGGAGCGAGTTCGAGAGCCTGCTCGCGGAGTCCTCCGCGGCGTCCGCGGTCCGCCTGAACGTGTTCTTCGTCCAGAGCCTGTTCCCGAACCCGCTCCTCGGGAGCCTCGCGGGCGTCGCGGGCGACGTCCCCGTGCCGAAGCGCAACGGCACGCAGGCGAGCGGGGTCGCGGCCGACTACACGCTGGACACGGCGTTCCTCGGGATCGTGCTCGCGCACGAGATGGGCCACGCGCTCGGCCTCTTCCACACGACCGAGGGCGGCGGACAGCAGGACAACATCGAGGACACGCTCGAGTGCGCGTACAACGGGTGCGCGGAGCCGTACCTGATGTTCTGGTACTGGCTTGGCGCGGAGACGCCCCCGATCACGCCCGGCCAGGGGCGCGTGATCCTCGGCCATCCGCTCGTCGATCCCGCGCCCCCGCTCGCGGGCCTCTCCTCTCTCGCGCAGAAGAAGACGCCCCTTCCCGCGTGGGTCGAGCTCCCGCCCGGCTTCTGCGGCACCTGCGCCGCCGCCGGCAAGTAGTCTCGCGGGGGCGAGCGCCGACCATCCGGCCGTTCAGCCGCGGGCGGCGCCGGGCGCTAGCCACGTTCGTGTCGCGCGCGTACGCCGCCCGTCGGCTGCAGCGGCCCGCAAGCGCGGCCCTCTAGTTACGCCTGCGTTACGGCAGCGCCTCGCGGGGCGCGTACGGTTCATGCATGCGATGCCTCGCGGGACTCTCCCTCCTCCTCGCCGCGGGCGGCGCGGCCGCCCAGGAGCACGCGCTCTTCGGCGGCGCGGCCCACGTGGTCGTGCCCCAGCGGCGATCCTTCTCGCTTCGCGGCAGCGCCCCGATCGCGCTCGAGCGCGTGCGCGCGCGCGTGACGATCGTCGAGCAGGCCGCCGAGACCGCGCTCGAGGTGACCGTTCGCAACACGTCGCCGGCGCCCGCGGAGGCCGTGCTCCTGCTCCCCGTGCCCGACGGCGCCGCGATCCACTCGTTCGCCTTCGAGGGGCCGGCGCGCGAGCCGACGGCGGAGATCCTGCAGCGCGAGGAGGCGCGGAGGACCTACCGCGAGATCGTGCGGAGCCTCCGCGACCCCGCGCTCCTCGAGTTCGCGGGGTACGCGCTCGTGCGGTCGAGCGTCTTCCCGGTGCCCGCGCAGGGCACGCAGCGCGTGCGGATCGTCTACAGCCACCTGCTGCCGGCCGTGGACTCGCGCGTGGACTACGTGCTTCCGCGGAGCGAGGCGCTCGAGGCGGACGTGCCGTGGGAGATCGAGGTCGAGGCGCGCGCGAAGGCCGGGATCGGCATGGCCTACTCGCCCACGCACGAGATCGACACCGGGCGGACCGGCCCGGGCCACGTGAGCGTGCGCGTCCGCGAGGCGTCCTCCCGGTCCCCGGGCCCCTTCCGCCTCTCGCTGCTCTGCGCTCGCGATGCCGCCGCGGCGACGCTCTTCGCCTACCCGGACCCGCGCATCGGGGGCGGCTACTTCCTCCTCGTCGCGGGGCTGCCGCCCTTGGTGAGGCGCGAGCCCCGGCGCGAGGTCACGATCGTGATCGACCGGTCGGGCTCGATGGCGGGGCCGAAGATGGACCAGGCGAGGAGCGCCGCGCTCCAGATCCTCGAGGGGCTTTCGGACGGCGAGGCGTTCAACGTCATCGACTTCGGCAACGCGGTCTCGCTCCTCTCCGAGCGCCCCGTCGTGAAGGACCGCGCGGCGATGCTTCGCGCGCGGGAGTACCTGCACGCGGTGCGGCCGATCGGCGGCACGAACACCTACGACGCGCTTGTCGAGGCGCTGCGGCAGCCCCCGGCCGCGGGGCTCCTTCCGACCGTCCTCTTCCTGACCGACGGGCTGCCGACGGTCGGGCGCACGGGCGAAGGGGACATCCGCGCGCTCGTCGAGGGCTGTAACCCGCACCGCCGGCGCGTGTTCACGTTCGGGCTCGGCGACGACGTCAACGCGCCGCTCCTCGACCGGCTGGCCGAGGCGAGCCGGGCCGCGGCCGTCTACGTGCGGCCGGGCGAGGACCTCGAGGAGCCCGTGCTCCGCGCGTTCGAGCGGCTCGAGGGGCCGGTGCTCGCGGACGGGAAGCTCTCCGATGCGAATGGCGCGATCCTCGGGCTTCAGCCGGCGACGCTCCCGGACCTCTTCGAGGGCGACCAGCTCGTGGTCCTCGGTCGGTACAAGGGCTCCGGGCCCCTGAGGCTCGCGCTCGACGGCGCAGGGCGCTCGCTGTCGTTCGCGTTCGGCCTCGACGGCGCGACGACGCGGAACGCCTTCGTTCCGCGGCTCTGGGCGGCGCGGCGGATCGCCGATCTCGTCGACCGCGTGCGGCAGACGGACGAGACCGCCGTGGTCTGCCCCGAGCATCGCGCGAGGATCGAGGAGATCGTCCGGCTCTCCGCGGAGTGGGGGATCCTCAGCGAGTACACGGCGTTCTTCGCCCGCGAGGGGACCGACCTCTCCGACTGGGACGCGATGAATTTCCGCGTCATGGCGGAGCTCGCCGAGAAGGCCGTGAAGGCGCGGTGCGGCACGGACGCCGTGGACCGCGCGCAGGTGATCTGGGCGCAGAAGAGGCAGGCGGTCCTCGACGGAAGGAACCTGCTCGACGGCAAGATCGACCGCGCCGGGCTCGCCGCGGTGCAGCAGGCGTCCGACCGGGCGCTCTTCTGCCGCGGCAAGCAGTGGATCGACGGCCGGATCGTCGCCCAGCGCGCTCCGGTCGAGCCCGACGCGACGATCGACTGCGGCACGCCCGAGTTCGAGAGGCTCGTCGACGCGCTCGTCGCGGAGGGGAGGCAGTCGCTCCTCGCCATGCGCGGCGAGATCCTCCTGCGCCTCGACGGAAGGAACGTCCTCGTCCGGAACGACTGGTGATGAAAGGAAACGCCATGCACATCCGCACCCTCCTCCTCGCCTCCTCCCTTCTCGCGCCGGCGATGGCCGCGCCCGAGACGGCGCCGAGAACCGTCGATCTCGTGATCTGCCTCGACACGAGCGGGTCGATGGAGGGCCTCATCCACGCCGCGCGCACGCGCATCTGGTCGATCGTGAACGAGCTCGCGCTCGCGAAGCCGTCGCCGCGCCTGCGCGTCGCGCTCGTCGCCTACGGCACGCCCGGCTACGGCCAGGAGAACGGCTTCGTGACCGTGCTCACGGACTTCACGGAGGACCTCGACGCGGTCTCCGGGAAGCTCTTCGCGCTGACGACGGACGGCGGCGACGAGTACGTGGGCCGCGCGATCCGGAAGGCGCTCACGCTCTCGTGGAGCAAGGGCGACGGGCTGAAGCTCGCGGTCGTCGCGGGGAACGAGTCGGCGGACCAGGACCGGGAGGCGCCGTTCCGCGACCAGTGCAAGGCGGCGATCGGCGCCGGGATCATGGTCAACGCGATCTACTGCGGCGCCCCCGGAGCCCCCGACGCGGAAGGTTACAAGGAGGTGGCCCGCCTCTCCGACGGCCACTACGCGGCGATCGACCAGAACAACAACGTGGACCTCGCGTCGCCGTTCGACGCGGAGATCGCGTCGCTCAACACGGCGCTGAACGCGACCTATCTGCCGCTCGCGAGCTGCGGCGCCGAGGGCACCGGGAAGCAGGTGGCGGCCGACGCCGACGCGGAGAAGGCGGGCGCGCTCGCGCAGCGCGCGCAGGCGAAGTGCCAGTCGCAGTACTGGAACGCGTGGTGCGTGATCGACCTGATCGACCGCGGCGACCGGAAGCTCGAGGACCTGAAGGAGGAGGAGCTGCCGGAGGCGCTCAAGGGGAAGACGCGCGAGGAGCAGCGAAAGATCATCGACGAGAAGCGCGCGGAGCGGAAGAAGGTGCAGGAGGGGATCCTCGCCCTCTCGAAGAAGCGCGCGGACTGGGTCGCCGAGGAGCTGAAGAAGCAGGCCATCTCGGACGAGAACTCATTCGACGCGGCGATGCGCCGCTCGATCCGCGATCAGGCCGCCGCGAAGGGCTACGCGTTCGAGGAAACAAAGTAGCTGCAACGGGGCCCGCCTCCGCGGGATATTGGAGGCGTGGCCCCGGATGCCGAGACGCTCCTCCAGCACGCCCATGGGATCCGCGCGCTCCTCCGCGGACTCCTCGCGGACGACGCGCGGATCGACGACGTGCTCCAGGACACGTGGGTCGCGGCGCTCTCGAAGGGGCCGCGGCGTGGCGTGCCGCTGGGCCCTTGGCTTAGGCGCGTGGCGCTGAACTTCGCACGGCGCGTCCGGCGCGGCGAGGCGCGGCGCGCCGCCCGCGAGCGCGTTGCCGCGAGGAACGACGAGACGCCCGAGGCGCGCTTCGACCTCCAGCGCGAGGCCGTCGATGAGCTCGCCCGGCTCGACGAGCCCTACCGCTCGACTCTCATCCTCCGCTTCTTCGAGGGGCTCTCGCCCGCGGAGATCGCGGAGCGGCGCGGGATCCCGAGCGCTACCGTGAGGAGCCACCTGAAGCGCGGCCTCGACCGGATCCGCGAGCGTCTCGACGAGGGCCATGGAAGCAGGGGGGCGTGGGGGGCGGCGTTCCTGCCCTGGCTCGCGACGCGCAACGCCGGGGCGACGGGGGTGATCGTGATGAGCGTGAAGACGAAGCTCGCTCTTGTCGCAGCGCTCGTCCTCGCGATGGCCGGCGGGACCGCGAGCGTGGTCGCGTGGCACAGGTCGTCCGCGCCCGCGGAGCCCGCGCGCGCGACGGTGTCACGCGTGCTGCCCGCGACGCAGGGCGCCGGGTCGACCCCCGAGGCCGCGACCGCATCGATCCCGAAGGAGCCGGAGCGTTCGCTCGTCCTCCGCGGCCGGATCATCGAGGCCGCGACGAAGCGCGTCGTCCCGGACACGGCCGTCCGGATCGCGCTCGTCGGCGACGACCGGAAGCTCGACCTCCTGACCGACGACGCCGGCCAGTTCTCCGGCACGTCTCGGATCCTGTCCGAGGCGGCGCTCGGCAACCACTTCCGTTCCCCGACGATAATCTCCCGCTGGCTAGCCATCGAGGTCGACGGCTACGCGATGCGGGCCTTGCCCGAGCCGACGCCAGCGGGAGAGGACACGATCGACTTCGGGGAGGTCGAGGTCAGTCGCGGCGCCGCCGTGGCTGGCCGGGTCATCCGGAGGGACCGCACCGGGATCGCTGGCGCGATCCTCCTCCTCTCGTTCCAGAGTCCGAGCCTCTTCCCTCCTGCGTACGCGTTCCCCGTTGGGCGGAGCGGCGCGGACGGGTCCTTTCTCCTGGACGAGCCAGTGCCGGTGAACGATCGAGGCTCTTCCTGGATGCTCATGGCGGTCGGCGCCGAAGGCCTCGGATGGCAGGCGCTCGACGTCCTGCCCGGCAAGGACCGGATCGACGCGCTCGAGATCGTCGTGGATCCGGGCGCGCCGCTCGAGGTGAACGTGACCGACAGCGCGGGCGTCCCGGTCGCCGGTGCGCGCGTTCGGGCGGAGCCTCGCTTCGAGCCTTTCACGCCCCGCTACAAGGTGGAGCACGACCATTTCCTGTCGCTCGGTCGCCGGGGTGACGTGCGCGCGCTCTTCTCGGCCGCGACCGACGCCGACGGGAGAGCTACCCTCTCGCAGCTTCCCATGCCGGGCCCATACGACATCGTCGCCGGCGCGAAGGGCTTCGCGCTCGGGTGGGAGGACGACGTGGTCGTCGACCGCGACCAAGGGCGATCGGTGACGGTGCGGCTGGAGCGGATTCGGCTCTGCGCGGTCTCTGGCACGGTGCTGGCGAAGGATGGCACCCCAGTGGCCGGCGCGAGCGTGGGCCCGCGCGGGATCGCGACAGTCCTGACGGACGACCTCGGCCGATTCCGGGTGGAGGGATTGGAGCCTGCGTGGCAGAAGGTCTGGTTCGTCGCCTCCGCCGAAGGCTTCGCGACGGCCGAGCGCGAGGTTCGGCTCGCACGCGACCGTGACGTCGAGGGGATCGAGATCCGGCTCGAACGCTCGACACCCATCGGCGGTCGCGTCGTCGACCAGGAGAGCCGGCCGGTCGCCGGCGTCCATCTGTATCTCCGCCGAAGCCGCCAAGGTCTCCCCGCCGAGAAGACAGGCGCGGACGGGCGCTTCGTGTTCACGGACGCGACCGCGGGCTCCTGGAAGCTCCACGCGATGCCGCCGCGCGACGAACCCGAGTGGGAGGCCAGCGAGATCGAAGTCCGGGGGGGCGACACCGACCTCGAGATCGTGCTGCGCCGCCTCCGGCTCGGGGCAGCGAGGCTCGTCGCGCGTGTCGTGGAGGCTGGCACCGGCAGAGCGCTGGACCCCGCCGCCGCGTTCCTCATGCGGCGCGACAGGAAGTCCCCGACGGAGTACGCCCGGCCGACGGCGGTGGAACGCCGCAGCGGCGAAGTCGCCGCGGAGAGGCTCCATCCCGACGCGTGGCGGCTCTGGGTGCGCGTCCCCGGCTACGCGCCCGGCTACGTCGACTTCACGGTCGTCGACGGACAGGGCGAGGCGCAGCCGGAAGTGCGGCTGGGGCGTGCCGGCCGGATCGTAGGTCACGTGGTCGGCGTCGAGGGCCGCGCGTCGGTCTGGACGATGCCCACCGGGAGCGACCTCGCGCCCGGCCAGGACTGGGAGGCGGACGGTCGCATCCGTGGCTGGGCCGAGGTGTCGGCGGACGGCACGTTCGTGATCGAGAACCTCGCGCCCGGACCGACGACGGTCAGCCTGGGGGCTCGCGGCTTCCTCGGCACGGCGAGCGCGGATGTCCCGCTTGGCGGCGATGCGCAGATCGAGATCTCGGCCACGCGTGCTGCCGTGCTGACCTTCCGCAGCAAGGACCCGGTCCCCTCGGGAACGGACGCCGTGGAGTTCTACGTGTCGCAGGGCGGCGACTGGGACTGCATGATGCGGCTCGGCGGCCAGGGCGGCAGGCGGCTCGACTACGCCGAGACGCTGACCCCGGGCCGAACGAGGTGGCGCGTGGTGTTCGATTCCGACGGCCGCGTGAAGACGCAGGAGGGCGTGGTCGACCTCGCGATGGGCGAGACCGCCGAGGTCCTCGTCCCGATCGAGCTCGACAGGTAGCTTGTCGCCCCCCCGGCGTATGCTGTCCGGGCTCTCGCTCCAACCACGGAGGGTCACCATGGAACAGGCCGCCGAGACTCGCGGGAAGACGGTTTTCCACTTCGCGGTCCTCGTCTATCGCGAAGAGATCGCCGCCGGACGCCCCGTCTGGTTCGCGCGGTCCGTGATGACGAGCGATCTCGCCTCCGGCGCCACGAGCGAGGAAGCGATCGAGAGGCTCCACGGGGTCCTCGAAACGGCGCTGTCGACGGGGGTCGCGCTCGGCATGAGCCCTCAGGATTGGCTTGCCGGACAGAAGCCGGATCAGGCGAGCTGGATCGAGGAGTGGATCAGGTACTCGGCTCCGCGCCGCGTCTCCGAGGTCTGGTCCGCGGTCGATGGGTGCGAGATCGAGGCGAACATCGCGTGGAAGGGCGCGGCGTGAACGCTTGCGGATCTGGCGAGTCGACGCGATCCGCGCGTACCTGTCGTCGGTGCGGAGCGACTGGCGCCGGGACGACGAGTTCTCGAAGCCAGGCGTCGACATCTGGCTGAAACGGACCCCCGATCGGTACATGATCGCCCGGCTCGCCTACTACCCGGCAGCGGGAGGCAGGCCGGCGCTCGCGCCCGAGCCCCACGTGATCACGTTCTGCCACCAGCTCGACATCGAGCCGCGGCTCTTCTTCGACGCGCTCGGCGCCGACGGGCAGTACGCGGGGCCGCTCCCGTAGCGAAACGGGATCTGCCCCCTGAGCCCCCCTTGATCCTGGCCGATAATCTGGCCTATGGACTACCCCCCTCCCCCCGACTTCGCCAAGCGAGCCCGGGTCCCCTCCTTCGACGACTACCGCCGCGCCTACGAGGAGTCGGTGAAGGCCCCGGAGGTCTTCTGGGCGAGGATCGCGGAGCGGATCACCTGGCGGAAGAAGTGGACGAAGGTCTCCGACTGGAACTTCACCGAGCCCAAGATCCGCTGGTTCGAGGGCGGCACCTTGAACGTCTCCGAGAACTGCCTCGACCGGCACGTCGCCGCGGGCCTCGGC
>WYBS01000070.1 GCA_011525755.1 Planctomycetaceae bacterium
CCGTCGGTCGCGATCCCCAGGAGATAGGTCGAGCGCAGCGACGACGGCCCGACCGAGAGCCGGAAGGCGCTCGCCCGGAGCACGCGCTCGTGCCCGCCCGCGGTCACGCGGACGAGCCTCGCGCGGCCGCCCGGATCCTTCTCGACCACCTCCACGCGCTGGAGCGGGCCCTCGAGCGCCGCGGCCTTGAGGACCGGCGCCGCGTCGAGCGTGCTCTTCCACCGCCAGTAGCGCGCCCCCTCGCAGAAGGGGCACGGGACGCCCGGCATCGCCGGCGACGGCTCCCGGTCGAGCCCGGTCGGCACGTCGGTCGTGTGGCCGCCGCACGTCGAGTGGTAGTACGCCCGCAGGGGCTTCCGGTCGAGCGCGAGGTAGATCCCGCGCGTCGCGCGCACGCCCTCGCGGAGGTGCGCGTCGTCCGGCGCGTACCGCATGCCCGCGTAGACCTGGAACGCGGTCGTGTCGTCGAGATCCCGGCCAAGGGCGACGTAGGAGAGCGTGTAGGAGCGCACCGCGATCGCCTGCGCGCCTGCCGCCGCGGGCGGGATGCGCTTCAGCGGCAGCTCGCCCCGGAGCACCCCGAGCGTGTAGTTCTCGAGCGGCACCTCGTTGACGAGGCGCGTGCCGTCCCACAGGAGCCGGCCCGCGTAGGTCCGGCCGGCGACCGTGAAGACGCCCTCCACGGGCACGAGATCCACGGGCGCGCCCTGGCGCGTGATGCGGTAGATCCCCGTGGTCATGCGCGGCTCCGCGCCGCGCTCGCGGACCGCGAGGCCGCCCTTCCCCGTGACGTCCACGTGCTCCCATGCGCCGAGCGAGTGGAGGGCCACGCGGACGAGCGGCTCCTTGCCCTCGACGAAGGCGGCTTCCCTCGGGGCCGTGGGCCTCGCGGGCGGCTGGGCGCAGCCGACGAGGACGCCGAGGAGGAGGACGGCGCGACGCGGCATCAGAAGAGGAGCCCCGTCTCGCGCTGGTCGAGGATCTCGCGGCAGTGCCCGCTCGCGCAGCGCCCCTGGGGCGTGCGCTTGAGGAGCCCCTGCCGGATCAGGTAGGGCTCGTACACGTCCTCGATCGTCCGCTCCTCCTCGCCGACGGCGACCGCGATCGTCTTCAGTCCGACGGGTCCGCCGCCGTGCTTCAGGAGCGTCGCGAGGATCCGCCGGTCGAGCAGGCAGAGGCCGTGCCCGTCGACGCCGAGGCGCTCGAGGCCCTCGCCGGCCACCTCGAGGTCGATCGCGTTGCCGTACCGCTCCTGCGCGAGGTCGCGGACGCGGCGCAGGAAGCGGTTCGCGACGCGCGGCGTCCCGCGGCTGCGGGAAGCGATGAAGCCCGCGGCCTCCTCGTCGAGCTTCACCTGCAGCGACTCCGCCGAGCGGAGGAGGATGGCCGCGAGGTCGGTCGCCGGATAGAGGTCGAGCTTCTCCTGGAGGCCGAAGCGCGCGCGGAACGGCGCCCCGAGGAGCCCCTCGCGCGTGGTCGCGCCGACGAGCGTGAAGCGTTTCACCGAGAGGCGCAGCGAGCGCGCCCCGGGCCCCTGGTCGAGGACCACGTCGACCGCGAAGTCCTCCATCGCCCCGTAGAGCTTCTCCTCGACGGCGCGCGGGATCCGGTGGATCTCGTCGATGAAGAGGAAATCCCCCTCCTCGAGGTTCGTGAGGATCCCGACGAGGTCGGCGGGCCTCACGAGGGCGGGCCCGCTCGTGACGTGCAGCTGGGTCCCCATCTCGCGCGCCACGATCGCCGCGAGCGTCGTCTTGCCGAGGCCGGGGAGTCCGCTCAGCAGGAGGTGGTCGAGCGGCTCCTTCCGTGCCTTCGCGGCGGCGATCGCGAGCTTCAGGTTCTCGACGACGGCCCGCTGGCCGACGAAGCGGTCGAAGCTCCGCGGGCGCAGCGAGACCTCGAAGAGGTCCTCGCCGCCCTGGGCCGAGGGATGGACGGGCGCCGCCGACGGCATGGGAAAGCTCCGGGATTATACATCGGCTGGGGGGAGGAAAGGGATTGCCACGCTACAGGATGCGAAACGGGGCCGCGCGGTCGCGTGCTTGGTACACTCGCCGCCCGTGCGGAAGGATGCGGCGACGGTCCAGGCGATGTTTTCCGACATCGCGCCGCGCTACGACTTCCTCAACCACCTCCTTTCCCTGAACGTCGACCGCCGCTGGCGCCGCCGCGCCGCG
Source organism: Planctomycetaceae bacterium (assembly GCA_011525755.1). Lineage (GTDB taxonomy): Bacteria > Planctomycetota > PLA2 > PLA2 > PLA2 > PLA2. Next base: position 2,178 of record WYBS01000070.1, read on the forward strand.
GCCCTCGCCGGACCGAAGGGCCCCGTCCTCGACATCTGCACCGGGACCGGGGACCTTGCGGCGGCCATGGCGAAGGCCGCCCGGCGCACGGTGCTCGGCCTCGACTTCTGCGGGCCGATGCTACGGCGGGGGAAGGACAAGCGGGAGTGCGCGGACGTGCGGTTCCTCCGGGGCGACGCGCTCCACCTGCCGCTGCCGTCGGACCGATTCGACGTCGTCTCCGTCGGCTTCGGCATCCGCAACGTGGCCGACCTCGACGCGGGCCTTTCCGAGATGGTGCGCGTGGCGCGTCCCGGCGGCCGGATCGCGATCCTCGAGTTCACGATGCCGGGGAACCGGGTCCTCAGGACCCTCTACGGCGTCTACTTCGGGCGCGTCCTTCCGTTCATCGGCAACCTCGTCTCGCGCAGCCGGGCGTACACCTACCTGAACCGCACCGTGCTCGCGTGGACGACCGAGAAGGAGCTCGCGGAGCGCATGAAGCGGGCCGGCTGCGCGTCGGTCACGGTGCACCCGCTCACCTTCGGGATCGCCGCGGTGCACCTGGGCGTCAAGGCCGGTGGGTAGCGCGCAGGCACGGCGCCGGAAGGAGGGGGGCACGGGGGGAGGACCCTCGGGGAGCCGTGGCGAAGGTCCAGAAGAAGGCGCGCGTCGCGGCCGCGTATCTCGAGGCGAGCCGCACGCCCGCCGCGAGCTTCGTCTTCATCGCGCCGCTCTTCGCCCTCTTCGAGGTCGCGCTCGCGGCCGACGCCCAGGTGCGCAGCGGCACCGTCCCGCTCGTGCGCGAGCTTTTCGACCCCGTGAGCCACTTCGGCCTCGTCGCGCTGAACCTCGTCCTCCTCGGCATCCTGTGCTTCGCGATCTGGAGGACCCGCGCCAGGCGCCGCCGCGTGACGGGACTCTACGGCCTCATGTTCGCCGAGTCGCTCGCGTGGGCCGGCCTGATGCTCGGCCTCGGGGCGCTCGTGATGCCGCACCTGCTCGCGCTCCCCGAGTCGCCCCGGAAGCTCCTCGGCGGCATCGGGGCGGGCATCTACGAGGAGTTCCTCTTCCGCTTCCTGTTCCTCGGGGGCATGGTGCTCGTCCTCCACAAGGGCCTCGGCGCGAGCCCGGTCGGCGCGGTCCCCTTCGCGATCGTCGTATCCGCGGCCACCTTCAGCTACGCCCACCACGCGATGGGGGGGGAGCCTTACACGCACGCCGCCTTCCTCTACCGCACCCTCATGGGCGTGATCCTCGGGGCGGTCTTCTCCGTGCGCGGCCTCGGGATCGTCGTCTACGCCCACGCCCTCTACAATGTCGCCCTCGAGCTCCTCCGGCATGTCCCCTGAACTCGCCGTCGCCCTGACCGGCGCCTCGGGCGCCGCCTACGGCCTCTCGCTCGTGCGCGCGCTCGCGGCCGCGGGCCGCCGCGTGCACGTCGTCGTCTCGCCCGGCGGGGCGCGCGTGCTGCGGGAGGAGTGCGACGTCTCGCTCAACCCGAAGGCGCCGGACGCGCGGATCCTCGCGCCGGAGACGCCCGACCGGCTCGTCCCGCACGCCTTCGAGGACTACGGCGCGTCGATCGCGTCGGGCTCCTACCCGCTCGGGGCGCTGGCCGTCTGCCCCTGCTCGATGGGCACGCTCGGCCGCATCGCCGCGGGAACGGCGGAGAACCTCGTCGCACGCGCGGCGGACGTGTGCCTGAAGGAGCGCCGCCCGCTCGTGCTCGTGCCGCGCGAGGCGCCGCTCTCGCCGATCCATCTCGGGAACATGCTCAAGCTCGCGCGCGCGGGCGCGACGATCCTCCCCGCGTCGCCGGGCTTCTACCACCGCCCGCGCACGGTGGACGACGTCGTGCGGTTCGTCGTCGCGCGCGTGATGGAGCACATGGGCGTCGCGCAGGATCTCGTCCCGCCGTGGAAGGGTTGAGAACCGCGGGTTCCCCGGGGCCCCTCCCCTTCCTCTCGCAGGTGCGCGAGACCGCGGAGATGATCAAGATCGGCCACTCCGTGTTCGCGCTGCCCTTCGCGGTCGCGAGCATGGCGCTCGCGATGCGCGCCGAGGGCCGCTGGTCGCTGCGCGCGACGATCTGGATCGTCGTCTGCGCGGTCGCCGCGCGCACGGCGGCGATGGCGCAGAACCGGCTCCTCGACGCGCGGCTCGATGCGGGAAACCCGCGCACCGCAGGGCGCGCGCTGCCGGCGGGGCGCGTGACCCGGGGCTTCGTCGTCGCGCTCGTGCTCGCGAGCTCCGCGGCCTTCGTCGCGGGCGCGGGGCAGCTCAACCGCCTCTGCCTCCTGCTCTCGCCCGCGGTCCTCCTCGTGCTCCTCGCGTACCCGTACGCGAAACGCTTCACGGCCCTCTGCCACCTGTGGCTCGGCGTCTCCCTCGGTCTCTCGCCGCTCGGGGCGTGGGTCGCGGTGCGCGGGTCGTTCGAGGGGATCGCAACCCCCCTGCTCCTCGGCGGCGCGGTCACGCTCTGGACGGCCGGGTTCGACCTCATCTACGCCTGCCAGGACGTCGCGCACGATCGCGCGGCGGGGCTCTTCAGCGGGCCCGCCCGGCTCGGCGTCGCGGGCGCGCTGCGGCTCTCGGTCGCCCTGCACGTCGCCTGCTTCGCGCTCCTCGCGCTCCTCTACGCCGTGAACCCCGATGTCTCGTGGGCGTACGGCATCGGCCTCGTCGCGGCGGGGGCGCTCCTCGTCTACGAGCACAGCATCGTCTCTCCGGGCGACCTGAGCCGGGTGGACACGGCCTTCTTCACCCTGAACGGGCTCGTGTCGCTCGTGCTCGGCGGGCTCACGGTCGCCGACGCGTTCCTGTGAATGGGGGGGCTCCGGGGGCGGTATCAGGGGTGGCGATGACCTTCGTCCTCCTCGCGGTCCTCGGCACCCTCCTCCTGCGGGAGATCTTTATCCGGCTCCTCTCCGGACCCCGCCGGTAGCTAGAATCGGTGCTCGTGAAGGGTGTCGTCCTGATCCTCGGGCCGGAGCGATTCATCGCCCGCCTGGCGGTCGAGCGCGTGATCGCGGAGCACGAGGGGCTCGAGCTGACGCGCTACGCCGGGGAGGGGATCGAGGCCGCCCTGGTCCTCGACGACGTGCGTACGCCCACGCTCTTCGGGGGCGGGCGGATCGTGGTCGTGGAGGACGCGGGCGAGATGCTGCGCGGCGCGCTCGAGGCGTTCGCCGCGTATGCGGCGCGCCCGACGCCCTCGGCGGTTCTCGTGCTCGTCGCCACGGGGCTCGACGGACGCCTCAAGGGGGCGAAGCAGCTCAAGGAGGCGGCGGAGGTGATCGCGTGCGAGCCGCCCCGCCCGTGGGAGCTCCTGACCTGGATCCGGGACCGGGCCCGGGACGCCTACGGCCTGCAGGCGGGGGAGGCGACGACCGGGGCGCTGCGGCGGCTCGTGGGGGAGGACCTCGGGCTCCTCGACGCGGCGCTCGCGCGGCTCCGCGAGCAGATCGCGCCGCGGGTCCTCCTGAGGCCCGAGGACGTCGAGGGGTCGACCGAGGACCACCGGAGCCCCGCGATCTTCGAGCCCTTGAACGCGATCGAGGAGGGGGACCTCCGCGCCGGCCTCGCCGCGATCGCGGCGGCCTTCGAGGAGGGCATCCGGATCCACGAGGACGTGGTGTCGGAGGACGGCGCCGTCGCGGCGATCCTCCTCGACCACATGCACCGGGCGTACGTGAAGCTCCTCCGGTACCACCTTCTCCGGAAGCTCGGCGCGAGCGAGGACGATGCCGCCCGCCGGGCGGGCTGCTCCCCGAAGCAGGTCTCGTTCTTCGTGCCGCGGGCGCGGAAGCACCGCCTGGAGACGCTCGTGTCGCGCCATGGGCATTTCGCCGAGGCCGACGCCGCGCTCAAGGGAAGCGGCGCGGCAGGCGGCCGCGAGGTGCTCGAAAAGCTCGTTCTCGACCTCCTCGGGTGACACCTGCCTCCGACTAAGGAGTGTGAGAAAACATCGCCCCGAGCTGAAGCTCGAGCTCAAGGAGCTCGGCACGGTGGACCCCTTCGGCCTGAAGCTGGTCGAGCATCCCGAGGGCTCCGCCGCGTACTTCGTCGAGGACCCGCGCGCCGCGGGCCCCCGTGTCCCCGTGGAGACCGCGGGTCTCCACCTCGTCGGCGCCGGCCAGGCGCTGCTCGCCCTCTCGCTCCGCTGGATGTGCGGGGCGGGCCGCTGCTCCGACCCGCCGCCCTTCCCCTCGGGGGAGGCGCGGCTCCTCCTCGGTCGCCGGGAGGCCCGGCTCCTCGCGGCGCTCCTCCGGCGCCACCTCGCGCGCCTGCCGGAGCCGCCCCGGTGGATGCCCACGCTCCTCGTCTCGCTCGAGCAGATGGACGAGTTCCTGCGCTGGGACGATGTCCCTGGCCCCGCGGAAGATGGCGGGCCGTGATCGGGAAGACGAAGAGCCGGCACGTGATCCGTGTCCTCGACCCCCACGTCGCGAACAAGATCGCGGCGGGGGAGGTCGTGGAGCGGCCGGCGTCCGTCGTGAAGGAGCTCGTCGAGAACGCGCTCGACGCCCACGCGACCCGCGTCGAGGTCCACGTGGAGCGCGGCGGCGCGCGCCTCGTCCGCGTGGTGGACGACGGGAGCGGGATCGCCCGCGAGGACCTGCCGCTCGCGTTCCTGCCGCACGCCACGAGCAAGCTCTCGGACGTGGACGACCTCGAGAGCATCGCGACGCTCGGGTTCCGCGGCGAGGCGCTCGCCTCGATCGGGGCCGTCTCGCAGGCCCGGATCGTCTCGCGCGAGCGCGCGGCGGAGGCGGGCTTCGAGATCGCGGACGAGGGTGGCGTCCTCTCGGAGGTCCGCGCGGCGGCCGCCGCGCCCGGCACGGACGTGACCATCCGCAACCTCTTCTTCAACACGCCGGCCCGCGCGCGCTTCCTCCGCAGCGCGCGCACCGAGCTCGGCCACATCGAGGATCTCCTTCGCTGCTTCGCGCTCGCGTTCCCGGAGGTGGGGTTCCGCCTCGTCCACGACGGCGAGGAGCGGCTCCGCGCGGCGCCGGGCGAGGACCGCCGGTCGCGCCTCCGCGCCCTCTACGGCAGGGAGCTCGAGGGGCGGCTGCTCGCCGTGCGGGAGAACGGCGTCGAGGCCTACCTCGGCCCGCCGTCGGTGACGCGGCCGAACGCGCGCGACCTCCACTTCTTCGTCAACGGGCGGTACGTGCGCGACCGGATCCTCCTGCGGGTCGTGAAGGACGCCTACAGGGACGCGATGCACGGCGGTCGCTACCCGGTCGCGTTCCTCTTCCTCGAGGTGGATCCCGCGACGATCGACGTCAACGTCCACCCCGCGAAGGCGGAGATCCGCTGGCGCGACCCGCAGTGGCTCCACGCGGCGGTCGCGCCGCTCCTCGCGCGCGCGCTGCGCGGGGCCGACCTCTCGGTGTCGGATGCCGGGGGGGGCTCCGGGGGCCACGCCGGCGGTCAGCCCGGGGACCGGGAGGAGGGCGTCCGCCGGGCGATGGCGGACTTCATGCGGCGCGCGGCCGAGGGCCACGGGCCGCGAGTCTACGAGGGCGAGGCCCCCGAAGGCCCCCGGCAAGGCGTCGCCCAAGGCGCCTCCCCCCCGGAGCCCCCCCTCCTCGGCGTCTTCCAGGCGCACGACTCCTGGCTCGTGTGCGAGGTCGAGGACGGGATCGCGATCGTCGACCAGCACGCGCTCCACGAGCGCGTCCAGTACGACCGGATCCTGAAGCGCCTCTCCGAGGGCGGCGTGGACGCGCAGCGCCTGCTCGTCCCGGAGGAGGTCGAGCTGGGCGCGGCCGACTGCGCGCTCCTCGAGGAGTCGAAGGACCTCCTCGCGCGGTGCGGGATCGCCTTCAGCCCCTTCGGCGACCGCTCGGTCGCCGTCGAGACGCTGCCCGCGGTCGTGCCGCGCGCGCGGGCCGCGGACCTCCTGCGCGACCTCGTCGACCTCCTGCGCGCGCGCGGCGGGGCCGTGGATCCGCGCACGCTCTTCCACGACGTCGCCGACACGATGGCGTGCAAGGCGGCGGTCCGGTTCGGCGACCGGCTCTCCCGCGAGGAGGTGATGGCGCTCCTCCGCGAGAGCGGCGCGCTCGACAGGGCGTTCGTCTGCCCGCACGGCCGGCCGACGGTCTGGCGGATCCCGTTCGCGGAGCTGCGGCGGCGGTTCGGGCGGACGTAGGGCGAGGAGCGTTCGCGGGGCTACGGCGCGGGGCGGAGGTCCTTGTCCGCGAGGTCCGTGTTGAGCGCGACCTTCGGCTCGCCCTTCGCTGCGTTCAGCCGGTCGCGCGCCTCCTTGTCGGAGGGCGTGTCGCGGTAGACCGAGAAGTAGCGGGGAAGGACGATGCCCAGGTCCTTGTCCTTCGCGTAGGCCCCGAAGTAGTAGACCCACCGCACCTGGCCGGGCTTCTCGGTCTCGTACTCGACCGCCTTCCGCACGGTGAAGTCCTTCGTGTTCACGAAGAGGCGGAGGCATCCCTCGCCGTCGCGCTTCGCGTCGAGGACATGGTAGGTGGTCTGGTCGCGGTCGCCGAGGGTGTGGTTCAGCTCGTGCGGGTGGTCGCCGTCGAGGCGCAGGGGCTCCGGGGCGCCGAGGCTCACCGTCCAGCCGGCGTCGAGCCGGGTGAGGAAGACCATCCGGAGCATCCGCTCGAAGTCCTTCCGCTCGCCCTCGATCTGCCGGATCGTCGCGGCGTCGTCGCGGTTGCCCCGGCTGAGGGCGATGATCGCGCCCTTGGACGACCGCTCCCAATAGCCGTTCTCGCCGAAGACGCCGCGGTCGGTGCCCCGGTCCGCCGCCTCCGCAGCCGTGTGCACGCGGAAGGACCGGTCCTTCGCCCGGAACCGGTAGGTCCGCGTGATCGCGTGGACCTCGCCCTTCTCGGATGCCTCGCCGACAAACGTCAACGTGACGTCCCGCACGTCGTCCGCGGCGAGCTTCCCCTGGGCCTCGACGGCCCTCCGGAGGATGTCGCGCGCCGCGGCGGTCTCGTCGGCCGCCGCGGGGGAGACGGCGAGCAGCAGCAGGGGGAGGAGCCGGCGCGCCGCTCGCCGGGCGGGGATGCGGCGCCAGGATGCGTGCGGACGGATCGCCGGAACGGAGGCGTGGTTCGTGCCCATCGTGCGTCCGGGACATTCTACGCCCCGTTTTGCCGTCCGGCCGGGCCGTGGCACAATCCCCGGCTTGGAACTCTTCTCGACACGGGACCTCGGCGGCGGGTTCCGCCTCCATCTGCGCCGGACGCGCGCGTTCAAGACCGTGACGGCGCGGCTCGTCTTCCACGCCGACCTCGACGAGGACGCCGCGGCGCGCGCGCTCGTCCCCCGCGTCCTCGCCCGCGGCACGCGACGGCTGCCGAGCCTTCGCGATGTGCAGATCGAGCTCGACCGGCTCTACGGGGCCTCGCTCCACGGCGATGCCTCGCGGATCGGGGAGCGGCAGCTCGTGCACTTCCAGGCGGAGTGGGTGAAGGACGCGCTGGCCAAGGAGCCGCTCCGCGCGCGGATGGGGCAGCTCCTCGCGGAGTATCTCCACGACCCCGCGACCGACCCGAAGGGCGGCCTGCGCGCCGGGGTCGTCGAGCAGGAGCGGAAGAACCAGGCGGACGAGGCGGCGGCCATCTTCGACGACAAGGCGCGCTACGCCCGCCACCGGCTGCTCGAGGTCATGTGCCGGGGCGAGCCCTACGCGCGCCCCTCGATCGGCCACGAGAAGGAGATCCGTGCGCTCGAGGTCGGAGATGTCCGTGCGGCCCACGCGGCGCTGCTCGCCCACGCCCCCGCGGACCTCTTCGTCGTCGGGGACGTGACCGCGGCGCAGGCGCTCGCGTTCGCGAAGGGGCTCGGCCTTGCCAGGCGCCGGAGGATCGCGAAGCCGCGTCCGACCCGCTTCCGCGCGGCGCCGCCGCGCGTGCGGACCGTCGTCGAGCGCCAGAAGGTCGGGCAGGCCAAGCTGGCGATGGGGTTCCGTACGTCCGTACGGCTCGGATCGCCGCTCTACCCCGCGCTCGTCCTCTTCAACGCGCTCTTCGGAGGCACGCCGGTCGGCAAGCTCTTCAAGAAGGTGCGCGAGCAGGCGTCGCTCTGCTACGCCGTCCACAGCGTGACGGAGCGGTCGAAGGGCCTCGTGCTGGTGAACGCCGGGATCGACGCGAAGAACTACGTCCGCGCGCGGAAGCTCATCCTCGAGCAGCTCGACGACCTCGGCCGCGGCCGGATCACCGCGGAGGAGGCGAAGCTCGCGAGCGGCGTGCTCCTCAGCGCGGTCCGCGGGATGCGCGACTCGCCGGCCGCGATCATCGACTTCGGCCTCGAGCGCGCGATCCTCGGCCTGCCCGCCGACCTCGACGCGCTGCTCGGCGAGCTCAGGGGCGTCACGGCGGACGACGTCGCGCGCGCGGCGCGGACCGTGAAGCTCGACACCGTCTACCTGTTGCGGGATTGACCATGGGAAACGCCACGAGATTGCCCTCCGCGGGCCGCACGACCGTCCTCCGCGACCGGGAGCTCGACGAGGAGGTCCACTGCCGCGTCTTCCCGAGCGGGCTCACGGCCTACGTCGTCCGGAAGCCCGAGTTCACGCGCTCCTACGCGACGATCGCGACGCGCTACGGCTCCGTCGACACGCAGCTCCGCACGAACGGCCGCACGCGCCGGCTCCCGGACGGCATCGCGCACTTCCTCGAGCACAAGGTGTTCGAGACGCCCGAGGGCGACGCCTTCGACCTCTTCGCGTCGAGGGGCGCGTCGGCGAACGCGTTCACGTCGTTCACCTCGACGCGCTACCTCTTCGGCACGAGCGAGAACTACGAGGACAACCTGCGCACGCTCCTCGACTTCGTCTTCGACCTCCACGTGACCGACGCGAACGTGGAGAAGGAGAAGGGGATCATCGGCCAGGAGATCGCGATGTACGCCGACGACCCCGACTGGCGGATCTACTTCGGGGCGCTCGAGGCGATGTACGTGCGCCATCCCGTGCGGATCGACATCGCGGGGACGAAGGAGACGATCGCGACGATCACGCCGGAGCTGCTCCGGGACGTCCACCGCGCCTACTACCACCCGCGGATCATGGCCCTCGCGGCGGTCTCGCCGGCGCCGGTCGAGGCGACCTTCGATGCCGTCGAGGAGCGCGTCGAGGGGCGCGCGTTCGGCCCGCCGCCCGGCCCCCGGAGCGCGCTGCCTCGCGAATCCCGGCGCGCGCGCCGCCGGCAGGCGGAGGTCCGCCTCGCCATCAACCGCCCGCGCCTGCTCGTGGCCTTCAAGGACGCGCCGCCGCCGAAGGACCCGCGCGCGCAGCTCCGCCTGGAGCTCGCGTCCAGCATCGCGTTCGACTGCCTCTTCGGCAACTCGGGCTCGATCTTCCTGAAACTCTACGAGGCGGGGCTCGTGGACGACAGCTTCTCCGGCAGCTACACCGCGGAGGCGTCGTTCGCGTTCGCGATGGCGGGTGGCGAGACCGACGACGCGACGAAGCTCCGCGCGACGCTGGAGCGCGAGCTCGCGGCGGCGCTCGGGCGCGGCATCACGAAGGAGGAGTTCGAGCGCACGCGCAACAAGGCGGTCGGCGGCTTCGCGCGCGCGTTCAACTCGCCCGAGCGGATCGCGCAGATGCTCGCGTCGCACCACCTGCGCGGCACGACGGTCAGGGACTACCGCGAGATCCTCTTCGCGCTGAAGCTCCCCGAGGTGAACCGCCGCATGGCCGCGATGCTCGCCCCCGCGGCGCGGTGCTATTCCCTCGTGCTGCCGAAGTAGGGGCGCGCTACCGCGGGCGGTAGATCCCGAGCAGGCGAGCGACGAGGTCCTCCGCCTCGCCGTCGACCCACGTGACCGGGAAGCGCTTGAACCAGGTCTCCTGGCGCCGCGCGAGGCGGATGGTGTTCCGCTCGACGAGGCGTCGCGCCTCCGCGAGGTCGTACTCCCCGCGGAGGAAGCCGAGCACCTCCTTGTAGCCGACCGCCTGCGACGCCGTCGGGCCCAGGTCGAGGCGCCGGACCTCCTCGACGAGGCCCGCGTCGAACATCGCGGCGACGCGGTCGCGGATGCGGGCGCGGAGCTTCTCCCGCGGCCGGCGGATGCCCGCGATCACCGCCGCATGCCGGTCGGGGCCCGCGAACTGCGTCTGCTGCTCGCGCAGCGGCTTCCCCATCGCCTCGTAGACCTCGAGCGCGCGGGTGATCCGCCGCCGGTCGTTCGGATGGAGCGCGCCCGCGGTCGCGGGGTCGACCGCGGCAAGGCGGCGGTGGAGCTCCGCCGACGGGACCGCGGCAAGCCGCGCCCGAAGGTCGGGGTCGCAGCGCGGCCCCTCGAAGACGCCCTTCAGGAGCGCCATCAGGTAGAGGCCCGTGCCGCCGACGACGAGGACGCGGCGGCCGCGGCCGCGGATCCCCGCGATCGCCTCCTCGGCGAGGTCGATGTAGCGGCGCACGTCGAACCGCTCGCGCGGGTCGAGGAGGTCGATCCCGTGATGGGGGATTCCGCCCGTGTCCCTCGGCTTGTCCGTGCCGATGTCCATGCCCCGGTAGAGGAGCATCGAGTCGAGCGAGACGATCTCGGCATCGAGCGCCTTCGCGACCGGGATCGCCGCCTTCGACTTGCCGCTGGCCGTCGCGCCGACGAGGACGTAGAGCGGGTCCACAGGGCACAGATTACGATGGCCGCCGTTGCGCTACGGGATCCTCGGCGGCTCGTTCGACCCGATCCACCTGGGCCACACGGCGGCGGCCGAGGGGGTCCTCGCGCGGCGGGGGCTCGCCGCGGTGCTGCTCGTCCCGGCGGGGCAGGCGCCGCACAAGCGGGGATGCGTGGCCTCGTTCGCCGAGCGGCTGGAGATGGCGCGGCTCGCCGTCCGCGGGCGCGCGGGCCTCGAGGTGCTCGATCTGGAGGGGGTCCGGGGGGGGATCTCCTACACGATCGACACGCTCGGGGAGCTCCGGCGGATCCGGCCCGGGGCGTCGTTCGAGCTCCTCGTCGGCGCGGACATGCTGGGGGATCTGCCGACCTGGCGGCGCGCGGAGGAGGTGGTGTCCGCTGCCCTCGTCGTGGGGTTCGGCCGTCCGGGTGAGGCCTCGGAGGCGGCCCGGCGCCGCTTCGACGAGGTCTTCGGGGCCGGACGGCACATCTGGATCGAGCTCGAGGCCGTCCCGGTCTCGAGCACCGAGGTCCGGCGGCGCCTCGCCGCGGGGGAGCCCGTGGGGGGGCTCCTCGACCCCTCCGTGGAGGCGTTCATCCGGGGGAGGGGCCTCTACGGAGCCCAGCCGGCTGCCGGCCCGGATTCCCACCGGAAGGGGGGTTGACCCGCGAGGCGGCGTGCGGGTACAACCTTCCCCCGTCGGGCGGGAAGGCCCGTGGGCTAAAGCAGATCCAGCGGAGGGTACTCCTCGATGCGCAAGAAGTTGCTCGCACTCGCGTTCCTCGGCCTCCTGACCGTCGGCGGCTGTGCCATGATCCCGGGCGGCAAGTACAACGCCTCCCAGCGGTGGGACCAGCACATGCAGGACTTTGCGAAGATCTGGAACGTCGTGGACATCTACTTCTTCAACTACGACATCACGGATCCGTACGTCGGCGCGCCGTTCTTCGGCGACCCGCACTGATCGCGAAGGAATCTCCGAACGGGGGGCATCGTCCCCCCGTTTTTTATTTGGCGCACGGTAGATGATCGCCCCGTGCGGTTCGGCGCCGTCTCCTACCTCAACGCGCGCCCCCTGACCGAGGGGATCGACCCGCTCGTGCTCGCGACGCCCGCGGACCTCGCGGCCATGCACGCGAGGGGCGAGGTCGATGTCGCGCTCCTCCCCGTGGCGGCCGGCGAGGCGATGGGGCTCCCGCGCGTCGGGCGGCTCGGCATCGCCGCCGAGGGGCCGGTGGACAGCGTGCTCCTCTTCCTGCGCTGTCCGCTCCGCGACGTCGCGACGGTCGCGCTCGATCCCGCGTCCCGGACGTCGCGCGCCCTCACGAGGCTCCTCCTCGAGGAGGCGCTCGGCATCTCCCCGCGCTATGTCGATCCCCCTGCCGACGCGGAGCTCCTGATCGGCGACGCGGCGCTCGTCCGCGGGGCGACGGAGGAGCCGCGGCTCGACCTCGCCGAGGAGTGGACGCGCTGGACGGGCCTCCCGTTCGTCTTCGCGGCCTGGTACGGAGACCCGCGCGCGGAGCCGGCGCTGGAGGAGGCGTACCGGCGCGGGAGCAAGGAGCTCGCCCGCTACGCGCGCGAGGCGGGGCTCGGGCTACCCGCCGGGGCGATGGAGCGCTACCTCCGCGACCGCATCCGGTACCGCATCGGTCCGCGCGAGGAGGAGGGACTCCGTCGCTTCCTCGCCCGCGGGCGCGCGAGGGGGCTCCTGTAGAATCCGCACGCCGGCCCCATCGGGTCGATGCCCATGTCGAAGTCCTGCCGCTTCGCGCTTCTCCTCGCCGGGTGCACGCATCGCTCGCTGCACCGGTGCGCACTGGGCGCGTGCGGTAGCATGGGAGACGCCGCTCGCGGCTGAGCGGCGCAACCATGCTCGACCTGCGCTTCATCCGCGAGCACCCGGAGGAGGTCCGTAACGGGATCCAGCTCCGCGGCCTCCGGGTCGATCTCGACCGGCTCCTCGACCTCGACCGGCAGGCCCTTGCCGCGCGCCAGGAGCGCGACGACACCGCGTCCGAGCAGAACCGGCTGTCGAAGTCGGTCCCCTCGCTCAAGGGCGAGGAGAAGGCGAAGGCGATCGAGCGGAGCAAGGATCTCGGGAAGAGGCTGAAGCCTCTCGACGAGCGCATCGCCGCCCTCGAGGCGGAGATGCGCCCCCTGCACCTCGAGATCCCGAACCTCCCCGATCCGGAGGTCCCGCCCGGGCTCACCGCCGCGGAGAACCGGGAGGTGCGCCGATGGGGCGAGCCCCGCGCGTTCGACTTCGGGCCGAAGGACCATCTCGCGCTCGCGGAACGGCTCGGCCTCGTCGACATGGAGCGCGCCGCCAAGGTCGCGGGCACGCGCACCTACTTCCTCAAGGGGGATCTCGTCCTCCTCGAGCTCGCGGTGCTTCGGTTCTCGCTCGAACTCGTGGCGTCGCGCGGCTATGTCCCGCACGCCCCGCCGCTCCTCGTGAAGCGCGAGGCGATGGAGGGCACCGGCTACCTCCCGCTCGGCGCCGATCAGGCCTACGAGTGCACACGCGACGACGGCTGGCTCATCGGCACGTCCGAGGTCCCCGTCACCGCGGTCCACGCGGGCGAGATCCTTGAGGAGGCGAAGCTGCCCCTCCGCTACGCGGGGTACAGCGCGTGCTTCCGCCGCGAGGCGGGGACGCACGGCAAGGACACCCGCGGTCTCTATCGCGTGCACCAGTTCATGAAGGTCGAGCAGGTCGTGGTCTGCCGGCACGACGCCGACGAGAGCCGCCGCTTCCACGAGGAGATCCTCGGGAACGCGGAGGACGTGCTCCAGGCGCTCGGGCTCCCGTACCGGGTCGTCGCCCTCTGCGCCGGCGACCTCGGCCGCTCCCAGTCGTTCACCTACGACATCGAGACGTGGATGCCCGGCAGGAACGGCTACGGCGAGACGCACAGCGCGAGCCGGTACTACGACTACCAGGCGCGCCGCCTCAACCTCCGCTACCGCGGCGCCGACGGGAAGGTCCGCTTCTGCCACACGCTGAACAACACGGTGATCGCGTCCCCGCGGATCCTCGTGGCGATCCTCGAGAACGGCCAGCAGGAGGACGGCTCCGTCCGGATCCCCGACGTGCTCGTGCCGTTCGTGGGCAAGGACGTCCTTCTTCCCCGCTGACCCGCGAAAGGGGAGGGGCCCGGGGAGGGGTCTCCCCCGGGGGAGATTCAGCCTGGGCACCCCGGACGCCGAAGAGGGAGCAGCATGAAGCTCCTCCGCAGGTGGCGTTACGTCGTGGACTCGCGCTCGCAACTCGGTACCGCGCTGCAGATCGTCGCGGTGCTCGCGGGCATCTGCCTCATCTGCGCGGTCGCGGTCAAGTACGTGAAGAGCGACGAGGCGCTGGAGCTCATGAGCGGCGAGGCCGTGCGCAACTTCCTCTATCGCGTGACCGCGGCACAGTTCATCGTGAGCGCCGTCACGCTCGGCGTCCTCGCCATCTACCTGACGCACCGGTTCGCCGGGCCCGCGATCGCGCTCGAGCGCGCGATCCGCGCGCTCGTGCGGGGAGAGACCGACCGGAAGCTCAACCTCCGCCAGCGCGACTACCTGAAGGAGGTGGCCCTCGCCTTCGAGGACCTCCGCGTGCGCGAGGAGACCCGCATGAAGAAGCTCTCGGACCTCGACCGGTGCCTCGCCGAGGGCGACACCGAGGGCGCGAAGGAGATCCTCAAGGGCCTTCTTCCCGAGCCCGCGGCCGCTCCGGCGCCCGCCCCGGCCAAGGAGCCGGAGCCGGTCCCCGCGGCGCAGTGCTGATCCGCCCGGTAGCGCGGCCGGGCGCCGCGTCCCCCCTTCCCCGGAGCCCCTTTCCCCCCCGCGTAGACTCGATGCGTGCGCGTCACCCGCGGAACGGGGTACCTCTACTTCGCGTACGACGTCGGCCAGGTGATCGACCTCGACGCCGCGGCGCACCTCCTGACGGTGCCGGCCGAGCCCGCGGTCGTCCGCCACCGCCGGCCCGCGCCGCGCTACTTCCAGTACGAGGAGCCGCCGCTCCGCGTGCGGCTGGGCGTGCCGGCGCTGCCGATCGGCGGGCGGAGCACGCACGAGGGAGCCGAGGCGGTGCTCTTCGACTTCGGGGCCGCGTCGATCCGCTACACGGTGCCGCTCGAGGGCCCGTTCGAGGGGCTGATCCCGCTCTCCGCCGCGATGGAGGAGGAGACGGGGCCCCTCGTCGAGGACGCGAAGCTGCGGATCACCGGGCTCCTGGAGGCGGTGCGGGCCGCGGTCACGAACCCGCATCTCGCGGCGCTCGCCGAGGACTACGTCGTCTACCGGATCGCTGAGCTCGACCCGCCGACGCTCCCCGCGGATCTCCTCGGGGCGCACGGGGCGGAACTCGCGCGGATCCTCCGCGGCGAGCGGGCCGAGCTCTCCGCGGACGAGGTGCAGGACGCGCTCTCGGCCCGGATCGCGTACGGCGTGAGCGACCTCACGCTGGTGGACTGGAACGCGGCGCTCGTCTTCGACGAGGATGCGGAGGACGCCTGCTCCGTCCTCGAGTACGTGAACACGCAGCTCCTCGAGATGCGGCTGCTCGACGGGAAGCTCGACCGCTCCCTCGACCGCTGCTACGAGGCCGTGAGCTCGAAACGATTCCGGCTCCCGTTCGTGCCGCTCGACGTGCGGCGGATCGGCCGGATGCAGGTCGACGGCGCGCTCCTCTACGAGCGGGTCCGGAACGCGCTGAAGCTGCTCGGCGACCAGTACCTTTCGCGGCTCTACCGGCTCGCCGCCGGCCGCTTCCATCTCGCGGAGTGGCACGGCTCGATCCAGCGGAAGCTGGAGGCGATCGAGAGCGTGTACGGAAAGCTCTTCGACCGGGCCTCGACGCGGCGCATGGAGTTCCTCGAGTGGATGATCGTGCTGCTCATCCTCGTCGATGTCGTGCTCTCGCTCGCGGGGTGAGGCGGGGCGCGGCGCTACGGCGGGAAGCGGTCGAGCATCTTCCGGATCGCGACGCGGACCTTGTCCTCGGCGGTGGGGGCGAGGGGGCCGCTCTTCGGGTCGATCTCGGTGTCGGCGGCCGCTTCCCACACCAGGCGCCGGCTCTTCCCGTCGAAGATCCGGAGGACGAGCGTGCCCTCCGTCTCGACCTTGTCGACGGACGCGGCGTCCGTCGCCGGACGGGGCGTGTGGTTCTCGGTCCAGATCCCCTCGTAGGCCGGCCCCGTGTCGACCGTGCGTTCCCGGCCGAGCACGGCGCGGTAGCCGACGAGGAAGTCCGCGTCCCCGGTCGCGAGGCGGTAGCCCTTCGCCGAGAGCCCCTCGTCCACGCCGGCGCGGACGCGCGCGTCGAGGCGTTCCTGGTCGATCCTCGGGTCGCCGGCCTCCTCGTGCGGCATCCACCCGTACGTCTCGAGCGGCCCGAAATCGTAGCTCGGGTCGGCGCCGCCGCCGCGGACGTCGATCCCGGAGGAGCATCCGAGCGTGGCGAGGAGGAGGGCCGCCGGCAGGAGCGCGCGCATGCCCGGCATCCTACCGTTCCTTCCGAGCGGGTGTCGGGGGGGTCCGGGGGCCCTCGTCTCCTCCGCCCGGCAGCCTGAAGCCTAGTCCGTGTAGATCCCCCACGGGGCGTCGATGTGGCCCCCCTTGGGCGCCAGCGCGAGGAGGCCCGCGGTGAGCTGGCCGCAGCCCATGCCGTCCTGCTTTCCCGCGCTGTACCGGGTCTTCACGGGGCAGCCGAGGCCCATCAGGCGGTTCCGGAAGTCCCGCACCTCCGCCCACGTCGGCGCGCGGTAGGGTCCGCCGATGTCGTTCCACGGGATCACGTCGAGGATCGCCCGCAGCCCGGCGAGGCGTTCGCGCAGCGCATCGACATGGCGGTCGTCCATGTTCACGCCGGGGATCGCGACGTACTGGAGGGTGACCCACGGCACCTCGCAGAGCTGCTGGTACTCGCGCATCGCGTCGAGGAGGTCCGGAAGCGGGTGCACGCGGGCGATGGGCATCAGCTGCTCACGCGTCTCCTCGACGGCGGAGTGGAGCGAGAGGTAGAGGCGCCACGGCCGGCGCTCCGCGGCGTACCGGCGGATCCGCGGCGTGAGCCCGGCCGTCGAGACCGAGATGCGTCTCTTCGAGAGCGAGGGGCCGTGATGGTGGTTGAGGTTCGTGCAGGCGTCCATCACCGCGTCGTAGTTGTGGAGCGGCTCGCCCTGGCCCATGAAGATCACGTCGCTCACGCGCACGCCGGCGTCCTTCCCGGCGCGCGCAAGGGACTCGAGGATCTCGCCGGGCGTGAGGTTGCGCCGCAGCCCGAGGGCGGCCGTCGCGCAGAACGTGCATCCGAGGGCGCAGCCCGCCTGCGACGAGAGGCAGAGGGTCACGGCCTTCAGGTTCCGGATGAGCACGACCTCGACGGCGGCGCCGTCGAGCGCCGGGAACACGTACTTCCGCGTGCCGTCCGCGGCGACCGCGACGGCCGGCTCCCCGAGGAGCGGGCCGAACCGGAAGCGCGCCTCGAGTCTTCCCCGCGCCTCGCGGCCGAGGGGGAGTTCCTCCCAGCGCAGCGCGTGCCGCTGGTGCATCGCGAGCGCGACGTCGCGCGCCACGATGGCGGCGCCGCGCACGCCCGCGGCGGCGAAGGCCCCGGGCAGCGCGGGCACGGGGAGGTCGCGGAGGTGCGGGAGGCTCATCGGCCCGGCTGGGTCCCGGGCGTGGTGCCCGGCTGCTGCGGGCCGCCCGACGCCTTCGGCGGCAGGACGTCGTCGGCCTGCACGAACTGGACGATGCGCACGAACGTGCGTTGCGGGCGGGCCGCCTCGAAGGCGGCCTCGCGGGGCGCCCCGGTGCCGAGGCTCGGCGGCTCGACGGTGAGCGTCACCACCATCGCCGTCGGCATCGCGCGGCGCTCCTCCGAGTTCCAGCTCTCGAACGTGTCGAGCCGGTGCTGGCCGAGCGTCTCCTGCGAGCGGCGCTCCTCCTCCTCGGCGGGATATCCCACGTAGAGCACGTCGAAAGCGAGGACGCGGTCGTAGACCTCGTAGTAGTCGCCCCCCTGGAGCGGCGTCCCGTCCGGGTAGTAGCTCTCGCGCCGGTAGAGGCGCCGCACGTCCCCCGCGCCACGCGCGAGGCGGTAGCCGGTCTCCGTGACCGGGCTCGAGAGGTGGTTCTTCCGGTCGAAGAACTCCTCCTTGTGGATCGACGGGCGCATCGTGACGAAGTTCATCGTGTCCGCGGGCTGGCTGCCGCGGGACCCGTCCTCGCCGCGGAACGGGAAGGCGTTTCCCGCGCGCGGGTGGGTGTAGAGGCTCTGGATGTCGTCCTCGATCAGGTTCAGCACGGCGGGCCCGACGGCCGAGAAGGCGCGCTGCGACCGCGCGTACTCCTCGAGCTCGCTCACGTTCATGAAGATCGCGTAGTAGCTGCTCATGAGGAGCGCGAAGAGCGTCGTCGCGAGGACGACCTCGAGGAGCGTGAAGCCGCGGCGCGTCATCGGGTCCCCCCGGCCCCCCCCGTTTCCTGGTCCGGAGGAAGGTAGACCGCGGTCCACGCGGAGCGCGGCTGGAGCCCGTTCTCGCCCGCCTCCAGGGGGTCATAGCCCGGCGGGTAGACCGTCACCTCGATGAGAAGCATGCGGTCGATGTCCTCGGCCTGCATGACCGAAGCCTCGTCCTCCTCGCCATCCGCGCCCGTCGCGACCGAACCCTCCTCGCCGAAGAGCGGCTCGTACGTGCGGTCGTCCTGCACCTCGACCTTGCCCGACGCGCCCGCGCCGAGCGCGGCGCTGATCGTCACCTCCCAGCGGTAGCCGGAGTAGCGGGCGCCGAGGACCTTCTCCTCGTCCACGATGCGGCGCGAGACCGTCGCCGGGAAGGTGCCCTCCGTCGTGCCTTCGCGGTATTCCTCGTGCTCGAGCGACGCGAGGTCGAGGCGCAGGCGGAGGAGCTCCGCCATCTCGCGTTCGACCTGCATGCGCAGGACGGCGTCCGCCGCCCGGGAGTGGCCTTCGAGGAGGAAGATCGCGATCATCGCGAAGAGGAGGAGCGCGATCACGACCTCGAGCAGGGTGAGGCCGCTCTCGCGGCGCGAAGCGGGGGGGCGCGGGGGGGAGGCGGTCACCGGCCGAGCTCCGCCTCGGTCAGCTTGAACTCGCCGATCTCGCGACCGGGGCTCAGCGAGACGAGCCCGCTGAAGCTCACGCGGATCGTGCGGACCCGGTCCTCCTCGTCGAGGGAGGAGATGCGGTTCGATTCGAGGACCAGCGTGTGGGCGGGGCACGTGCCGTCCGGCGCGTACGTGATCGCGTAGCGGCCCTTGAACGGCGTGCGGCCCTCGTAGAACTCGAGCGAGACCCCGTCCGGCAGCTTGTGCCAGTCGAGCTCCTCCGGCGGCATCTCCTCGTCGAAGACGAGGATCTTCACCGGCTCCTTGTCGGGGTCGTTCGACTCCTCCTCCTCCTCGCGCGGGATCTGCACCGCCCAGCTCATCTCCTCCGTGTTCACGTGGATCGCGTAGGCGCACTGGTCGAGGACCGCCTGGCTCTTCACGAAGTCGATGGTCGTCGCGAGGCGGCTCACCTCGCTCTCGAGCTCCTTCTCCGCGACGAGGAAGCCGAACGCCCGGGGCGAGAACGCGAGGAGGAGCCCCACGAGGACGAGGACCGCGACCAGCTCGATGAGCGTGAACGCGGCCTCGGGACGGACGCCGGGGCGCAAGGCCGCAAAGGGGGGACCGTCCTTCGCGTCGCGTGCGCGCACCGGCGCCTACTCCTTCTCCTCGGGGTACATGATGTCGTCGTCGGTTCCCTCCTGGCCGTCCGGGCCCCAGCAGAGGATGCGGATCTTGTTGCCCTCCTTCTCGAGGACGTACTTGTTGCCCCACGGGTCGTCCACGATCTTCGTGAAGTCGGGCTCCCCGGGCCGGATCGGCTGCTCCATCTCCTCGAGGCTCTCCGGCAGCTTCTTCCCGTCGCTCATCGTGCGCCAGTTCATCGCGTCGTCGTAGTACTCCTTGCACTTCGCCTGCGCGATGCTTCTCTGCCCGAAGCCGAGCATCGCCCAGATCCTCGGCCCCGCGAAGGCGGCGAGTAGGCCGACGATCACGACGACGACCATGATCTCGACGAGCGTGAAGCCGCGGTCCTTGCGGTTGTGTTGCATGGTTCTCACCTTCGCTGGATGGACGTGGAGGTCTCGAGGATGGGGAGCATCACGGAGATGACGATGAAGCCGACGACGAACGCGAGGCCGACGATCAGCATCGGCTCGAGGACGGCCAGCGCGCGGGTCGTCGAGGTCTCGATCTCCTCCTCGTACGCCTGCGCCACCCGCTCGAGCATCTCCTCGAGCTGGCCGGTCTGCTCGCCGACCGCGACCATGTAGCCGACGACCGGCGGGAAGACGCCCGATTTCTTGAGCGGCGTCGCGATGTCCGCTCCCTCGAGGATGCGCGTGCGCACGTCCTCGAGGACGCGCTCCATGAGCTTGTTGTCGAGGATCGTCTTGACGATCGCGAGCGACTCCAGCACGGTCACGCCCGACCGGAGGAGCGTCGACATCGTGACCGCGAAGCGGCTCACGATCTGCTTCTTGAAGAGGTCGCCCACGACGGGGAGCCGGAGCTTCAAGGAGTCGAACCAGAAGCGGATGTGCGGCTGCGAGAGGAGCGCGTAGCGCCAGACGATCCAGAGGCCGAAGACGAGGAACAGCAGCCACGTCCCGTTGCCCTGGAGGAAGCGCGACGTCCAATCGAGGACGCGCGTCATCCACGGCAGCTCGGTCCCGCGCGCCTTCGCGATCGCGATCAGCTTCGGGACGACGAAGTTGACGAGGAAGATGACGACGCCCGCTCCGACGAACAGCATGATCGCCGGGTAGATGAGCGCGGTCTTGACCTTGCCGCTGACCTTCTGCTGCCGCACCCGGTAGTCGGCGAGCCGCGTGAGCACGGCGTCGAGGTTGCCCGACGCCTCGCCCGCCTTGACCATGTTCACGAAGAGGTCGTCGAAGAGCCGCGGGTGGAGCGCGAGCGCCTCGCCGAAGCTCTTCCCGCGCACGACCTGCTCGCGCACGTCGCGGAGGATCACCTCGATGTCCCGGTGCTCCACCTGCTCGATGAGCGCGCCGAGGGCCTGGGCGAGCGGGATGCCCGAGCGGAGCAGCGTGGCGAGCTGCCGCGTGTAGATGGGGAGCGCGGCGCCCCCCTTGAGGCGCTTCTCGAAGCGGAAGATGCGCCTGAGCGACGTGCGCGGCCTCGCCGTCTTCTGCCCCGACGTCTCGGCGGAGACGTCAGAGAGGACGAGCTCGGTCACGAGCACGTTCTGGTCGCGGAGCCGCGACCGCGCCTCGCGCGGGGTGTCGGCGTCGACGATGCCCGCCTTCGCGCCGCCGGAGGGGTCGTAGCCCTTGTACTCGTAGATCGGCATCAGAAGGAGTCGAGCTGGGTCACGCGGAGGACCTCGGCGGGCGTGGTCACGCCCTTCAGGACCTTCTGCGCGCCGTCCATGCGGAGGGTGCGGCAGCCGCGCTCGATCGCCGTCCGCTTGACCACGCTCGAGCTCTTCCGCTCGATGATCTGGTCCTTGAGCGCGTCGTCGACCGGCATGATCTCGTAGATGCCGGTCCGGTCGGTGTAGCCGGTGTTGAAGCAGCTCGGGCAGCCGCGGCCGTGGTAGAGCCGCCCGGTCGGGAAGTCGGAGATGGAGAGGCCGATGAGCTTCAGGTCGCGGAGCTCCTCGGGCGTCGGCTCGTGCTCCTCGCGGCACGCGGGGCAGATGCGGCGGACGAGGCGCTGGGCGATGACGCAGATGACCGACGAGGCGACGAGGTAGGGCTCGATGCCGATGTCCACGAGGCGCGTGACCGTGCTCGCGGCATCGTTCGTGTGCAGCGTGGAGTAGACGAGGTGGCCGGTCAGCGCGGCCTGGATCGCGATGCGCGCGGTCTCCACGTCCCGGATCTCGCCGACCATCATGATGTCCGGGTCCTGGCGCAGGAGGTGGCGGAGCCCCTTGGCGAACGTGAGCCCCTTCTTCTCGTTGATCTGGATCTGGCTGATGCCCGCGATGTGGTACTCGATCGGGTCCTCGAGCGTGATCACGTTCTCCTGCGAGGAGTTGACCTTCTGGAGGGCGGCGTAGAGCGTCGTGGACTTGCCCGAGCCGGTGGGGCCGGTGACGAGGATGATGCCGTGCTGGTACTGGATGTAGTGCTCGACCATCCTCAGGTTGTCCGACTCGAGCCCGATCTCCTCGAGCGAGTAGAGCCGGGCGCTCTTGTCGAGGAGGCGGAGCACGATGCGCTCGCCGTAGTTCGTCGGCACGGCGGAGATGCGGATGTCGACGTCGGCGTCGCCGATCTTCACGGTCGCGCGGCCGTCCTGCGGCATCCGGCGCTCCGCGATGTCCATCCCGCCCTGCACCTTGAGGCGGGAGAGGATCGCGTCCTGCACCTTCTTCGGCGGCGCCTCCATGTCGTAGAGGACGCCGTCGATCCGGTACCGCACCTGGAGGCGGTCCGGGAAGGGCTGGAAGTGCACGTCGCTCGCGCGCATCTTGAGCGCGTTGAAGAGGATCATGTTGACGAGGCGGATGATCGGCGCCTTGTTCGCGGTCGCGAGCAGGTCCTCCGACTCGTCGATCGCCGCCGCCTCCTTGAGGATGTCGTCCTCCCGGAGGCCCTCCATCGTCTCGTCGACGAGGCCGCCCGCCTTGTTCTTGTAGGCGCGGTTGATGAGCGAAGTGATCTCGGCGCGCGGCGCGAGGACGGGCTCCACCTCGCACTGGACCATCGAGGCGAGGTCGTCCATCGGGTGCGTGTCGAGCGGGAAGGCCGTCGCCACCCGCATGGCGCCGTTCTCGCGGCCGACGCCGACGAGCGCGTAGTTGCGCGCGAAGCCGACGGGCACGTTGCCCACGAAGTCGTCCGGGACGAGCTGGTCCGAGAGGGAGGGGAGGTAGGGGAGCTCGAGGGCAAAGGCGAGCGTCCGGAGGAGGTCGTTCTCCGACATGTAGCCCTTGTGGAGCATGATCCGCTCGAAGGTCTGGCCGCTCTCCTCCTCGAGGCGGAAGACCTCCTCCAGCCGCTCGGGATCGAGCAGCTCGTGTTTCCGGATGAACTCGCGGATCAGCTCGCGCATCGACGCTACGCTCCTTGGACGCCGCGCGGACGAAATCCGTCCGCAAGAGGCCGATTCTAGCACGGGACGGCGCTCCGGCCCCCGGAGCCCCCTCCCTTAACCCGTTGGGGCGGCGCGAGTTACTTCTTGGCGGCCGCCCGGCTCCGGAGCCGCTGGACCTCCTGCAGGGCGATGTCCGGCGGCACCTCCTGGAAGCGGCCCGCGTCGATGAACGAGCCGATGTCCATCTCGGCGATGCCCGCCTCGTCGGGGCTCTTGTACCGGGGGTCGTCGCGGAAGTTCTCGTTGAAGATCTCGACGACCTCGATCAGCTCGTCCGCCTTCATCTTGGAGATCCAGCTCTGGCGGTGCAGCTCGTCGAAGGAGACCCCGCGCTGCCGCAGGATGTGCGGCGTCACGAAGATGAACAGGTTCCGGTGGACCTTCCGGCGCGTCTTGTTCTTGAAGAGGTAGCCGAGGACGGGGATGTCGCCGAGCAGCGGGATCTTGTCCTCGCTGAGGGTCTCCTCCTCCCCGATGAGCCCGCCCATCACGACCGTGTAGCCGTTCGGGAGCGCCACGGTGCTCACGAGGTTGTTCACGATCCGCGGCGGCGGCAGGCCGGCGGCGGACGAGCTGCCGATGAAGGACGACACCTCGAGCTCGATCTCGAGCCGCAGGTAGTTGTCCGCGCTGATGTGCGGCGACACCGTGAGCGTGACGCCCGCGTTGACGTAATCCTGGAATCCCGAGCTCAGCGAGCCCGACGAGAGCTCCGTCTGCTCGCTCACGGGCTGCTGCTGCTCGGACTTGATCGTCGCGGAGGCGTTCTCGTACGTCACGACCGACGGCATCGAGAGGATCTTCGCGTTGTTGAGCCGCTGGACCGCCTGGAGGAGGACGGGGATGCCGCCGCTCCGGAAGATGCCGGCCACGAGGCCGCCGCCCGGGTCGGTGAGGCTCGTCGGCACGTTGATGTCGGGGATCCCGTCGTTGTCCGTGTCCTCGAACGTCGAGAGGCCCCAGTTCGTCACGCCGAAGCCGGAGGCGTCGTCGCTCGTGAGGCCGCCCGTGTCGATGCCCGTGAGCTCGACGCCGAGCTGGAAGTCGTCCGTCCTCGTGAGGCTGATGAGCGTCGCCTCGAGGAGGACCTGGTCCTTCGGCATGTCGAGCTGGGCGATGATGTCCTTGAGCGCGATGATCGTCCGCCGGTTCGCGGCGAGGATGAGCGAGTTCGAGACCGGGTCGGGCACGACCTGCGGCTCGTACTCGTCGCCCTGGCCGCCCGTGCGCCGGATCCCCTGCTGCGTCGGCCGCTGCTGCCCCGGCTGCACCGGCTGGCCCGGCCCCGGGCCCGTGAGCGCGGTGCCGAGCCCCTCGAGCACCTGGGTGAGCGTGTCGGCGACGTCCTCCGCCTCGACGTGGGAGAGCCGCACGACCTCGACCATCGAGGCGGGAGGCGCCTCCTGGTCGAACCTCCCGATCAGCTCGGAGATCAGGTTGTAGTCCTCCTCGGTGGCGGCGATCACGAGCGCGTTGCGCGGCTCGTACGCGATGATCCGCGGCTCGGGCGACGTCGGCACGCCGGCGGCGGCCTGTCCCCGTGCGACCGGGGCGGCGGCCTCGCGCTGCGCCTCGACGAGCTGGGTGATGATGTCCGCCACCTCGTCCGCGTACGCGTAGCTGAGCTCGATGAACTTGAGGACGACCTGCTTGCCCTCCGGCCGCACGTCCATCTGCCGGATCAGCTGCGCCATGGCGGAGACCGTCGGCGCGTAGTCCATGATGATGATGCTCTGCGAGCCGGGCACCTCGTGGACGCGCCCGATGCCCGCCGGCGTGACCATCGTCGAGAGCGCGGTCCGGAGCATCGTCAGGTTCTCGATGTTCCGGATCGGGATCGCGCAGCTGATGTAGAGGCCGTCGTTGTCCTCGAACTGCGGGAGGTCCTTGTAGTCGACGTAGACGGCCTTGTTCTTGACGAGGTTGTTGGTCGAGCGCGAATCGATCGCGAGGTAGATCTCGTAGCCCTTGGGCCCGATCGGGATGAGCGTGAGCTCGTAGAAGGCGAGGATCGCGCGGAACGTGTCGAAGAGCCGGTTCTTCGGGACCCGGTGGGTCAGGTTCGCCCCGAGGGTCGAGCCCTTCTGGAGCTTCTGGCTGTTCGGGTCGTAGAGGATCGGCCTGTTGGTCGCCTTGCTGATGTTCTCGAGGAACTCGGAGAGCTGCAGCTCCTTCGTGAGCCTGATGTCGACGAGCTCCTCGTCCGCTCCCTGCCCGAACACCGGTCCCGCGGCCAACGCGCACACGAAGACCGCCGTGAGCCAGAGGCCCTTCCGCATCTGCCTACCTCCTGGACGCCAAGGTACCGGGCTTCGGTCCCGTGGCAACGGGGTACCACGTTCTTCCGACAACTAGTGGACGCGCCCCGGACGGAGGTTCTTCCCCGCCTTGGCGTTTTGGGGCCGAGGCGACGCGAACGGTCCGCGGGCGCGCCGAAGGTGCGGAAGGGAGGGGGGCCCGGGGGGAGGCGCCTACAGGACGTACCGGTAGATCAGGTAGGCGACGAACGCGGCGAGGCAGAGGAGGACCACGACGAAGGAGGCCGTGGAGCCGGCGGTCCGGGGCCCCCTGCGGAAGAAGCCGATGCGCCGGCTGTTCCTGGGGAGCGGCCTCGGCTTCCTGTGCGCGTCGGTGCATCGGCCGCACAGGCCCTCGACGGGGCCCTTGTACCTGAAGTAGATCGGCCTGCCGCACTTCCGGCACGGCTTGTCGAGGCCGACGACCGGGCGCGCGGGTTTCCCGGGTTGAATCGAAGACGGTTCCACGACCGGGTTTTCGACCGGCGGCCGGTGCCACTTGATGGCTCGAGCGGCACGGACGGCGCCGGGTGAGACTCGGAATCACGATAGTGGACGGGGCCCAGTATCAGGAATCGCTCAGCTTGACCGTCCCCCCGGCCGACCATACTATGAATGTTTCCCTAGGAGACATTTCAGGAGGGTTCGAACAAACGGATGGTGAAGGTCCAGGTCAAGGCCAACGAGCCGCTTGAAAAGGCGCTGCGCCGGCTGAGAAAAATCTGCAACAACGAGGGCGTGACCCGGGAGATGAAACGGGCCGCCGTGTACGAGAAGCCGAGCGAACGCCGGCGCCGCAAGGAGCGCGAGCGACTGAAGGCCATCCGTCTGTCCGGCCGTATCTAGTCTCCGGGGGAGGCCTCACGGGGGAGAAGTGGGCCGAGGACCTTTCCGCTACCCGTTCCCGCTCTGGGCCCTCTACCCGGCGGTGCTCCTCTCGGGCTTCACCGCGCTCGTCTACGAGGTCGTCTGGGCGCGGCGCCTCGCGCTCGTCCTCGGCTCCGCCACGTCCGCCGCCTCGGCCGTCCTCTCGGCGTTCATGTTCGGCCTCGCGGCCGGCGCGCTCCTCGTCGGGTGGCGCGCCGACGCCTCGCGGCGGCCGCTGCGCTGGTACGGCGTCCTCGAGATCGGGATCGGCGTCTACGCGCTCGCGTTCGACTCGCTCCTCGATCTCGCCGGCGGCCTGCTCGCCGCGGAGCCCTGGCTCTGCTCCTTCGCGCTCCTGTCGCTGCCCGCGGCGCTGATGGGCGGCACGCTGCCCGTGCTCGCGCGCGCCGCGTCCGACACCACCCAGCGCGCCACGCGCGCGTTCGGAAGTCTCTACGGCGTCAACACGCTCGGCGCGGTCCTCGGCGCCCTGCTCGCCGCCGTCGTGCTGCTCGAGGCGTTCGGACTCCCGGGAGCGACCCGGTTCGCCGCCGTGCTCAACCTCGCGCTCGGCGTCGGGTTCTGGGTGCTGGCGATGCTCGCGGGCGAGCGGAGCGTGTATGTGCCCGACGAGGAGGCGCCGCCCACGCGCCCCCTCGGCGACGCGGAGCCCGCGATCCTCCTCGCGTTCTTCCTCGCGGGTTTCGCCGCCCTGGGCCTCGAGATGGCGTGGTTCCGGGTGCTCGTCTACTACCTCGAGGGGTTCACGATCGCCTTCGGGCTCATGCTCGCGGCCTACCTGCTCGGGCTCGGCGCGGGCGCGCTCGGCGGGACGGCGCTCGCGCTCCTCGCGAGGAACCCGCGCCGGCTGCTCGCGCGGATCCTGCTCGTCGAGGCGGTCCTCGCGCTCGCGACGTTCCTCTTCGTCACCCCGCTCGGCGACTCGCTCGAGACGATGCGGGAGGGCTACAAGCTGAAGGACGCGATCGACTCCGCATACGCGGCGAGGCTCTTCTGGACGGCGCTCGTCGTCGTGCTGCCGGCGACCTTCTGCGCAGGCATGCTCATGCCGGTCGTCGCGCGGATCACGCTCGCGGACCGCGAATCGATCGGCCTCCACACGGGTGTCGTCTACGCGGTATCGACCTTCGGGGCGGTGCTCGCGCCGCCGATCGTGGCGTTCGCCCTCCTGCCCGCCCTCGGGGCGCCGAAGACGATCGCCGCCCTGGGCGCGGTCCTGCTCCTCGCGGGGACCGCCGTGGCGTTCGCCCGCGGACTTCGCGAATGGGCCTTCGCGGGCGGCGCGGCCGTCGCGCTCGTGGCCCTGTGCCTCGCGGCGGGGCTCGGGACGCCGCTCGTCGAGCGCTCCCACGTCCTGCGCTCGGGGAAGCCGCGCCGCCTCCTCCACGCGGACCCCGGCCGGATGTGCGACGTCGCGGTCGTCGAGGAGGTCCCGGATGCCACGCGCCGCCTCTACCTCGACGGGTTCAGCGCCGCCGAGACGGGCGCCCACTACGCGTACATGCGCATGCAGGGGCACCTGCCGATGCTCCTCCACCCGGCCCCCGAGCGGGTCCTCGTGATCGCGTTCGGGACCGGGACGACGGCGGGCGCCGTGGCGTGCCACGCGGAGGCGAAGGAGATCGTCTGCGTCGAGATCGAGCCGGGCGTGTACGACGTCGCGCCCTACTTCGAGGCGGAGAACCGGAACGTGCTCGCGGACCCGCGCGTGAAGCGCGTGGTGGCGGACGGGCGGACCTACGTCCGGACGGCGGGCACGTTCGACGTGATCACGCTCGAGCCCCTCATGCCCTACACGCCGCAGGCGGTCCACTTCTACACGAAGGAGTTCTACGAGCTCGCGCGGTCCGCGCTGAAGCCCGGGGGCATCTGCTGCCAGTGGATCCCGCCGCAGGGGGTCTCCGGGGACGACTTCCGGATGCTCGTCAAGTCGGCCGTCGCCGCGTTCCCGCACGTCTCCCTCTGGTACTTCCCCCACGCCGTGCTGGTGCTCGGGACCGACGCGGAGCCGCGCATCGATCCGGGGCAGCTCGTGATGCGCGTGAACACCGCGAAGGTGCTCGAGGACCTCCGGTTCGCGGCGGTCGAGGACGGACCGCACCTCCTCGGCGCGCACGTCGTCTCGGGCGCCGCGCTCAGGGCCGCGGTCGAGGACGCGGAACCGATGACCGACGACCGTCCGGAGCTCGAGTTCCGGCCGCTCGCGCGCGGGCTCGGCCGGAAGAGCGTCCAGTGCCACGCCGAGGTTCTCGAGTTCCTGCGCGACCACCACGACCGGAGCGCCCCGTGGCTTGCGGGCGTGCCCGGCGTCGACGGCACGCTGGCCACGGGCGGCTCGATCCTCGCGCTGCTCGCGCGGGAGCTGCGGGCACGGCTCGACAACGCGCCGTCGCCCGCGTCCGCGGACTACGACGCCGTGCTCGAGAAGGACGGCGACTCGCTCGTCGCGCGCGTCCAGCGCGACCGGATCCGCTACGTGGAGTTCATGGAGGCCGGCCGGTTCGAGGAGGCGGCGCAGCTCGCCCACGCGCCCGACCGGAGCCGGGCCTACCTCGAGCTCGCGAAGGCGGAGAAGGGGGATGCGCGCCGCTACTACCTCACCCTCGCGGTCCGAGAGAACGCGCTCCTCGATCCGCGGGAGAAGCGCGCATCGGCCGACCTCCTCGACGAGCTGGCGGAGGGTCTTTCCGGGGCCGAGAAGCGCTTCTGCGGGAACCGCGCGCGCTTCCTCCGCGGCGAGCCCTTCGAGGCGGGCGAGGAGGCCCCCCCCGGGATCCCGGTTCCGGACATCCGGCCGGCGCTCGAGGGCGGGGACGAGGAGGGGGCGCGGGGGATCCTCGAGCGGGCGCGGCAGGCGGACCTCGGCGGCGCCGTCGATCGCGCGGCGTGGGAGTGGTACGAGGCGCAGGAGGACAAGCGCACGGCGTTTCGCATGCTCGTCGCCATCGGTTCCTCGCACACGCTGCGGGCGGCGGGGGTCCTCCGCCGGAGCACCGACGACGAGGATCTCATCGCCATCGCGCCCTTCTACTGCGAGCGCTACCCGACGGCGTCCACGTGGGCGGACCTGTGCGAGAACCCGTCGCCGCGCGTCCGCGAGGCGGCGGCCGAGGCGGCCGAGGCGCATGGCACGAAGGCGCATCTGGGAAAGCTCGCCGAGCTCTGCGCCAAGGATCTCGAGCGCGAAGTGCGCCTCTCGGCGTTCATCTCCTTCCGGAAGATCGAGCCGAAGGCGGATGAGACCGGCTACGACCCCGACCGCCCCGACGAGAAGGCGATGAAGGCCCTCGCCGAGCTGGCGGCGGCGCCGTAGGGAGCGGGGGGGGGCCGGGGGACCCGCCTCCGCGGTTGCCCGGTTCCGGGCTTCCGCCTGCGCCCGCTGCCGGAGGAGTCGGCCCCCGGCGGGCCGGCAGCGGCCCGGATCCGCGAGCGGCGCTGCCCGCCTTTCGCTGCCTCGTGGCTTGGGCCTCGTAACATTCCCGGAGCGGCGTGCGGATCCAAGGGTACGATCGGTGCCGGGTTCCGGCGCCCTCGGCGGAGGCTCTCGGATGCGCACGTTCCTCGCGGCCTGCCTGCTTGCCCTGCCCGCGCTCGCCCAGGAGGCGGGTTCAGGGACCCTCCTCAACTCCCTCTCGCTGAAGCGCTACGACGCGAAGGTGCGCTGCGACGGGAGCGTCGCGAGCGTGGTCGTGGAAGAGACCTTCTACAACCCCGGCTCCGGACTCGGGGAGGCGACGTACCTGTTCCCGCTTCCCGAAGGCGCCGCGGCCGACGGCCTCGAGCTCCAGATGGGCGGCGAGTTCTTCGGGGGCAGCCTCCTCCGCCGCGAACGTGCGCGGGAGATCTACGACGAGATCACGCGCCGCAGCCGCGACCCGGCGCTCCTCGAGTGCGTCGGCAAGGACCTCTACTCCTGCCGCGTCTTCCCGGTGCCCGCGCGCGGCGATGCGGCGGTCCGGTTCGCCTACCGCCAACCGCTCTCCGCGGAGGGCCCGATGCGGCGCCTCGTCGTGCCGCTCGACGCCGCGCGGTTCAACCGCGCGCCCGCCGCCGAGTTCTCGCTCTCGGTCGAGATCCGGACGGAGAAGGGCCTGCAGGCGGTCTTCAGCCCGACGCACGACGTGACGATCCGGCGGCGCGGCGCGCGCGAGGCGCTGCTCGAGCTGTCGGGGCGCGACGCGTACCTCGCGCGCGACCTCGTGGTGCACTTCGCGGAGGAGGACGCGCCGATCGGCGCCGTCCTCGCCAGCTGCCGCCGCCCGGGCGAGCCGGGCTACTTCGTGCTCTCGATCGATGCCGCGTTCGCGCGCGAGGCGCAGGAGAAGGCGCCGAAGGACGTCGTGCTCGCGGTGGACACGTCGAACTCGACCGGCGTCTACGGACTCGAGTCGGCCGCGGCGGCGGTGGCCGCGGCCACGGCGTCGCTCCGGCCCGACGACCGGTACGCGCTGCTCGCGTTCGGCACGGAGCCGCGGCTGCTCGCGGACTTCCGGCGGCCGGGCGAGGGCGAGGACGTCCGGGCGCTCCTGTCGCGCCAGCCGCTCGCCGGGCGCACCCGGCTCGCGCCGGCCGTGCGCGGCGCGGCCGACCTCGCGGCGCGCGGCAGGCCCGGCGCGGGCATCATCCTCCTCACGGACGGCGGCGACGCCGCGGACGCGGACGCCGCGGCCGAGGCTGCCCGCGCGGCGTCCGAGCGCGGCAACCGCACGGGCGCCTGCGGCCTCGGCGACGCGCCCGACACCTTCGTGCTCGACGGCATCGGGGAGCGGGGGCGCGGCGACAGCGCGTACGGGAGCCGCCGGCTCTCCGACGACGTGCTCCGCCTCGTCGCGTCGACGCGCAGCGCTCCCATCTCCGACGTCGAGGTGGAGCTGGACGGCGCCATGGACCTCTGCCCGGAGCACGTGCGCGTGGTGGCGGGCGACGCGATCCTCGTCGCCGGCCGGTACGCGCGGCCCGGGCCCGCACGCATTCGCGTCACGGGCACCGTCGGCGGCGAGCGCGTGGGGATCGTGATCGCCGTCGATCTGCGGGAGAAGGGCGGCGACCCCTCGGTCGCGCGCCTCTGGGCGGCACGCCGCATCGGGCACCTGCTCGAGGACGCGCGGCGCGCGAACAAGCCGGATCTCCACCGGGACGAGATCGTGAATCTCGGGAGGCGGTTCGGCATCGTGACCCCGCACACGTCGCTTCTCGTCCTCGAGGAGGCGGACCAGCAGCGGCTCCTGAACGGCATGCGCCGCCGGCCGCTGCTCCAGAGCGCGGGAGGCGAGATGGTGGCGCGGCGCGCGCACACGAGCGCGCGCGCCGAGACGGAGGTCGTCCGGCGCATCCGGAGCCTCCGCGACGCGCAGAGCGGCGACGCGAACCCCTTCGAGGACCTGCTCGCCGGCAACCGGCTCCGGGTCCGGCGGGTGGCCGACCGGACCTTCTACCGCGTGGACGACGGCACCTGGGTCGAGGACGGCCTCGTGGAGCGGGAGCCCGCGGACCCGCGCGTCGTGCGGTTCCTCTCCGAGGAGTGGGAGGCGTTGGCGAGCGACGACGCCACCGCGCCGGCGCTCGCCGTCGGCCGATCGGTCCTCTTCCTGCTGCCGGACGGGGCGCCCGTCCGGGTGGTGGAGGAATGAACGGCCTCGCGGCGCTCCTCCTCGTTCTCGCGCCGCCGGTCGCGCGCGAGCCGGTGGGGGGCTTCGACTTCGACCGGATCGAGGATCCGCTCGAGCGCCGGGTCGCGAGCCTCCTCGCGGGCGACCCGATCGTCGTCGGCGCGGCCGCGATCGTGCCGCTTCACGCGCGCGTCCCGTCGGAGGCGGGCCACGGGAGCAAGGCGACGGTGCTCTGGGCGGATGACCGCCTGGTGGCGCGCTTCCTCGTCGAGGACGGACAGGGCTACCTGCGCGTCGTCAACCCGAGCGCCGACACGCTCCTCCTCGCGGCCGGCACGGTGTTCGCCCGAGGCGGCGTCGAGGTCGCGGTGGCGCGCGACGTCGTGATCCCGGGCGACTTCGCGGCGCTCGTGCCCGCGGGCGCGCTCCGCGACGCGACCCCGGTGACGGACCTCGTCCGCGCGGGACGGCTCCCGCCGCGCGCCACGGGCTCGCTCCTCGCCGGCATGCCGGCGTTCCACGGCGCTCTCGCCGAGGTGCGCGCGCTGCGCGGGGAGGACCTGCTCGTTCCGGTGATGCGGAGCTCGCCGGTGCAGTCGCGGCGCACGGCGCTCGCGTCCGCCGCGGCGAGGCAAATGGAGGGGGCGGGGGGGACCGCGGTCGGCGCCGTCTTCCTCGTCGGCGGCCGGCCGGTCGCGGCGCACGTCTTCCCGCGCCACGATCTCTTCCTCGCGGCGCTCCCGGACCTCCTCCTCGGCGTCGCCCTCGCCGCGCGCGACGAGGAGGTCCGGAACGGCCGCCCGCAACCGGGAGCTCCGGCGGTCGACGCGCGGGGCCGGGCGCTCGGATGGCTTCGAGCGCTCCTGCGCGCGAAGGCGCCGTGGAGCGAGTCCTACGGCGCGGGGTTCGAGACGCTCTCCGTCGCGGGATCGCCCTCGGGGGCCGTCCACGCGGTGATCGACCACAAGGGCGCGCTCGTGCATGCCGGGTTCTTCGCGGCGGTCGGGATCCCCGCGGAGGGCAACGGCGGCGCGGTACCCCTTCCGCCCCCGGGGCCCCCGGGCAAGCCCGACGAGACGCCCACCGGGTTCCGGGAGCGCCGGCCCCGGCCGACCGTCGAGGATGAGCGTCGCGGCCGCATCAACGGGAACCCCGGCCCGCACCCGGATCCCCCGGGGCCGCGCGCCGGCCCCGAGCCCGAACCTTCGGGGCCCGGGCCGGGGCCCGGCGCCGGCCCGGGAGCGGGCGGCGGCGGGCGGGCGCGGTAGCGCGTCCGGTATCCTCTGCCGCGTGGGCACGGTCTTCCTGCGCGATCTCTCGGTCGAGACCGTGATCGGCGTCGGCGACGAGGAGCGCGCGGCGCCGCGGGAGGTCCTCCTCGATCTCGAGATGGAGGCGGACCTCGACGCGGCGGCGAGGTCCGACGACCTCGCGCGCGCGATCGACTACGCGGCGGTCGCGGATCTCGTGCGCGCGCACGCGAAGACGTCGCGGTTCCGGCTGCTCGAGGCGCTCGCGGGCTCGATCGCGGATCTCGTGCTCGAAGGGTTCCCGGCGGTCCGCGCGGTCACGGTGCGCGCGCGAAAGGCCCGGGCCGTCCCGGCCGCCCGGGAGGTCGGCGTCACCCTCCGCCGCGCGAGGAGCGATGACCGCGAGGGCACGGAGGCGCGGAGGTAGGGAGCCTTCTCCTCAGCGGCGGCGCTTCTTGCGCCGCGTGCGGAGGGGGTTCGTCACGAGCGGGTCGTTCGCGTACTCCTCGAGCATCGCGACGGCCTCCGCCGGCCCGGGGCGCGCGGCCGGGTCGTGCGAGAGCAGCCTCCCGACGGTCGCGTACGCGCGGTCGCGCAGGAAGGGGCGGACGTCCTTCAGCGCGCGCAGGCGCCCGGCCGCGTGCGCCGCACGCGCCTCGGCCGACGACCCGTCGACGGGCGGGGCGCCGGCGAGCATGTGGTAGAGGATCCCCCCGAGCGCGTAGACGTTCGCCTTGATCGTCACAGGCCCGAGATCGTCGCGAACGAGCTCCGGCGCGCAGTACGCGCCGGACTGCACCGGCGCCGTCCGGAACCGGGGGGCTTCCGCGACGGCGCGCACGTTCCGGAAGGTGAGCAGCTTCGGCGCGGCGGGGCGCGGGAGCAGGATGTTGCCGGGGCGGAGGTTCTTGTAGATGAGCCCGCGCTTCCCGAGGTAGTCGAGCGCCCGCGCGATCCCGGTCGCGATCGCGACGGCCGTCGTCTCCGACGGCAGCTCCTCCGCCCCGAGCGCGTCCTCGAGCGTCGCGTCCGCGATCGACTCGGTGACGACGTAGGGGAGCCCGTCCACCTCGCCGACCGCGAGCGTCAGCAGCACGTTCGGGTGCTCGAGGCCGCTGACGATGCCGCGCTCCTCGAGGAAGAGCTCGCGCGCCCTCGCGTCGTCCCGCACCTCGGCGGTGAGGATCTTCAGCGTCACGGGGCGGTTGAGCCTCGTCTGCACCGCCTTGTGGAAGGTCCCCGTGCGGTCCTCGGCGAAGGCCGGGCCGATCCGGAACCCGTCGAGCACGCGCATGCGCTCAGCCCGCCGGCGCGTCGATCTTGCGCACCCGCCGCTCGTGGCGGCCGCCCGCGAACGGGACCGTGATCCAGAGTTCCGCGAGCTCGATCGCGTGGAGCGGATCGAGCACGCGCGCGCCGAGGCAGAGCACGTTGGCGTCGTTGTGCTCGCGTGACATCTGCGCGGTGAAGCGGTCATGGACGGTCGCGGCGCGGACGCCCGGGACCTTGCCTGCCGCCATCGCGACGCCGATGCCCGTGCCGCAGACGAGGATCCCGCGCTCGCACGCCTTCGCGGCGATCTCGCGCGCGACCGCCGCCGCGAAATCGGGGTAGTCCACCGACTCCGTCGAATGCGTGCCGCAATCGACGACCTCATGGCCGAGCTCCGCGAGCCGGCGCCCGATCCGCTCCTTCAACTCGAACCCCGCGTGGTCGGAACCGACGGCGATTTTCACGTCAAAGAGTCTACCTTCCCCCCGGGCCCCCCTTCCTCCTCCGGACCGGCGAGCTCGTCCGCGCGCTTCCCGACCGCCCTCGCGATCTGGTCGCCGACCTTGCGGTAGACCTTGAGCGAGCGGCCGTAGGGGTCGTGGATCTCGCGGCCCTTGGGATCGAGGAGGTCGAGGGCGTGGGGGCGGTCCGCGAAGTACGGGCGCAGGAAGTCGACGTGGTTGTTCGCGAGGCAGTAGACGCGGCGCGCGCTCGCGAGCAGGCGGAGCGAGAAGATGCGGCTCCTGTGGCCGGAGAGGTCCACGCCGTGATCCTTGCCGACCACGACCGCCTCCTCGGTCGCGGGCCTGTTCACCATCGCCATCGTGCCGAACGAGGCGAACCGGTGGCCGAAGCGGGGGAGGTCGGGGACCGCGCAGGCGAGCTTCTCCGCGAGCAGCTTCCGGAAGAGCGCCTCGGCGAGCGGGCTCCGGCAGAGGTTGCCGGTGCACGCGACCAGGGTGAGCTCGCTCGCGGCGCGGAGGATCTCCTCGTTCGGGATCGCGCCCGCGCGCACCACGGTCACCGACCGGCGGTCGCAGCGGACGACCGTCGAGCTCTTGCTCCCCGGCGCCCGGCCGCCGTCGAGGAGGAGGTCGATGACGCCGCCCAGCGACTCCTCGACCGCGGCCGCGTTGAGCGCGGCGGGCTCGCCGGAGCGGTTCGCGCTCGTCTGGAGCAGCGGGTGGCCGGCGATGTCCGCGAGCGCGCGGGGCAGCTCGAGCGCGGGCAGCCTCAGTCCGATGGTCTCCCCGTCGTTCCGCCCCGGTACGACGAGGGTCACCGGGCCGGGCCAGAGGTGCGTCGCGAGGCGGCGGGCGAGGGGGGGCATCGAGGGAGCCACGCGGTCCGCGTGGCTCCTGTCCGCGAGGAGGTACGCGCAGGCCTTCTCCGGGTCGCGGCCCTTCGCGCCGTAGAGCTTCCGGACGGCGTCGGGGTTGAGCGCGTCGGCGCAGATGCCGTAGACCGTCTCGGTCGGGAACGCGACGATCCCGCCGGCGCGGAGCACCTCCGCGGCCCGGGCGACGGCCTCGGGCGCGGGCTCATCAGGCTTCACCTTGATCCGTTCCAACGCGCAAGCTTTATACCGCGCGCGGCGCGCCACGCCGCAGCCGACGCGGCGGGCGAAGCGGGTCCGCCCCCCCGGGGAAGCTCCCGCGGCGTGCTAGCCTTCGTACGGGTGATGATGTTCGGCTGGACCCTCCCGCCGGTGGAGAACGGCCTCCTGTACGCGGCCCTCACGGCCTTCGGCGGCGCTTCCGTGGTCGGATGGCAGGTCGCGAGAGGCGACCGGCGGAGGCGCTCGCTCCCGATGATGCTCGGGATCGGCACCGCCGCCCTCACGCTGCTGCTCCTCGTGATCGCGATCCGAGAGAGGCACGTGCCGCTCGCGGAGCGCTACGAGGTGCTCGTGGTCGCCGCCTGGGGGCTCGGGGTCGGCGCGCTGCTCACGACGCGCCGCCGCGGGATCCCGATGCTCGCCGCCGTGGCGGCGCCGACGCTCGCGCTGCTCACGTTCTTCGCGATGCTCGTCGTCCCGCAGAGCGGCGGCGGCACCACGGGCGCGACCGCGGGCAAGGTCGCGCACATCGTCCTCGCGACGCTCGGCTTCGCGGGGTTCTCGGTCTCCGCCGGGGTCGGGCTCCTCTACCTGCGGCAGATCCGTCTCCTGAAGCGCGCGCCCTCCGCCGCGCTCGGCGGCGGCGCGATGCCCTCGCTCGAGAAGCTCGACCGGGTGAACTTCCTCGCCGCGGTATTCGGCTTCCCGTGCCTCGCGCTCAGCCTGCTCGCGGGGAGGCTCTTCCTCGCGAAGTTCGCGCGCGAGGGGGTCACCTGGTGGCTCGACCCGACCGTCCTCGTCGCGACCTGCGGCCTCGCGGTCTACTCGATGCTCTTCCTCGCGCGCGGCTTCCTCGGCTGGCACGGCCGGCGCATCGCGTGGCTCTCGGTCGCGGGCTTCGTGATCACGGTCGGGGGGTTCGTGGTCGCCGCATGGTGCACCGCGCAGGGGATCCACCCGTGAACGGCATCCTCGTCATCGGCGTCTCGCACAAGACCGCGCCCGTCGAGATCCGCGAGCGGTGCCGGGTCGACGACCTCCCGGCCGCGCTGCGGCAGCTGCGGGAGCACGCGGTCGAGGCGGCCGTGCTCCAGACGTGCAACCGCTTCGAGGTCTACGCGGCGGGCTCGCCGGAGCCGCAGCGGCTCGTGGACTGGATCTGCACGCTCTCGGGCGCGCCGCGGGACGAGATCGCCCGCCACTGCTACGTCCGCACGGGCCGGAACGCGTGCAAGCACCTCTTCTTCGTCGCGTCCTCGCTCGACAGCCTCGTGGTCGGCGAGACGCAGATCCGCGGACAGGTGCGCGACGCCTACCAGGCGGCCACGGATGCGGGCGCCGTGGGCCCGCATTTGCACGCGCTCTTCCGCGGCGCGCTGCGTCTCGCGAAGGAGATC
The DNA here is from genome assembly GCA_011525755.1 of Planctomycetaceae bacterium. GTDB lineage: Bacteria > Planctomycetota > PLA2 > PLA2 > PLA2 > PLA2. The sequence continues at coordinate 39,190 of WYBS01000070.1, forward strand.
TCGGAGCGGACGGGCGTCGGGCGCGGCAACGTCTCCGTCGCGGGCGCGGCCGCGGACCTCGCGGCGCAGGTCTTCGGCGACCTCGCGGAGGCCAGCGCGCTCGTCGTCGGCGCGGGCGAGACGGCCGAGCTCGTGATGGCCCACCTCGCGGGGCGTGGCGTCACGCGCTTCGCCGTCGTCAACCGGACCCTCGCGCACGCGCAGGATCTCGCGGCGCGCTACGGCGCCGAGGCGGGCGGCCTCGACGCGCTCGCGCCGCGCCTCGCGGACACGAGCATCTGGGTCACCGCCGCGGGCGACGCGGAGCCGCTGGTCAAGGTGGCCGACGTGCGCGAGGCGCTGCGGCGGCGGCGCGGCCGCCCGGTGGTCGCGATCGACCTCGCGATGCCGCGCGGGATCGACCCCGCCGTGGACGCCCTCGACAACGTCTACCGCTACGACATGGCGGCGCTCACGGCCGTGACGGAGGAGGCGTTCCGGCACCGCCGGAAGGAGTTCCTGCAGTGCTGCACGCTCGTGGACGCGGCGGTCCTGCGGCTCGCCGAGGAGGATCGCGCGCGCGACGCGGGGGGCGCGATCCACGAGATCGAGCTGGTCTACGAGGCGATCGCCGAGGAGGAGCTCGCGGCCCTCGACCGGCGGCTCTCCGGGGAGGAGCTGAAGCTCGTGCGGAAGACCGTCCACCGGATCGTGCGGAAGCTCCTGCACATGCCGGTGGTCGCGCTGCGCAAGGGGAGCCCGCAGGAGCACGAGGTGATCCGGAAGGCGTTCGCGACGCCCCCGCGGAGGGACGAGCCTTGAGCGGGGAATCGGGGGGGGCGGGGGGGCCGCGGCCCTCGGGGCTCGAGTTCCTCGGGCGGCTCGCGGGCGGCCTCGTCCACGAGATCAAGAACCCGCTCTCGACGCTCCGGATCAACCTCACGCTGCTCAAGGAGGACCTCGCGGCGGCCCATCCCGAGGATCGCGGCCTGCGGAAGCGGATCGAGGTCCTGGAGAGCGAGGTGCAGCGGCTCGACGCCGTGCTCTCGGACTTCCTGCGCTACGCGGGGATGCGGCGCCTCGAGAGGCAGCCGTGCGACCTGCGCGTGCTCGTCCAGGAGATGATCGAGTTCCTCGCGCCGGGGTTCCGCCGCGACGGCATCGAGCTCCGGGCGGACGTGCCCTCCCTGCCCGCGGACGTGGACGGGGCGCTCCTGAAGCGCGCGCTCCTGAACCTCCTCCTCAACGCGCAGCAGGCGATCGAGAGGGGCGGGCAGGTCGTCGTCGAGGGCTCGAGGGAGGGCGGCTTCGCCCGCCTCGACGTGCGCGACGACGGCAAGGGGATCCCCGAGAGCGAGCTCGAGCGGGTCTTCAACGTCTACTACTCGCGGTCGAAGGCGGGCTCGGGGCTCGGGCTGCCGACCGCGCGGCGGATCGTCGAGGAGCACGGCGGGACCCTCGAGCTTCGGTCGCGCGAGGGCGAGGGCACGGTCGTCACGGTCCGCCTTCCGCTCCGGGAGGGCGCATGAGGAGCGGGGCGCTCTCCGTCCTCGTCATCGACGACGACCGCGCCCATTGCGCCGCGACGGCGGAGATCGTCCGGCGGCTCGGCCACGGGGTCCGGACGGCGGGCTCCGGGGAGGAGGGGATCGCGCTCCTCCGCGAGGGCGGCATCGACGTCGTCGTGACCGACCTCGTGATGCGCGACCGCTCGGGCCTCGACGTGATCGTCGCGGCGAAAGGGGGGCCCGAGGTGATCGTGATGACGGGCTTCGGCTCCGAGGAGGCCGCTCCGGCGGCGCTCCGGGCCGGCGCCACCGCGTACCTCATGAAGCCGATCGGCGTCGAGCTCTTCCGGAGCCTCCTCGACCGGGCGTCGCGGCGGGCGAAGGGGCGGCGCGCGGCGGTCCGCCCCGACGGCGAGGCCTGCTTCGCGGGCATGGTCGGGGCGTCAGGGCCGATGCGGCAGCTCTTCGACCTCGTCCGGCGCATCGCGGACAGCCGGGCGACGGTGCTCGTCGAGGGCGAGTCGGGGACGGGCAAGGAGCTCGTCGCCCGCGCGATCCACGCGCGGTCGCCGCGCGCCTCCGGGCCCTTCGTCGCGGTCAACTGCGCGGCGCTCGCGCCGGGCGTCCTCGAGAGCGAGCTCTTCGGCCACGAGCGCGGCGCGTTCACGGGCGCCTACGCGTCGCGCGCGGGGCGGTTCGAGGCGGCGGACGGCGGCACGCTCTTCCTCGACGAGATCGGCGAGATGGACGGGCACCTCCAGGCGAAGCTCCTGCGCGCGGTCGAGGAGCGCGAGGTGGTGCGCGTGGGGGGGAACGACGCGCGAAGGGTGGACGTCCGGCTCCTCGCGGCGACGAACCTGCCCCTGCGCGAGAGGGTCGCGGCGGGCGCGTTCCGGGCGGATCTCTTCTTCCGGCTGAACGTCGTGCGGCTGCGGGTCCCGCCGCTCCGGGAGCGTGCGGGCGACCTCCCGCTGCTCGTACACGCGTTCCTCGACGAGTTCGCGGCGGAGCACGGGGTCCATCGCCCCGAGGTCGATCCGGCGCTCCTCCGGAAGCTCGCCGATCTGCCGTGGCCCGGGAACGTCCGGGAGCTGCGGAACACGGTCGAGGCGATGCTCCTCACCGGAGGGGCGCGGCTCGGCGTCGCCGATCTCCCCGCGGACACCCCGGCCGCCGCCCCCCGGGCCCCCCTGAGCATGCGTCCGATCGCGGACGTCGAGCGCGAGCTCATCCAGAACACCTTGAAGGACGTCGAAGGCAACCGGACCCGCGCCGCCGAGGCGCTCGGGATCTCGGCGAGGACGCTCTACCGCCGGATCAAGGAGCTGGGCCTCACCTAGGCGTGTCAGAAAGGCGTGCCACAACGGCAGGAGACGGGAGGGGGCCCCGGGGGCCGTGCGGACGCAAGCGGTTGCGGGACAACGGGTTGCAACGACACGTCGGGACTGGCACCTGATATGCGCTCAGGCGCCGCATGGCCAAGGTCTCGCAAAAAGTCATCGGCATCGACCTCGGGACGACCAACTCGGTCGTCTGCGTCTTCGAGGGCGGCAAGCCCATCGTGATCACGAACCCCGAGGGGGGGCGGACGACGCCGTCGGTCGTCGCCTTCACCGACTCCGGCGAGCGGCTCGTCGGGCAGGCGGCGAAGCGCCAGGCGATCGTCAACCCGCGGCGCACGATCTCCTCGATCAAGCGGTTCATGGGCCGCCGTCACGAGGAGGTCGCCTCCGAGGAGAAGCAGGTCTCCTACGAGCTCGTCGGCGGCGCGAAGGACCCGGTCAAGGTGAAGATCGGGGACAAGCAGTACACGCCGCCCGAGATCAGCGCGATGATCCTCCAGTACCTGAAGGCGGCGGCCGAGGCGTACCTGGGCGAAGATGCGCGGAAGGCGGTCATCACGGTGCCCGCCTACTTCAACGACGCCCAGCGCCAGGCGACGAAGGACGCCGGCACGATCGCCGGCCTCGAGGTGCTCCGGATCATCAACGAACCGACGGCCTCGGCGCTCGCCTACGGCCTCGAGAAGCGGAAGTCGGGCAAGATCGCGGTCTTCGACTTCGGCGGCGGCACGTTCGACATCTCGATCCTCGAGATCGCGGACGGCGTCTTCGAGGTGCGTTCCACGAACGGCGACACGCACCTCGGCGGCGACGACCTCGACAAGGTGCTCATCGACTACATCGCCGACAGCTTCAAGAAGGAGCACGGGATCGACCTGCGCCGCGACCAGATGGCCCTCCAGCGGCTCAAGGAGGCGGCGGAGAAGGCGAAGTGCGAGCTTTCGACCCAGCTCACGACCGAGATCAACCTGCCCTTCATCACGATGGACCAGAGCGGGCCGAAGCACCTCCAGATGACGCTCACGCGGGCGCGCTTCGAGCAGATCATCGAGCCGATCTGCGAGCGCGCGAGGAGGCCCTGCGAGCAGGCGCTCAAGGACGCCGGCCTCAAGGCGAGCGAGGTCGACGAGGTGATCCTCGTCGGCGGCTCGACCCGCATCCCGCTCGTGCAGGCGATCGTGAAGGAGATCTTCGGCAAGGACCCGTCGAAGGGGGTCAATCCGGACGAGGCCGTCGGCCTCGGCGCGGCCGTCCAGGGCGCGGTCCTCGGCGGCGAGGAGCACGTGAAGGACATCCTGCTCCTCGACGTGACCCCGCTCACGCTCGGCATCGAGACCGAGGGCGGCGTGATGACGCCCTTGATCGAGCGCAACACGACGATCCCGACGCGGAAGGCGCAGGTCTTCTCGACGGCGTCGGACAGCCAGCCGCAGGTCGAGATCCACGTGCTCCAGGGCGATCGCCCGATGTCCTCGGACAACCGCTCCCTCGGGAAGTTCCTGCTCGACGGGATCCCGCCCGCGCCGCGCGGCGTGCCGCAGATCGAGGTCACCTTCGACATCGACGCCAACGGCATCCTGAACGTCAAGGCGAAGGATCTCGGCACCCAGAAGGAGCAGCACATCACGATCCACGCGTCCTCCGGGCTCTCGAAGGACCAGATCGAGAAGATGCGCAAGGACGCCGAGTCGCACGCCGACGAGGACAAGAAGAGGAAGGACCTCGCCGAAGCGCGCAACAAGGCCGAGCAGATGATCTACACGGTAAGGAAGACGCTCGAGGAGCACGGCAACAAGGCGTCCGACGAGGAGCGGAAGGCGATCGTCGAGAAGATGGACGCGCTCGAGCAGGTCCGGAAGGGCGACGACACGGAGACGATCACGCGCGCGATGGAGGATCTGATGCGCGCGAGCCACAAGCTCGCCGAGGAGGTCTACCGCCGCGCCGGGGAGAAGAAGGGGGAAGCCCCGGAGCCCGAGGCGGCGGGCAAGGCCGGCGGGAAAGGCGACGAGAAGATCATCGACGCCGACTTCGAGGTGAAGGAGTAGGGGTCATCCCAAAGAGATTGACGCAAAGGCGCAAGGACGCAGAGCTACGCGAGCCGCGCGACCCTTGACAACGCCGCGATGCCCGCGACGTAGGCCGCGATCGCAGCCGTGAAGAGGACGTGCACCGGCCAGGCTGGGCCCGTGCGCATGAGGTAGGCCACGTCGCCGATGTCCCGGATTGTCGCGTTCACGTAGGCGTAGAGCGTGTCGATGGCCGGGGAGAGCACGCCGATGATCGCGAGGTTCAGCCAGAGCCAGCGCGGCGCTCGGACGCGCATGCAAAGGACGAAGAAGGCGGCGTACGTCACGAGGTCCACGAGATACGGCGCGGCCGAAGTGAAGTTCGTGGTGTGACCCTCGGTTACGACGAAGCCCCAGAGGATGCCGCGCTGCCCGTCGAGGCGCGGCAGGATCCCGAACCGCAGGATCCTTGCCCCCTCGATCTTCGCGGCGAGGGCGTGGCTCGCCTCGTGGCGGACCGTGCCGAGGAGCTGGTACGCGGGGTAGCCGAGTAGCCAGAGGAGGTCCCTGGCTCGCAGGGCAGCGCGTGCCGGCGGAGAGGCGGTGTCCTGCGGAGACGCGCTCATCGCCCCTCGGCAGCGCGGATCGCGTCGTCCCAGTATTCCCTCGCCAGCGGATGATCGGCGATCCTCCGGGCAGGCCGCAGGGCCCGCACCGCAGCGGGATCGAACTCTGCGAGCATCCCGACGCCCCAGCAGAACCTCGCCACATGGATGTCCTCGCTCTCGAGGTACTGCACCCAGATGCGCGTGGCCTCCGGCGCCCTCTCGGGATGGTCGTGGACCATCATCACCAGGCAGGCGGCGACGGCCGGCGCGATGCCGGGGCTCGTGCTCCGGAGGAGCAGCGATCCGACGCGCTTCATCGCCCCGTCCACCTCGTCCACCCGCGCGAGGCAACGGAGCACCACCAGGTGGACCGGGGTGTCGTCGGTGCGATCGAAGGCGTCGAGCAGATCGGGGACGAGGGCGTTGACCTCCTCCCGGCTTACAGTCGATGACGTCAGCGCGACCGCGAGCGCGTGCATGACGCGCGGGTCGTTCGTCTCGCGGAGGCGGCGCCGGCAATCCTCGATCCGTTCGCGGCGCTCCACCAGCAGGCGCTCGATCTTCCTCCCGGCGCGCTCGGATTGCGCTTCGGTCGTTCCGTTCGCCGCGAGCGGGTCGAGGATCGCGTCGAGAGCAGGATCCGGAAGAAGCGCCGTCGGCTGCGACCCGGAGGCGACGCCGCGGCCCGTGTCGTCGCTGACGGGCTCCGCATCCGCGGGTCCTGGCGGGGCAGCGCGCGGAGCCGCTCGCCGCGCTGCACG
>WYBS01000071.1 GCA_011525755.1 Planctomycetaceae bacterium
CGCCCCGCCCCGGGGGGGGCCCCCCCCCGGCCGCCCGGCGGGGCTGACCCCCCCCCCGCCGGGGGGGGGGGGGGGGCGCCGGTACCCGCCCCGGGCGGGGTGGTGGGGATGGGGGGGGGCCCGGGGGGGGGCGCCCCCCGGACCCCCTCGGAATCGCGTTACCGGCGGCGCCGGCGGCCGGAGAAGACCACGCGCGGCGGGGCGACCGGGCGCTGCGGCACCGTCGCGATCACCTGCTCCGGCGTCGCCTCGATCGCGGCCTTGGCACCCTGCCAGGGGGCGCGGGCGATGCGCTTTCCCGCGCCCTTCTCGAGATCGCGCCACTTCGGGCCGTCGCCCGGGGTAAGCAGCGTGATCGCCTGCCCCTTCCGGCCCATGCGGCCGGTGCGGCCGATCCGGTGGGTGAGGAGCGAGGACGACTCGGGCAGCTCGTAGTTGATCACCTGCGTGATCGTGCTCACGTCGATCCCGCGCGCCGCGACGTTCGTCGCGACGAGGATCCTCACGCGACCGTCGCGGAAGGCCTGCATGACCTTGTCGCGCTTCGGCTGCGAGAGGTTGCCCTGGAGCGCCTCGACCGGATAGCCGGCCTGCAGGAGGTTTCGCGCGAGCTTCTTCACCCCGTGCTTCGTGCGGCCGAAGACGAGGATCGAGTCGTCGCCGCGGAGGTCGAGCAGGTCGCAGAGCGCCTGCCACTTGCCGCCCTCGGGGACGTCGTACGCGATGTGCTCGATCGGCGCGCCGTCCTCCGGCCGCGGGTCGACCGAGACGTGCACCGGGTCCTTCAGGTAGTGCTTCGACGTGTTCCGGACCCAGTCGGGCACGGTCGCCGAGAAGAGCGCCGTCTGGCGCGCGCGCGGCGCGGCGTTCAGGATGCGCGTCACGTCGGGCGCGAAGCCCATGTCGAGCATCTCGTCGGCCTCGTCGAGCACGAGCAGCTTGAGCCCGTCGAGCCGGAGCACGCCCTGGCGGATGAAGTCGAGGACGCGGCCGGGAGTGCCGACCACGACCGCGGCGCCGCGGCGGAGCCGCTCGCGCTGCGCGCCCATCGGGCGGCCGCCGAAGACCTGCGCGATGCCGATGTTGCGGCGAAGGGCGACCTGCTCGAACACGGTGGCGACCTGGACGGCCAGCTCGCGCGTGGGGGTGAGGACGAGCACCTGCACCGCGCGGCTCTCTTGGTCGAGCCGCTCGAGCGCGGGGATGCCGAACGCGAGCGTCTTGCCGGAGCCCGTGCGGGCCTGTCCGATGACGTCCTTGCCGGCGAGGAGCGCGGGCATCGCCGCCGCCTGGATGGGCGTCGGCTCGGTGATGTTCATCCGCTTGAGCGCGTCGAGCGTGTGCGGATGGAGGGGGAACTCGTGGAACGAGCCCGCCCCGGCGGGATGGAGTGCGGCCTGAGCCGCGGATGAAACGGTAATGGAAAACCTCTATCTTGCGCAGCGGAACTTGTCGGATCGGGTCAGGCAAGCCGGTCAGTACGGTCGAGCCAACCCTGCTGCGCAGGAGGTTATGCGGGACGCACTGTCGCGCGGACGATCCGCGCACCCAAACTCTGTAACGGAGAGAACGATACCAGAGATATCGGACCGTGCACCGGATTTGGATGAAGGGGGGGCCGGGGGGGGCCTCGCGGGCGGGTTTTCAGTCACCCTCGCCGCGCCCGCGACGGCGCCCGCGGCCGCCGTCGCCCTCCTCCCCGCGCCCCTCCACCTCGTCCTCCTCGCCGCTCCGGTGGCACTCCGCGCACGCCTCGAAGTCGGCGATCCCCTCCTTCCGGTGCTTCCGCGCCACCTCCGCGGGCTCGTGCTCGTGGCAGCCGTAGCAGGTGTACTCCCCGAGCCCCTTGGGGTGGCACGCCGCGCAGTCAGCCGGGTGGTTCCGGTCGAAGCGGAAGGAGGCCTCGTGATCGAACGTCGACGGCTTCCACCCCTCGACGCGGTGGCACGCGGCGCACTCGCCGCGGAGCCCCATGTGGTTCGTGTCCGCCGGCGCCAGGTGGCAGCCCGCGCACGCGCCCCGCACGTCCTCGCGTAGCAGGTCGTGCCGGAACTCCCGGACGGCGCGCGGCGCCGCGCGGCCCTCGTGGTCCGTGTGGCAGGCGGCGCACGCGCGCTCGAGGAGCGCCTCGTGGAAGCGCGGCCGGCCGGGCGACCCGATCCCCGCGAGCTCGTGGCACGCGGCGCACCGCGCGTCCGGCCCCCGGAACGGCGCGTGGCACGCGAAGCAGTCGCCCTCGATCGCGGCGTGGCCCTCCGCGACATCGCCGGGCGAGAGCACCGCGTGGGGGAACGCGACCGATGCCGCCGCGATCGCCGCGAGGAGCCCCGATCCCGCGAGCAGCAGCCGCCGCACCTACCACCTCCAGAAGAGCATCGCCGCCATTGCGTGCGCGAGCGCGGCCACGCCGAAGAGGAGCGTCAGGGGGATGTGGACCGCGCGCCAGCGCGTCATCCTCTGGACGAGGAGCGCCAGCCCGAGGACGCGGCTCTCGACCTCCTCCTTTCCGAGTCCCTGAGCGGCGAACTCCTTCCGCGCGCCCGCGAGATCCTGCTTCGCGCGCTGGAGCAGGTACTTCCCGGTGAGCCCGCTCGCGACGACGACGAGCATCGCCGTCTGCGCGACCCAGGGCAGCGCCGCCTCGAACCGCGCGCCGCCGTGGACGAGAACGAGCACCGAGCCCGTCCACGCGAGGATCTCGTGGAGCCGCAGGTAGGCCGGCGGCCGGCCGCGCGTCACGATCTTCCGCTTCCGGAGCGAGTAGGCGAAGGAGACGAGGATCAGGAGCGACCCCGCGATGCCGAGCAGCCGGTCCCAGTCGCCGAGGCCGAGCGCGCGCAGCGCCCCGCGGGCGAGGACCGAAGCGAGCACGAGGAGCGCGAAGAGCCCGACGTGCACCGCGACCGCGCGCATGGCGGGCAGGCTATCACGGAGGCGGAGGGGGCGCGGGGGAGGCGGGCGCGCCGGCACCGGGGCCGACGCGCCCATTCACAGGAGGTGCTACTTCAGGTTGACAGCGTGGGTCGTCGAGCCGGGATAGTCATCCGGCGGGTTGACGAACGGCGGGTCCCGGGTGTCCGTGACGTAGACGTCGCCGTCCGCGCTCGTGAGGATGACCTTGACGTGCGCGACGCCCGTGTCGATGACCGTCTGCGGGATGTCGAGCTCGAACGCGAGCGAGCCCTTCCCCTTCTTGTCCGTCGTGAGCGTCCGGGTCCCGGCCATCCAGTTGCCCGGCACGACGGTGACGGCGAACTCCGTGTCGGGGAGCCCGTCCTGGATCTTGACCTTGACGGTCAACGTGTCGTCGTTGGTCGCGTTGAGGATCGCGAACCCGACTTCATCACCGACCGCGTACGTGCGCTGGCCGAAGATCATCGGGTTGGTATTCGGGTAGTTGATCCAGACGTTCTCGTACTGCGCGCCCTCGTAGATGGTGGCCTTCACCGCGCCGTTCCCTCCGGCTTCCGCACCGAAGGGGAGGACGAGCGCCACGAGGATCCCGGCCGCGATCGCTGCCATGGTGAGACGCATGTTGTGCCTCCGTCGTCTCCTGGTTGCGATTGCGGCGCCGCCGCCGTACCGCGGGCAGCGACGCCGCTCTGCACGCTACTTGTGGGTGGGCTCCAGGGTCTTCAGGAACGTGTCGATCTGCTTCTCCGCCTCCTTGTGCGTGATCTTGTAGTCCGCCTCGAGGCTCTTCGCGAGGATGTTGCGCTTGCCCGCGATGGTGTTGATCTCCACGTCCGTGAGCTTGGGCCACTGCGTGCGGACCTTCGGCTTGAAATCGGTCCAGTGCTTCTCGACCTCCTGCCAAGTGGTCATCACTCCTCCTTTGCAATGGTCGTGTTGCGCGGCCCGCGCCCGTCGCGGGCGCTCCTTCCATCGGAGCAACCGACGTTCCGGAACGGGACGATCACGATGTCGCCCGCATGGCGCCCGCCGCGCGCGCAAAGGGGCGCGTTGGTGCAGATCCCGCAGCAACGGGAGCGGTGCGTCCGCCCGGGGGGAGTGATGCGCGAGGGGGCTCCGGGGGCGCGGGAGTGGCGCGCCCATTGCAAGAAGCCGCCTTGAGAGCCGTTTTCGTGCGGCGGCAGCCGGGAATCGCGCGGAGGATCGCGCGCCCGGGAGGGTGCCGCCGCGCTGGCTTCGCATGGCGAACCCGCACCTCGCGGCCCGGCGAGAGAGGGAGCGCGCGACGAGACGCGCGCGGATCGCGCGTAGGGACGGCCCCCGGAGCCCCCTCGGATCGTGGAACAACGCCACAGCGGCCGTCGGATTCCTCCACGACGATGTAACCCGTTGCGGCGGAGGCGGATGGGACGGCCGTGGGGCTCTTCCACGGCGGATCATGTGGAGTCCTTCGACAGCCGCGATGGGTCTCTCGACGGTTGGGGCGGTTGGTGGAAGTCGTTTCGCGGCAATCGGTTACGGCGGCCGCGAGGGCATGTTTCGCCGCGCGGGAACGGGCATTGCGCAAGGGACCGGAGACACAGAAAGGAGCTCAGGTCCCATGGCCGTCCTTCTCGCGCTCGCAACTTTCATCCTCTTCTGCACGCTGGACTTCATCGTCCACCGTCTCCGCACGGCGAAAACCGTCGCGGCGCCCCAGGCGGCGGCGGTGCCCGCGCCCGTGCCGGAGCTCCCCGAGGAGCCCGTCTGGGTCGCCGGGTACGAGCTGCCGGAACGACTCTACTACCACCCGGGCCACATGTGGGCCCGCGTCGTCGCTCCCGACACGGTCGTCGTCGGCATGGACGACTTCGCCCGCCGGCTCACCGGTCCCGCGACCGGCGTCAAGCTGCCGGCGGTCGGCACCTGGCTGCGCCAGGGCGCGAAGGTCCTCGGCCTCGAGTCCGACGGGAAAAAGACCGACATGCTCGCCCCGGTCGAGGGCGAGGTCGTCGAGCTGAACAGGAACGTCCGGCGCGAGCCGGCGATCGCGACCGAGGACCCGTACGGCAGCGGCTGGCTCTTCAAGCTGCGCTCCGGCAACCTCGCGGCGAACCTCAGGAACCTCATGTCCGGCTCGCTCGCGCGTCGCTGGACCGAGGATGCCCGCGAGCAGCTCACGCACCGGCTGATGGCGCTCTCCGGCTCCGTCATGGCCGACGGCGGCGAGCCCGCCCGCGACTTCGCGCGCCACCTCGACCCGGCCGACTGGCACGACTTGACCACCCGCTTCTTCCTCGCCGGGACGCCGGATGGACAGGGGGACATTCGATGAGCAGCAAGGAACCGACGGGCCTCCTCTTCGACATGGTCGAGTGCATCGGCTGCCGGAACTGCGTCAAGGCCTGCATGGAGATCCACGGGTTCGCCGGGGATCCCGAAGAGGCCACGACGCTGTCCGCGACCTGCTACACGACCATGGCGGTCGAGGACGACTACCCGATCCGCAACATGTGCCGGCACTGCCAGAGCCCGTCCTGCGTGAGCGTCTGCCCCGTGGGCGCGCTCCAGCGCACGGAAGAGGGGCCCGTCGTCTACGACGCGTCGCGATGCATCGGCTGCCGCTACTGCATGGTGGCCTGCCCCTTCAACATCCCGCGCTACGAGTGGGACAAGGCGGTGCCTGCCGTCCGCAAGTGCGACATGTGCATCGACCGGCAGCGGGAGGGCAAGAAGCCCGCGTGCGCCGAGGCGTGCCCCAAGGGCGCGACCGTGTTCGGCACGCGCAAGGAGCTGCTCGCCGAGGCCTGGAAGCGGATCAAGAAGAACCCGCGCGACTACTACCCGCACGTCTACGGCGAGCACGAGCTCGGCGGGACGTCGGTGCTCTTCCTCGCGCCCCACGAGGTGGCCTCGCTCGGCTACAAGGCGTCGCTCGGCAACGAGCCGCTGCCCAGGCTGACGTGGCAGGTCCTCTCGAAGCTCCCGGGCGTCGGCGTCGTCTCCGCCGCCACGCTCATGGCCATCTGGTGGATCACGCGCCGACGCGACGAAGTCGCGCTCGCGGAAGGGCGCGTCGGCGGCAACGGGCGCGCGCGCCACGAGGAGAGGAACTAGCCATGACGAACCAACGGAACGCCCGCTTCGGCTTCTGGCGCGGGGTCTTCTACCTGCTGCTCGGCGTCGGCCTCGTGCTGACCGTCATGCGCTTCACGCAGGGCCTCGGCTCCGTGACCAACCTCTCGGATCGGTACCCGTGGGGCCTCTGGGTCGGCTTCGACCTGCTCTGCGGCGTCGGCCTCGCGGCCGGCGGCTTCGTGCTCACCGCGACCGTCTACATCTTCAACATCCAGCGGTATAAGCCGATCGTGCGGCCCGCGGTGCTCACCGCGTTCCTCGGCTACGTCATGGTCGTGACCGCGCTCCTCTTCGACCTCGGGAAGCCGTGGAACATCTGGCACCCGATCGTCATGGGCAACCCGACCTCGGTGATGTTCGAGGTGGCGCTCTGCGTCATGTCGTACACCGCGGTCCTCGCCCTCGAGTTCTCGGGCATGGTCTTCGAGCGGGTCGGCTGGAAGCGCGCGTGGAAGATCCAGAAGGCGGTGACCGTGCCGCTCGTGATCTTCGGCGTCGTGCTCTCCACGTTCCACCAGAGCTCGCTCGGGACGCTCTACCTGATCGTGCCGGGCAAGCTGCACGCGCTCTGGTACACGCCCGTGCTGCCGATCGTCTTCTTCGTCTCTTCGGCGATGGTGGGGCTCGCGATGGTGATCGTCGAGTCGCACCTCTCGGCGCGCGCGTTCGGCCGGCAGCTCGAGATGCCGCTCCTGTCGGACCTCGGCCGCGTCCTCGCGGCGGTGCTCGGCGTCTACCTCGTGCTGCGCGTCTTCGATCTCGTCTACCGCGGCGCCGCCGGCATGGCGTTCGGGTTCACCTACGAGGCGATGCTCTTCCAGCTCGAGTTCGCGGTCGGCCTGCTGCTCCCGCTGGCGCTGCTCCTGATCCCGAGGGTGCGGGCGAACACGCACGGGCTCTACGGCTCGGCGCTGCTCGTGGTGCTGGGCTTCATCGTCCACCGCCTGAACGTCAGCATCACGGGATTCGAGGGGGCGCAGGGGGGCAGGTACATCCCGTCCCTCGGCGAGGCGCTCATCACCCTGATGATGATCGCGATCGGGTTCGCCGCGTTCCGCTTCTGTGTCCGCACGTTCAACGTCTATCCGGAGGAGGCGCACGAGCCGGTCCTGGCGCCGGCCCGCGTCGCCGCGGAGGCGCCTGCCGCCGTGCTCGGGAGGGCCCAACGGTAGTGGCGGAGCCCCTCCGGACCAAGGCCAAGAGGCGGAGCCTGGCCGTGCGCTACGGCCTCGCGCTCTGCCTCTTGGCCGCCGTCATCCTGCTCGCCGCGGGCGCCTGGAACGTGTCGCTCCAGCGCGCCCACCTCACGGACCTCGTGCACCTCTCCGGCGACCGCATCGCGGACACGATCCTGCGCTCGACCCGTGACGCGATGATGGACAACGACCCCGAGGACCTGCAGCGCATCATCCGCGCGATCGGGGCGCAGCCGGGCATCGAGCGGATCCGGATCTTCGACAAGGCGGGCCGCATCCAGACGTCGACGAAGGCCGAGGAGGTCGCGTCGATGGTCGACAAGAGCGCGGAGCAGTGCTACGTCTGCCACGCCGCGGACCGGCCGCTCGAGCGCCTCGAGCGCCCCGACCGCCTCCGCGTCTTCGAGCGGTCGGAGGGCGAGCGCGTCATGGCGATCATCCAGCCGATCCGCAACGAGCCGGACTGCGCGACCGCGGCCTGCCACGCCCACCCGGCCGAGCAGCAGGTCCTCGGCGTCCTCGACATCCAGCTCTCGCTCGCGCAGGTGGACGCGCAGCTCGCGCACTCCGAACGGCAGCTCGGCTTCGGCGTCCTCGCGACCACGGCCGCGCTGCTGGTGCTCGCGGGCGCGCTCACGTGGCGCATGGTGCTGCGGCCGGTGCGTCGCATCACGGACGCCTCGCGCAAGGTGGGGGCGGGCGACCTGTCCGTCCGCGCGCCGGTGACATCCACGGACGAGCTCGGCGAGATGACCGAGTCCTGGAACCGCATGGTCGAGGAGATCGCGCGCGCCCGGCAGGAGCGCGAGGAGTGGAACCGGACGCTCGAACGGCGCGTCGAGGAGAAGACGCACGAGCTCGAGCGCACGCACGAGCAGATGATGCTCGTCGAGAAGATGGCGTCGCTCGGGAAGCTCGCCGCCGTCGTCGCCCACGAGATCAACAACCCGCTGGCGGGGATCCAGACCTACGCGAAGCTGCTGCGCAGAAGGGCCGGTAGCGGCTCGGCGCCGTGGGACGGGGAGTCGACGCGCGCGCTCGAGCTCGTCGAGGGCGAGGCCGCGCGCTGCGGCGAGATCGTCCGCAACCTGCTGCTCTTCAGCCGCACGCCCGGCGCCCGCTTCGCGCAGGAGAGCCTCGGGCCGCTCATCGGCCGGTGCGTGCTCCTGCTGCGCCACAAGGCGGAGCTTGCCGGCATCGAGATCAAGGTGGGCGTGGCGGCGGAGTTGCCGCCCGTCACCTGCGACGCCTCGCAGGTGCAGCAGCTCGTGCTCGCGCTCGCCATGAACGCCATCGAGGCGATGTCGAGGGGCGGCGTGCTCACGCTCCGCGCGACCCGCCGGGGCGACCGCGTCGTCCTCGAGGTCCAGGACACCGGCACCGGGATCCCGAAGGAGCACCTGCCGCACATCTTCGAGCCCTTCTTCACGACGAAGGAGGAGGGCAAGGGGGTGGGCCTCGGCCTCGCCGTCGTGTACGGGATCGTCCAGCGCCACGGCGGCCGCCTCGACGTCGCCTCGACGCCCGGAGAGGGCACCACGTTCACCGTCGAACTTCCGCTCGAGCCGCCCCGGCAGGGGAACGGGCGGCCGCAAGGAGAGAGCCATGACGCTCGTTGAGACCGCTGCGAAGAAGCTCGCGATCCTCGTCGTCGACGACGAGCTGATCGTGCGCGAATCCCTCGGGGCCTGGTTCCGCGAGGACGGATACAAGGTCGATACCGCGGAGAACGCCCGCGACGCGCTCCGGCTCTCGGCCGAGGGGCGCTACGACGTCGCCTTCCTCGACATCAAGATGCCGGGGATCGACGGCCTCGAGCTCCAGGCGAAGCTCCGGGAATCGGTTCCGGACCTCGCGGTCGTGGTGATGACGGCCTACGCGTCGGTCGACTCCGCGGTGCGCGCGCTCAAGGCGGGCGCGCAGGACTACATCGTGAAGCCCTTCGACCCGGAGCAGCTCTCCGCGCTCCTCCGGCGCATCGAGGAGACGCGCGCGCTCCGGAGCGAGAACGTGCGGCTCAAGAGCGCGCTCGACCGCGCGGCGGCGCCCCCGATCATCGGCGACTCCCCGGCGATGCGCCGCGTGCTCGAGGTGATCGCCTCGGTCGCGAGGACGGACGCGACGGTGCTCATCCATGGCGAGTCGGGCACGGGCAAGGAGCTCGTCGCCCGCGCGATCCACCAGCAGTCGGCGCGGCGGTACAACCCGCTCGTCGCCGTCCACTGCGGCGCGCTCGCGGAGGGGATCCTCGAGAGCGAGCTCTTCGGCCACGAGAAGGGCGCGTTCACGGGCGCCGCCTACCACCACAAGGGGAAGTTCGAGCAGGCGGACGGCGGGACGGTCTTCCTCGACGAGATCGGCGAGATCAGCCCGAAGGTGCAGGTGGAGCTGCTGCGCGTGCTTGAGGAGAAGCGCGTGACCCGCGTCGGCGGGAAGAGCTCGATCCCCGTCGACTTCCGCGTGATCGCGGCCACGCACCGCGACCTCCGCGCGCTGGCGAAGGCGGGGGAGTTCCGCGAGGACCTCTTCTGGCGCCTCGACGTGGTCTCCGTGGAGATCCCGCCGCTGCGCGACCGCCGCGAGGACATCCCGCTGCTGGCGAGGCACTTCACGGAGCAGCTCGGCCGGTCGATGAACCGGAAGAACCTCCGGATCACCCCGGAGGCGCTCGAGGCGCTCAAGGAGTGCGACTGGCCGGGCAACGTGCGCGAGCTGCAGAACGCGATCGAGCGCGCGATCGTGCTCGGCCGGAAGGACGTGATCGACGCGAAGGACCTGCCGACGCGCCCCGCGGGCGGCGCGCCGGCGGCGAGCGCCCGGAGCCTCCAGGAGCTCGAGCGCGCGCACATCCGGAAGACGCTCGACGAGACCAACTGGAACATCACGCACGCGGCGGCGATCCTCGAGGTCGACCGCGGCACGCTCTACAACAAGATCCGGAAGTACGAGCTCGCGAAGCCGGGCCATGTCGCATGACGGGCCTCTCCGCGCGATCCGGCTGCTGCGGATCGGCGCGGTGCCGCAGGCGCTCGTCGCGGACCTCGCGGCGCGGGTGAGCGTCGTCACGGCGCTGCCGTGCCGCGCGGGGGGCGCGGCCGGGATCGAACCCGTGCCGCTCGCGGCCCGCGCGCAAGTGGACGCGGACCGCCTGCTCGAGGCGCTCGAGAGGCTGCCGCGCGAAAGGGGGACGGTGACGGCCGCGGTGACGGCGGCGGACATGGGGAGCCCGATCTTCACGCACCACTTCGGCCGCGCGCGGCACGGCGGCCATGCGCTCGTGATCTCGCTCGCGCGGATGACGCCCGTGTTCTACGGCCTGCCCGAGGACCGCGACCTGATGCTCCGCCGCGCGTCGCTCGAGCTCCTGCACGAGCTCGGCCACGTGTGGGGCCTCGGCCACTGCCGCGACAACGGCTGCATCATGCGCTTCGTGCCCTCGGTCGAGGGGATCGACAACCGCGGCACGACCTTCTGCGCGGCCTGCGCGGCGTCGGTCCCGCTCCCGGCCGCGCTCGCGCCGCGATGAGGGGGGGCTGGGGGGGGGGGGGGCCCCCCCCCCCCCCCCCCTACCCCCCCCCGGGGGGGGCCCCCCCCCCCGGCCCGGGAGCCGGAACGGGCCCCCCCCCCCCCCCCCCGCCCCCCCCCCCCCCCCGCCCGCCCGCCCCCGCCCCCCCCCCCCCCACCCCCCCCCCCCATCAGGTCGTGTTCCCCGCACCGCCAAACCGGAAGCCAAAAACCCGGACCCCTAACGGAACGGAGCCCGAATGGGGGTAGTAAA
>WYBS01000072.1 GCA_011525755.1 Planctomycetaceae bacterium
CCCTTCGCGTCCTCGACGCCGGCAAGAAGCCGGTCGCCTGCGCTGCCGTCGCGGTCGCGGAGCACTGGGCCGAGGACGGCCCGCCGCACGTCGCCCGGACGGACGGAGCGGGCCGCCTCGACCTCCTGTGGATGCCCGAGACCCCGTTCTTCGTGCGCGTCGACGCGGAGGGGTGGCCGCCGCACTTCTTCCGCGTGGACGAGGACACCGCCGATCTCCGCCTCTCCGCCGGCGGCGTGGTCGAGGGATCCTCCTCCATGCGGATCCGGCCCGCGGTGTTGCACGAGTCGGCGCGGAACGGCGTGATCAAGGCCCGCCGCGATCCCGACGGGCGCTACCGGGCGCGCCTTCAGCCGGGCGAGTACAGCGAAGAGCGCCTCGGGGCGTTCGTGGTCCGCGAGGGGGAGACGACCGGGCTCAAGCCCCGATGAGCGCCTCGACGTGCGCGCGCGCGGAGGCGCGGATCGCGTCGAGATCGTAGCCGCCCTCCAGAAAAGACAGTACCGGCTGGCGGGCCACCTTCTTCGTGAAAAGCGCGAAGGCCTCCGTCGAGAGGCGCTGGTCCGCGAGCGGGTCCCGCTCGTGCGCGTCGAAGCCGCACGAGACGAGCAGCACGTCCGGCTCCCCGTCCTCGAGCCACGGCAGGACCTCCTCGTCGAACGCCTTCAGGTACTCCTTGTCGCCGCTCCCCGGCGGCATCGGGATGTTCCAGAGGTTATTGGCCCCGCGATCCTCGCGCAGCCCGGTCATCGGCCAGAGCGGGTACTGGTGCAGGTCCATGTGCCGCACTGACGGGTCGCTCTGGAAGATCTCCTGCGTCCCGTTGCCGTGGTGCACGTCCCAGTCGAGGATGGACACGCGTTTGCCCCGCGCCGTCAGGAACCGCGCGAGGATCGCGACGTTGTTGAAGAGGCAAAAGCCCATCGCCCTCGCCGGGCCCGCGTGGTGGCCGGGCGGGCGGACCGCCGCGAACCCCGCCTCGATCCGGCCCTCGAGCCACGCCTCGCCGAGCGCAAGCGCCGACCCCGCCGCCCTGACCGCCGCCGCGTAGGACTCCCGGCAGACGAAGGTGTCCGGGTCGAGCTGCCGGACGCCAGCCTCGACCGCGTGGCGGACCGCGTCGATGTAGCGCCCCTCGTGGCCTCCCCCCTCGAGCTCCCCCCGCGTCGCGTCCCGGGGGGTGACCGCGACGAGATCCAGCCCCTCGAGCCCCTTAAGGACCGCGGGAAGCCGCTCCGGGCGCTCCGGATGGCCCGGCCCCGTAAGGTGGCGCAGGAAGAGCGGGTCCGTCACGAGCCCGGTGCGCATGGCCGGCCATTATCCGGGATGGACTGGCGGCCCGGGAAACCCCTGAGAGAATCTTCGTTCCCTACAGTGGAGGAGAACCGACCGATGCGACGCACTTTCCTCGTCCTGCTGCCCATCCTTGCCCTCGCCGCGCGCCTGCCGGCGCAGGAGGAGGAGGCGAAGGACTTCACCCCCTGGGACAAGGTCAGCAAGGACATGGAGCCGGCCGCGGGCTTCTGGACCGTGATCCAGGACAAGAAGAAGACGAAGTTCTGGGTCGAGATCCCCGAGCGCCACCTCGAGCAGTCCTTCCTCATGGCCACGAGCATCAGCGGCGGCACGCCGATGCGCGGCTGGCAGTGGAACGACTGGCTCCTCATGTGGCGGCTCCACGACAAGAAGCTCGTCCTGCTCGAGCGGAACGTGGGCGTGCAGGCGAAGGGGCGGAAGGAGCTCGAGGAGGCGGTCGAGCGCACCTACACCGATCGCGTGCTCGCGAGCTTCCCGGTCATGGCGCGCGGCCCGAACGGCGGCTACGTGCTCGACGGGCGGTCGGTCTTCGGCGACAACGCGACGCTCTTCTTCGGCGGGATCGCGCGGTCGAAGGACTCGTCGCTCTCGAATTTCCAGGGGACGAAGAACTTCCCCGAGAACACCGAGATCCGCGTCACGCTCCCGGACGCCTCGGGCACGCTCATCACGCTCGCCTACTCGGTCTCCGGCCTCAAGGAGACCGGCTACAAGCCGCGCCTCGCCGACGACCGCATCGGCTACTTCACGACCGAGCTCATCGACTTCAGCGCCGACAACAAGGACGAGAACCGGCGCGTGCGCTACGTGAACCGCTGGCACCTCGAGAAGGAGGACGACAAGCTCGACCTCTCGCCGCCGAAGAAGCGGATCGAGTTCTACATCGAGAAGTCCGTGCCGGTGAAGTTCCAGCGCTACGTGCGCGAGGGCATCCTCGAGTGGAACAAGGCGTTCGAGAAGGTCGGCTTCGACCAGGCGATCGTCGTCTACCAGCAGACCGAGAACCGCTACGCCGATCTCGATCCGGAGGACATCCGCTACAACTTCTTCCGCTGGATCTACAGCGAGACGCCGTTCGCCATGGGGCCCTCCCGCGTCGATCCGCGCAACGGCCAGATCCTCGATGCCGACATCATCATGGACGACTCGATGGTGCGGGCGGAGATCCAGCCGTACCGGCTGCTCATCCGCCAGGTGCCCGAGGGCATCCTCCAGGAACGGGACGTCCCGCTCCTCTCGAAGGGCCCCTTCCAGCGGTTCGGCTTCGCCCGCGCGGCCGAGGAGTTCGCGATCCCGATGGACGCGGCGCGGCCGGGCCTGCGCCCGCACGCGCGGAGAGCCTTCTGCGGCATCGGCCACGGGGCGAGCCACGAGATGGGCCTCTGCGGCCTCTTCTTCGGCAGCGTCGCGGCCGAGGGCGGCGACGGCCTGCCGGCGACGGACGAGCTGCCCGAGGAGCTCGTCGGCCAGTACATCAAGGACACCGTCATGCACGAGGTGGGCCACACCCTCGGGCTGCGCCACAACTTCAAGTCCTCGATCTTCCGCACCTACGAGGAGATCAACTCGGATTCCAAGCCCGCCGAGATCGCGGGCTCGGTGATGGACTACAACCCGGTCGTGATCGCGCCCGAGGGGAAGCCGCAGGGCAACTACGCGATGGTGACGATCGGGCCCTACGACTACTGGGCGATCGAGTACGGCTACACGCCGAAGAAGGACGACCTCAAGAAGATCGCGGCGCGCGGCGCGGAGAAGGGTCACGACTACGCGACCGACGAGGACACGATGGTCCACGACCCGCTGACGAACCGGTGGGACCTCGGCGCCGATCCGCTTGCCTACGCGAAGGAGCGGACCGAGCTCATGAAGCGCATCCGCAAGGACCTCGTCAAGCGCGCCGTGGACCAGGGCGAGCGCTACCACCGCCTGCGCCGGGCGATGGACATGCAGTTCTGGCAGACGGCGTGGTCCGCCGGGCTCGCCGCGCGCTTCGTCGGCGGCGAGTACCTGAACCGCGACCACCGGGGCGACCCGGGCGAGCGGCCCGCGCTCGTGCCCGTGCCCGCGGAGAAGCAGCGCGAGGCGCTCCGGTGGATCTGCGACGAGATCCTCTCCGGCCGCTACTTCCAGTTCGAGCCCGAGCTGCTCCAGAAGCTCGCGCCGAACTTCTGGGCGGACGACTTCTGGGACATCCTCGACGGCTACGACTACCCGGTGCTCGAGAACACGCTCTCGGTGCAGGTGCGCGCGATCCTCGCGCTCACCGCGCCGTCGCGGCTCGAGCGGGTCGTGAACTCCGCGAGGAAGCTCCCGGCGGGCTCGGAGCCGCTCCGGGCGTCCGAGATCTTCGACGCGCTCGAGGGCTCGATCTTCGCGGGCCTCCAGGACCTCGGGAAGCGCGACCTCGCCGAGGCGGAGAGGAACCTCCAGCGCGAGTACGTGAGCTTCCTCGTCTTCCTGCTCCTCGACGGATACGACTACTACCCGGCGGAGATCCAGACGCTCTCCCGGCACTACGTGAAGCAGCTCTCCGGGAAGATCAAGGGGGGGCTCGGGGGCGCGGGCGACCTCGCCACGGCGACGCGCGCGCATCTCGACGAGTGCGCGACGCGCCTCGACCGCGCGCTCGACGCCTCGTACACGCTGAATCGTTGAAGGGTGCCTGACACCAATCAATGAACCGCGGGGGCCGGGGGGCGCGAGCCTCCCGGCCTCCACGCGAGCACCGTGACGGGGATCCCGTCCGGATCGCGGAGCTGCAGGATTCGTGCGCCCCACGACGTCTCGCGGGGTTCCGGGGCCTCCCCCATGATCCTCCCGCGGAACGCGTCCACGTCCTCGACCTCGAGCACGAGGTTGACGCGGTCCTTCGGGTCGCCGAGCGGGATCCCCTTCTCGCGGCCCGCGTCGAGGATCTCGAGGCGGAGGCCGCGGAGGTCGAAGACGGTCGCGCGCGCGTCCGGCCGCTCCCAGCCGTCGATGACCGGGCAGCCGAGCGTCGTGCCGTAGAACGCGCACATCGCCTCGTAGCGCGTCGTGGCGAGGGCGACCCGGCTCACGCCGCGAGGCTACCACGGGCGGTCCGCCCCCGGAGCCCCCCCGATTCCGGCCGCGGACGGCTACCCGCCGCCGAACAGCCGGTCCATGATCGTCTTCGCGCTGCCCTGCTGGCCGGGCTGCTGGATCCGCGCGCGGACCTTGCCGGTCTCGGCCGCGAGGATGTCGCCGCCCCGCGAGATGAACTCCGCGAGCGCCGCGAACTGCGCCTCGTCGACCCACGTGCCATGGTCCCCGCAGAAGTCCACGATCACGCCCGAGACCGTCGCGTAGTTGCGGCGCGTCATCACGGTGTCGCAGACCGGGCACTTCTTGTAGCGGATCGCCTCGGGCAGCTTGCGCGTGAAGCGGTCCTTGAACTCCTTCATCACCGACTGCACGTCCATCGGGTCGCAGGTGGCGCGCAGCTTGTTGAGGACATCCTCGAGGCCGCGGTCGGCGAAGAAGGTCCCGCGACAGGTCGGGCACGAGTACGTGCGGACGCCTTCCCAGTCCTGTTCGGCGAGGAAGACGTTGCAGCGGGGGCACTTGCCGCGGCCCTTGGAGAGCTTCTTCAGGTTCGAAGCCTTCGGAGCCCGGCCCGCCCCGCAGACCGGGCATTTCTGGGGGTTCTGGACTTCGTTGCCGCAGCCGGGACAGAGGGCCATCGATGCGTTCTCCGGAGCTCTCCTCGGGACTCTTCGGAACGAGGGGCGTCGCGACTTGAGCCGAACGGCCGCCCCTACAGCTTCGGGGGCTTGTCGGCCGATGCGTGGGGAAGTGCGGCGTCTCGTCCTGATACTCCTCGGCGGCCTCGCGATCGGCGACGACGCGCCGCCCGCGGACCCGTCTCTCCTCGAGCCGCGCGCATGGAAGGGCGTGATCGAGGCGAGCGGCCGGAACGTCGGGAAGGAGATCACCCGAGGGGAGGAGGTCCAGCGCGAGCGGATCGAGTTCCTCCTCGTGACCGAGCCCCCCCGGAAGAGCATCGCGTGGCCGCGGCTGCCCTTCCGCATGCGCGAGGGGACGGGCACCTTCGAGCTCTCCGCGGACGTGCGGGAGGGGCAGGGGGAAGGCGCGATCACCTCCAAGGGCGCGTCGGCGGGGGAGATCCACCCGGCGGTCGAGGGCTACGTCGAGCCGACCACCGGGAAGTTCGCGCTCACCGTGAACGTCGCGCCGTCCGTGCTGGCGGTCGTGGGAAGCGTCACCGCGGTCGTGGACGGGAAGCTCGTCCACTACCGCACGGCGGGGCAGCGGGCGGCGTTCCTCTCCGGGTTCGGGATGGAGGGGGACCTGGGGGAGGAAGGGCGCGTGATCCGCGGGAGCCGGAAGCTCGAGGACCGGCGCGGCGGCGTCACCCGCGAGGCGGAGGTGACCTGGCGCATCGAGCGGCTGGACCCCGCGGTGCGCGGCCGCGTGGTCGACCATCTCGGCCGGCCGGTGGAGGGGATGAGGGTGCTCGCGCGCTACCGTCGCTCGGGCGGGTTGCCGCCGCTGCTCAAGGAGGCGAACACGGACGCCGAGGGCCGCTTCCGGATAGAGGCGTTCCACGGCGGGTGGATGCTGCAGGTGCTCGGCGAGGAGCGCGAGGGCCGCGTGATCGCGGGCGTGGCGCTGCCGGATCTCGTGCAGGTCCGCTTCGACGACGTGCCGGACCTCGAGATCCGGACGCAGATCTACCGCCTCGAGGCGTTGCCGCAGCCGCGCCTCCTGCGCGGCCACTTCCAGGGCGACGCGGACGCATTCCTCGAATACACCCGCGCGCGGGTCCCTGCGGCGGCGCTCGAACGGGCGCTCGAGGACGCGGGGGCCGCCCCTTCGACGGGCGAGTGACGCCCAAGGGGTGCGGACCCCAATGCCGCACCCGGCCGTCGCAAGTCGGGCGCCGACAGGCGGTTCCGGCGACGCTAGGGCGTGTGGGACACGCCCCACCACGACAGGCCGAGGTCGCGGCGGAAGCTCCTGCCGAGCACCAGCAGGTCCTTCTGCGCGGCGTCGAGGTCCTCAGGCGTGAGGTCCGAAGGCGACTTGTAGAAGCGCGGCCGCAGGAGGCACGTGATCCCGCGCTGCAGGGTGAGCTCGACGAGCCACCGGAGCCTCGTCTCGCGGTTCGCGATCTCGAGCGAGCGCAGCAGCCGCTCGAGCCATGCCGTGTCGCTCTTCGTGAGCGCGAGCAGCACGTACGGCGGCTCGTTCCGCCGGGGGTCGCCCGCCGACGCGCTCTGCAGCCGGAAGACGCCCGAGCTCTCGAGCGCCGACACGAGCGGGATCACGCGGTCGTCGAGGCCGCGCTCCCGCCCCGCGCGCAGCTCCTCGACCCGCGCGACCGCGTCGTCGTTCCCCTGGAGGTTCCCGCAGAGGTTGCACTCGTAGAGGAGGTGCCCCTCGACGTCGCGCCGCGTGACGTTGCGCGAGCCGCACTGGTCACACTCCATGGCCCCCGGGGCCCCCCCATGTCCCGGTGAACACCGTGACCGTGTCGCCGGAGAGAAGCACGCCCTTCCCCTCCTGCCAATCGAGCAGGAGCTCCCCGCCCGGCAGCTCGCTCGTGATCCTGCGGTCGGTCCGTCCCGTGAGCACGCCCGCGACGCACACCGCGCACGCGCCGCTGCCGCACGCGAGCGTCTCGCCCGCGCCGCGCTCCCACGTGCGCTGCCGCACGCGCCCGCGGTCGAGCACCTCGACGAACGACGCGTTCACGCGCTCGGGGAAGAGCTCGTGCCGCTCGAGCGCCGGGCCGAACCGCTCGACCTCGAACCGGCGCACGTCCTCGACGTAGACGACCGCGTGCGGGTTGCCCATCGAGCAGCAGGTGACGTGGAGCGTGCGGCCGTCCACGAGGACCGGCTCATCGACGACCCGCGGGCCGCTCAGCCTCACCGGCACCTTCGCCGGCTCGAGCGCCGGCGCGCCCATGTCCGCGCGCGCCCCGCCCCTCGTGAGCTCGACCGCGCGGATGCCCGCATCCGTCTCCACGCGCACGACGTCGCCCTTCGCCCGGCCGCGGTCGCGCGCGAGCCGCGCGAGGCAGCGGAGCCCGTTCCCGCACATCCCGGACCGGCTGCCGTCGGAGTTGAACATGATCATCCGCACGTCGGCGACCGTCGACGGCGCGAGGAGGATGAGCCCGTCGGCGCCGATCCCCTTGTGCCGGTCGCTCACCGCGATCGCGACGGACTCCGGCTCTTCCACGCGCTCGTCGAAGAGATCGACGTACACGTAGTCGTTCCCGGCGCCGTGCATCTTCGTGAAGCGCATGGCGGAAAGAGGCTACCACGGCGGCAGGAAGAGGGGGGGGGCTGGGGGGCGCGGATATACTTGCTCCCCCTCATGCGACCCGACGGACGCGCGGACGACGAGCTTCGCCCGATCACATTCGAGCGCCACTTCAACGACCACCCGCAGGGATCGGTCCTCGTCTCCTTCGGGAGGACGAGGGTGCTCTGCACCGCGACGGTGGAGGAGGGCGTGCCGCCCTGGATGGAGCGGAACGGCCTCGGCTGGGTGACGGCCGAGTACGGGATGCTGCCGGGCTCGACGAACTCGCGCAAGGCGCGCGAGGGGCGGACGGGCAGGGCGGACTCGCGCGCGCTCGAGATCTCGCGGTTCATCGGCCGGTGCATGCGTCCGGTCGTCGACCGGAAGGCGATCCGCGACAAGACGATCTGGCTCGACTGCGACGTGCTCGCGGCGGACGGCGGCACGCGCACGGCCGCGGTGAGCGGCGCCTACGTGGCGCTCCACGACGCGGTCTCCGCGCTGAAGCTCCCCGCGTGGCCGCTCCGCCACACCGTCGCGGCCGTGTCCGCGGGGGTCGTGAAGGGCCGCGTGGTCCTCGACCTCAACTACGAGGAGGACGCGAAGGCCGAGGTCGACCTCAACATCGCGATGACGGGCGAGGGCAAGTACATCGACGTGCAGGGGACGGCGGAGTCGCACCCGTTCGACGACAAGACGCTCGAGGAGATCTTCCGCCTCGCGCGCCTGGGCATCGCCGAGATCACGACGCGCCAGCGCCTCGCCCTCGAAAGCTAGGCGTACGGTGCCAGGCTCCGATTCACGGGTAATCCGCGGAAACCCGCCTGGTAGGCCGGCGGATTTGTTAGTGGATTCGTGCCAGGCACCGTACGCCTAATGATCCTCGTCGGCAGCAAGAACCCGAAGAAGCTCCTCGAAGTGCGCGAGATCCTCGCGCCCTTGGGCATCCGGGCCGTCATCGCCGTGAACCTTCCCGAGGTCGAGGAGACCGGCGCGTCCTTCCGCGAGAACGCCGCCCTGAAGGCGCTCGCCTACGCCTCCTTCCTGCGCGCGCCCTGCCTCGCCGACGACTCCGGCCTCGTCGTCCCCGCGCTCGACGGCGAGCCGGGCGTCCGGTCCGCGCGCTACGCCGGCGAGAAGGCGACCGACGAGGAGAACGTCCGCCTCCTCATCCGGAGGCTGGAAGAGAGGGGGCTCCGGGGTCCCGCGGCCTACTTCCAGTGCAACCTCGCGATCGCGGTGGCCGGGCCCGAGCCGCGCGTGGTCGTCGAGGCCGAGGGGCGGGTCGAGGGAGTCATCGTCCACCGGCCGCGCGGGGAGCACGGCTTCGGCTACGACCCGGTTTTCCTCTACCCGCCGGACGGCTGCACCACGGCAGAAATGGACCCCGACCGGAAGAACGCGATCTCCCATCGCGGCGCGGCGCTCCGCGCGCTCGCGCAGAAGCTCGGGGATCCCGCGCTCCGGGCCGAGATCGATCCCTGAGCGCCCCCGCACCCCCCCTCTATAATCTTGCCCCTTGCGCCTCGAGCACATCCGGAACTTCTGCATCATCGCGCACGTGGACCACGGAAAGTCCACCCTCGCCGACAGGCTGCTCCTCCGCACCGGGGCCGTCGAGCAGCGGGTGTTCCGGGACCAGCTCCTCGACAGCATGGACATCGAGCGCGAGCGCGGCATCACGATCAAGGCGAGCGCCGTGCGGATGATGTGGCAGGGCAAGCAGATCAACCTGATCGACACCCCCGGGCACGTCGACTTCAGCTACGAGGTCTCCCGCGCGCTGCACGCCTGCGAGGGGGCGCTGCTCCTCGTCGATGCGTCGCAGGGCGTCGAGGCGCAGACCGTCGCGAACGCCTACCTCGCCATCGAGGCGGGCCTCGACGTGATCCCCGCGATCAACAAGGTGGAGCTCCCGGGCGCCCAGCCGGAGCTCGTGATCGACCAGCTCTCGACCGGCCTCGGCCTCGACACGACCGGCATCCTCCGCGTCTCCGGGAAGACCGGCCTCGGCGTGGACGACGTGCTCAAGGCGGTCATCGACCGGGTCCGCCCGCCCGAGGGCGACCCGGCGGCGCCGACGCGCGCGCTCATCTACGACGCGGCCTACGACGACTACCGCGGGGTCGTGGTCTACGTGCGCGTCTTCGACGGCACGCTCCGGCGCGGGATGAAGGTCCAGTTCCTGTCGAACCTCTCCGAGTGGGAGATCGCCGAGGTCGGCGTCTTCCGGCCGGAGATGGAGAAGGTGGACGTCCTCTCCGCCGGCGAGGTCGGCTACTTCGTCGCCAACCTGAAGACGCTCGAGCACGTGAAGGTCGGCGACACGATCGCGCCCGCGAAGGAGAGAGACGTCGTCCCGGTGCCGGGCTTCAAGGACCCGAAGCCGCTCGTGTTCTGCGGCATCTACCCCGCGTCGTCGCAGGACTTCGACGACCTCCGGAAGGCGATCGAGAAGCTCCACCTGAACGACGCGTCGTTCACGTTCCACCCGGAGTCGAGCGAGGCGCTCGGGTTCGGGTTCCGCTGCGGGTTTCTCGGGCTCCTCCACATGGAGATCGTGCAGCAGAGGCTCGAGCGCCACGCGAACGTCGACATCATCCAGACGGCTCCGAACGTCACCTACGAGGTCGTCACGACGGACGGCGAGACGAGGCGGATCGAACGGCCGGCCGAGCTGCCCGACCCCGCGCACATCAAGGAGTTCCGCGAGCCCATCGTGCGCGTGTCGATCATCGCGCCGCCCGAGGCGATCGGCCCCGTGATGGCGCTGGTCACCGACCGGCGCGGCACGTTCGTGAAGCAGGACTACCTCGGCCCCTCCCGGACCATCCTCGTCTGCGACCTGCCGCTCTCCGAGATGGTCTTCGACTTCCACGACCTCATGAAGTCCGCGACGCGCGGTTACGGGACGATGGACTACGAGATGAAGGGGTTCTTCCCCGCCGACCTCGTGCGGCTGCGCATCCTCGTCGCGGCCGACGAGGTGGACGCGCTCTCCGTCATCTGCCACCGCGAGGTCGCGCCGCGCCGCGGCCGCGAGATCCTCCGCGCGCTCCAGAAGACGATCCCGCGGCAGCTCTTCGAGATCGCGCTCCAGGCGGCGATCGGCGGCAAGATCATCGCGCGCGAATCGATCACGGCGCTCCGGAAGAACGTGACCGCGAAGTGCTACGGCGGCGACGTGACGCGCAAGCGGAAGCTCCTCGAGAAGCAGAAGGAAGGCAAGAAGCGGATGCGCCAGGTCGGCGGCGTGGAGATCCCGCAGGAGGCCTTCCTCTCCGTGCTCGGCAGCCGCCGCGAGGAGAAGAAGCGGAAATGACCCGCGGCGTATCCCTCTTCGTCCGCGAGAACCTCGAGGCGTTCGCCGTGGCGATCGCGCTCGCGCTCGTCGTGCGGCACTTCAGCCTCGAGGCCTTCCGCATCCCCTCGAAGTCGATGATGCCGACGCTCATCGGGAGCGACCGGGGCGGCGACCGGATCCTCGTCGACAAGTACCGCTGGCTCTCCGGCGAGCCGCACCGCTACGAGCCGACCGTCTTCCAGTACCCGCTCAACCGCTCGAAGAACTTCATCAAGCGGCTCGTGGGCCTGCCGGGCGAGAAGCTGACGATCGAGGGCGGCGACATCTGGACGAGCCGGGACGGCGGCAAGACGTGGCAGATCGAGCGCAAGGGGGCCGACGCCCGCGAGGCGCTCTTCTTCCCCTACTACCCCGAGCCCGTCGAGAAGCGCGACGCCTTCCGGAACAGGGAGAACTGGGAACGCGGCCCGGGCTGGACGGCGGACGAGCGCAAGAGGCGGTTCGCCGTGGACGCGTCCGCGAAGAGCACGATGAGCTTCCGCGCGGAGGTCCTCGCCTACAACGAGCACATGTACGGCTACCCCGAGCTCCGGGAGGGAGGGGACGGGGCGGGCGACCTGCGCGTGCGCTTCGACCTCGACGTGGAGCGCGCCGGCACGCTCGCGGTCCTGCTCACGGAGAGGGGCCTTGCGCACCGCCTCGTGCTCGGGCCCGAAGGGAGCAAGGCGATCGTCGCGCTCGCCGAGGGAAGCGAGAAGGAGTACCCGCTCGACGCGCGCATCGCGGCCGGCGGCGAGTACGAGATCTCCTTCGCGAACGTCGATGACGCGCTCGTCGTCGAGATCCGCGGCGACGCTGAGGTCACGACGGAGGTCCCGTTCCCCGTCGAGTTCTCCCGCGAGGCGACGAGCTCGTGGACGCACCGCGTGCTCTTCGAGGCGGAAGGGATGAAGGCTGCGATCGGGAAGATCCGCATCGACCGCGACGTCCAGTACGGGGAGCAATACGCGCCGGAGGGCGGGTGGGACATCCCCGAGAACCACTACTTCATGCTGGGCGACAACACGAACTCGAGCAAGGACAGTCGCGCGTGGAAGGTCGCGGTGGTGACGCTCAAGGACGGCACCGTCATCCGGTGGGAGGAGGCGAAGGACCTCCCGCTCGGCGACGTCCCCGGCCAGCCCAACGCCGACTTCAAGACGGACGGCCCGGACCGGGTGATCGAGGTCAAGGCCGACGTGGACGGCCTCCTCCGGAGGTTCCACACGGCGGACGTCGAGCGGGTCGAGCGGAACGTCCCCGCGCCCCTCGTCTCGAGGGACCACCTCGTGGGCCGGGCGTTCGCGATCTTCTGGCCGATCTACGTCTGGCCGGTCCTGAAGGACCCCACGCGGGTCGGCCTGATCCGCTAGAGTTATTCACACGGAGGCCCGGGGAGCCGTTTACCCCCTGCTTACCGCATATTTTCCCGGTTTCCCTAGATTGGGGGGGGCTCCGGGGGCAGGATCGGCGCGGCGTTCCGGGCCCGGCAACCGTGTTTACATGGAGCGACGCCCCTAAGCCCTTGGCACCGAATGGATTACCCCCACGGTAACGCCCGACCGTCCGGCCGCCGGCGAAACGCCAGCCAACCGCGTATTTCACCGGCATTTCGTCCGATTCTGGCATCGGCGGCATCTGGAGGGGCGCTTTTGCACCGGTTATCCACAGGGCTGCGAGTACCCGCGCCTGCCCCTTGGGCCCCCTCCGCATGAGCCTCTTTCTGGCCGAGCACCTGACCAAGGCCTACCGCCGCCGGACGGTCGTCGACGACGTCTCCTTCGCGGTGGAGCCGGCCGAGATCGTGGGCCTCCTCGGGCCCAACGGGGCCGGCAAGACGACGGTCTTCAAGATGTCCATGGGGATGGTGCGGCCGGACGGCGGCAGGGTCGAGCTCAACGGGCACGTGGTCACGAACCAGCCGATGTACCGGCGCGCGCGGCTCGGCATGGGATACCTCGCGCAGGAGCCCTCCGTCTTCCGCCGCCTGACCGCCGAGGAGAACCTCCTCGCGATCGCGGAGACGCTGAGGATCCCGCGCAAGGAGCGCCATGACCGGATCGACCGGATCCTCGAGGCGCTCGAGCTCACCGCGCTCCGGAAGCGCAGCGCGGGGACGCTCTCGGGCGGCGAGCGCCGGCGGCTCGAGATCGCGCGCTCGCTCCTGACCGAGCCGCAGATCCTCCTGCTCGACGAGCCATTCGCGGGCGTCGACCCGATCGCCGTCGCGGACATCCAGGACATCGTCCGGAGCCTCAGGCGCCGCGGGATCAGCGTGCTCCTCACCGACCACAACGTGCGCGAAACGCTCGCGATCACGGACCGCTCGTACATCATCTTCGAGGGGCGGATCCTCCGGCACGGCCCCGCGGCCGACCTCGTGAACGACCCGCTCGTGCGCGAGGTCTACCTCGGCGAGACGTTCCGGATGCCCGAGCTCGAGAAGGGCGCGTAGCCGCGGCCCCCGGACCCCCCCCCGATTGCCCCGAAGCTCCGCGCGGCGGCGCGAAGGCGGGTCCCTTGATCCCGATGCGAGAATCGGGCCACAATGGAGCTTTTCGTCTGCATCAAGCGCGTGCCCGATTCAGCCGCGAAGATCCGCGTCGCCGCGGACGGGAAGGGCATCGACCCCGCGGGCGTCGAGCACGTGATCTCCCCCTACGACGAGATCGCGCTCGAGAAGGCCGTCCAGATCAAGGAGGCGGCGGGCGCGGGCGCGGTGACCGTGATCTGCTTCGGCCCCGCCGAGGCGACGAAGGAGATCCGGCAGGCGCTCGCGATGGGCGCAGACAAGGCGATCCACCTGAAGGATCCGGGGGGGGCCCGGGGGCCGCTCGGCGTCGCGCGCGTGCTCGCCGACAACATCCGCGCCCGGAAGTTCGACGCGATCCTCTTCGGCCGCCAGTCGATCGACGGCGACAACAGCGCGGTCGGGATCATCGTCGCGCAGCTCCTCGGACTTCCCGTCGTGTCGCTCGTGACGAAGCTCGAGCTGAAGGACGGCGTCGGCGTCGCCCACCGCGAGGCGGAGGGCGGTACCGAGGTCGTCGAGGTGAAGCTGCCCGCGGTCTTCACGGCGCAGCGCGGGCTCGCGGAGCCGCGCTACCCCTCGATCAAGGGGATCATGATGGCGAAGAAGAAGCCGGTCGAGGAGATCCTCGCGCCGGCGCCGTCCGGGCGACTCGAGATCGAGAAGCTCTCGCCGCCGGCCGAGCGCGCGGCGGGCAAGATCGTGGGGGAGGGCAAGGCGGCCGTCCCCGCGCTGGTGAAGCTGCTCCGGCAGGAAGCGAAGGTGATCTGATGGCCGCGGTCCTGGCATTCGTCGAGACGAGCAGGGGGAAGCTCAAGAAGTCCGCCGCCGAGATCCTCGGCGAGGGGAAGCGGCTCGCCCAGAAGCTCGGCGGGACGCTCGACGCGGTCGTCGTCGGGCACGGCGTCACCGCGCTCGCGGGCGACGCCGGCAAGCTCGGCGCCGACCGCGTGCTCGTCGCCGACGCGGAGGTCTTCAAGGCCTTCGGCGTGGACGCCTACCTGAAGGCGCTCGTGAAGGCCGTCGCCGCCTCTTCGCCGCGCCTCTTCGTGATGGCGGCGTCGGTCGTGGGGAAGGACCTCGGCCCGGCGCTCGCCGCGGCCACGCAGAGCGCGCTCCTCGCGGACGTGACGTCGGTCGCCGTCGCGGACGGGAAAGTCCGCGTGGAAAAGCCCGTCTACGCGGGAAAGGCCGTGGCGACGATCGCCGCCTCCTCGCCGATGGTCGTGGCGACGCTCCGGCCGAACGTGTTCGTGCCGGCGCAGCCGGAGGACGGCCGGTCGGCGCCCGTGGAGGTCGTCGACGCCGGCGTGAAGCCCGACGACCTGCGCGCGGTCGTGAAGGAGGTCCTCGCGAAGGCGAGCGAGAAGCTCGACCTCACCGAGGCCGACATCATCGTGTCGGGCGGCCGCGGCATGAAGGGCCCCGAGAACTGGGGGATCCTCGAGAAGCTCGCCGAGGCGGTCGGCGGCGTCCTCGGCGCGAGCCGCGCCGTCGTGGACGCCGGCTGGCGGCCGCACGAGGAGCAGGTGGGCCAGACCGGGAAGACCGTCTCCCCGAAGCTCTACATCGCGGTCGCCATCAGCGGCGCGATCCAGCACCTCGCCGGGATGCGGACGTCGAAGTGCATCGTGGCGATCAACACGGACCCGGAGGCGCCGATTTTCAAGGTGGCGGACTACGGGATCGTGGGGGACGCCCTGGAGGTGGTCCCGGTGCTGACGGAGGAGCTGCGGAAGCTCCGGGAGTGACTCCCCCCGGAGCCCCCCTCCTTCCCTCCGCGGCGGTTCTGCTACCCTCCCGGTACGTTCCCGTATCCGGGAGGCTACGAAAAGATGCGGCACAAGCGTTGCGAAGTGGGCACGCCATGAAGCCCCTCGTCCTTCTCGTCCCCGTGGTCGCCCTTCTCGGCTGCGAGTCCGGCCCGAAGAAGAACGCCGCGACTCCCGCCCCCGCCGCGGTCGCGCTGGACGACCACGGCGAGCCGAAGGGCCTCCACCATCACCGGCGCTGGTCGGAGAAGATCGGCCAGGGCGCGCAGCCCGAGGGCGAGGAGGCGTTCCGGAACCTGAAGGCGCTCGGGTACACGACGATCCTCTCGGTGGACGGGTCGATGCCGGATGTCGAGCTCGCGGGGAAGTACGGGCTCAAGTACGCGCACGTGCCGATCGGGTACGACGGCGTCGCGCCCGAGGAGCAGCTGCAGATCATCAAGGCGGTGAGGGACGCGCCGGGGCCGGTCTACGTCCACTGCCACCATGGCAAGCACCGCGGGCCCGCCGCCGCGATGATCGCGCGCGAGTGCCTCGACGGGATCTCGCCCGAGGAGGCGATCGCGGGCCTCGAGCTGTCGCAGACGGGCAAGGAGTACGAGGGGCTCTACCGCGACGTGCGGGAGTTCAAGAGGCCGACCGATGCGCAGGTCGCGGCCGCGCCGACGGCGCCGTCGCGCGTGACGCCCGGCGGCGTGCGCGCCGCGATGGTGGACGTCGACAAGCGGTTCGATCTCCTGAAGGCGTCGCAGGCGGCCGGTTGGAAGACGCCGCCCGAGCACCCCGACGTGAGCCCGAAGCACGAGGCGAAGATGCTCTGGGAGCTCTACCGCGAGATGCTCCGGCTCGACGAGGCGAAGGCGAAGGGCGAGGACTTCGCGAAGCACGCGACCGACGCGGAGGCCGTCGCGGCGTCGCTCGAGGAGGCGCTCAAGGCCGGCGACGCAGCGGCCGCGACGGCCGCGCAGAGAAAGCTCAAGAAGAACTGCGACGCCTGCCACTCGATCTACCGGAACAGCTGACGCGACGCGGGCTCTCGGACGGGCCGGGGCGCCTTCGACGGGGCCCCGGCCCGGCGCGTTCGTGGGGCGCGGGCGTAGATTGGGCGCCATGCCCGACGACGTCGTCCGCTGGCTCGAGGAGTTCGCCTCCGCCGTGCGCGCCGCGGACTACGCGCGCGGGGCGAAGCTCTTCGACGCCGGGGCGCTGGGCTTCGGTACCGTCACCGATCGCGCGGAGGGGCTCGACGTGCTCATACGCGACCAGTGGCGGCACGTCTGGGACGCGACCGAGGGCTTCCGGTTCGACCTCGACGCGGCCCGGGTCGAGGTCCGCGACGATCTCGCGTGGGTCGCCTCGACCTGGTCGTCGACCGGGTTCGCGGCGGGCGGCGAGCCCTTCCCGCGCGCGGGCCGCGCGACGATCGTGCTCCGCCACGGGAAGGACGGCTGGCGCGCCGTCCACACGCACTTCTCCCTCAACCCCGCTTGATCCACTACCTCGTCACGCGCGGCCACGACAAGTACACGATGCGCCGGTTCCGCGCGTCGTGGGCGGGGCCGCTCCGCGAGCGGGTCCGCATCGTCCCGTACGAGCAGCTGCCCCGTCTGCGCGCGGCGGAGCCGGGGCTCTGGATCTTCTCGGACCTCGAGCGCCTGCGGCCGGCCGAGCGCGCCGAGGCGACCGCGCTCTTCGCGCGCCTCTCGGCCGCGGGGCCGGCGTTCCGCGCGCTCAACGACCCCTCGCGCGCGCTCGGGCGCCACGATCTCCTGCGAGCGCTGCCGGGGAACGGGTTCCGCGCGTGGCGCGCGACGGAGCCGCTCGACGGCGTGCGGCTGCCGGCGTTCGTCCGCGCGGCGGGCGCGCACGACGGGAGCTTGAGCGGCCTCCTGCGGAGCGGCGACGAGATCGGGCCGGCGATCCGCCGCGTGCTGCGCCGTCGGTGGCGGCTCCGTCGCGAGGACCTGCTCGTGGTCGAGTTCCTCGACACGTCGGACGCGGACGGCACGTTCCGGAAGTACGCCGCGATGCGGATCGGCGACACGCTGCTGCCGCGCCACCTGCTCTTCGGGAGGGACTGGGTCGTGAAGAAGGCGGGCGCGCCCGATGCGGCGCGGCTCCGCGAGGAGCAGGAGTTCCTCGACGCGTTCCCGCACCGCGCGGAGGTCCGGGAGGCGTTCGAGGTCGCGCGCATCGACTACGGCCGGATCGACTACGCGGTGCATGGCGGGCGGATCCGGGTGTGGGAGATCAACACGAATCCGGTGCTCGTGCCGGGCCCGCGGCGGATCGACGAAGGCCGCCTCGAGCGGAGCCGCCGCTTCGCGGGCGAAGCGTCGGCGGCGCTCGCGGCGCTCTCGGACCTGCCGCCGGGCGATCCGCTGCCGCTGCCGCGCGCGGGCCTCTTCCGCCGGCTGTCGGCGAGGGTCCCGCGGCTCCCGCGCCCGTAGGCTATCGTGGGGCCATGAGGCCGTTCCTCGCGGCGGCGGCTCTCGCCGTGCTCGCGCTCCTCGCGTGGTGGTGGGCGCGGGGCGCCGATCCGGCGCGCGCCGCGCACGCGGATAGGGAGGGGTCCGGGGAACCCGCAGCCGTGGCCCCGGCCGGGCCGGACGAAGCGGACTCCGGGCCGGAGCCCGCGCCCGAAGCCGCCCGGATGGCGTCCGCGCAGCTCGCGGAACACACGATCCGCGTGATCGACGAGGCGGGCGCGGCGATCGCTGGCGCCTGGGTCGAGGTCCGGCGGAGCGAGCGCGACGAGATCACCGCGAGGGCCGTGACGGACGGCCTCGGCCGCGCGACGGTCGCACTCGCGCGCGACGACGAGATCTTCGCGGGGGCCAGCGGGTTCATGACCGGGAGGATCCGCAGCGCGCGGCGGCGCGGGATTGCCGAGGTCGTGCTCGAGCGAGGCTACCGGATCGCGGGCGCCGTCGTGGACGGCGGCGGGCGCGGGATCGCGGGCGCGGCGCTGACCCTCGAGGAGCCCTTCCTGCCCGCCCGCTCGGCGACATCGGGACCGGACGGCCGCTTCGCGTTCGATGGCGTGAGCGACGAGAAAATGTCCCTGCGCGCAAACGCGGGAGGCTACCTCGAGAGCTGGATCATCGTGGCACCGGGAGACACGGAGGTCTGCGCGGTGCTCGGGAAGCTCGTCCATGTCCAGGTGACCGGCGTCGTCCTCTTCCCGGACGGCTTGCCGGCGGCGGGCGCGAGGATCGACGCGTGCGTCGCGGGTGCGGACGGGCGGTTCACGCTCGGCGACGTTCGCCCGGGCCCCTACCCGCTCGTGGCCTCGCTCGAGGCGGGTGGCCGGGCTTGGAGGGCACTGTCGGTGATCGAGGTAGCGGAGGACGGCATGCACGACCCCATCCGGCTCGTGCTCGAGCCGGTTCCGCGGTCGTGGGTCAACGTGCGCGTCGTCGAGCGGGACGGGGCGCCCGTCAGCGGAGTCACCGTCGGCCCGCTGAACGCCGTCACCGACGCGGAAGGCCGTGCCGTGCTCGCCTTCGACGTGCCGCGGGGCAAGGAGACGCTCGTGTGGGTCGGTCGCCCGCGGCACGACGGGCTCCTCCCCGGGAGGGCGGAGGTCGTGACCGGCGCCCGCGACGGGCCCGAGATCCTTCTTCCGCCGCGGGATCCCCTCCTCGTGACCATCGTCGTGCGGGGACCCGACGGCGCGGCGCTGCCTCCCGGGGTTGCCGCGTTTGTCAGAGCCTACGGCAACACGGTGGTGCGGCGCGAGCGCGACATGGCGGTCGTCGCCGTCGATCCGGCGGCCGTCGAGTTCAGCCTGACCGTTGATGCGCCAGGTTTCGTGCAGAAGTTCGCGCGGCTGCCGCCGCCGGCGGACGGGCACGTCGAGATCCGCCTCCACGGCAGCGGCACGATCACGTGCCGGCTCGCCGATGAGCACGGTGCCGCGGTTCTCGACGGCGCAGTCCACGCGCTCGTGCGAGGCGTCGGCGCCGCCGGCGCGGAGGAGTCCGAGCCGGACGGCACGTATCGCCTCGCGGGCGTGCCGGTCGGCCGTGCGCTCGTGACCGCGGGGCACGACGACGACCTGTCGCTCGTGCAGACGGAGGCAGACGTGCGCGCCGGCGAAGTGACGGACCTCGGCACGCTGGTCCTCCGGTCGCCGCGGACGCTGTCCGGTCGCGTCACCGACGCGAATGGCCACCCCGTGGGGGGCGCGGAGGCATACGCGATCGAGGGCGACTACGAGAAGCGAGTGTTCTCGCGCTCCGACGGCACGTTCCGGATCGAGGTTCCGCCGTGGTTCGACGGCTTCGTGCTCGCGACAAAGCCGGGCCACGGGAGCGTGCACCGTCGCGCGTCGTCGGGGCCGCTCGAGCTCGTGCTCCAGCAGGAGGGGAAGGTGCGCCTTGAGGTGCGCATGCCGCCGTTCGATGGCAGGACGCGCGGGTGGTCCTTCGCCGCGCGCGACCCCTCGACGGGGTTCCGATGGAGCCGCGTCGAGTGGCAGAGGATCGAGAAGGGGACCACCTATCTCGTGTCCGGTCTCCCGCCGGGCCGCCTGATCCTCATCTGCGCAATAGAGCCCAAGGACGCCGAGACGGATGTCGTCGTCGTCCCCGGCGGAACCGTACCGGCGGTCATCGACGCGCCCGAGTGACCCGGACCCCGGGGTCCGGGTCCTCCCGCCCCAAGTGCTTGCGCCCCAGCTACTTGCTGCCGTCGAGGGGCGTACTCGGTACGAGCGTGACCTCGACGGCGAGCGGGCGCGACGGGTCGACGTCGATCTCGACGTCCACGGGCATGCCGGCCGGCCCGCGCACGGAGATCCGTCGCCGGCCCGGCGGCAGCGACGGGAGCACGCCCCGCCCCTCCTTGTCGAGGTGAACCAGCTCGGACACGTCGGGTGCGTCCGGATCCTCCTGCGACACGCGGATCCATGGAGGCAGGCCCGCCCCTGCCGCAACGCGCACGCGGATCTCCGGGCGGGGCCACGCCGGGAGCTCGAGGATGCCGAGATCCAGAGCCTCCCCGGTCACGCGGATGTCGCGCACGATCCAGCTCCGTCCGAACTGCCAGACTCGGACGCGCAGGGGGTCCGGGGGCAGCCCCAAGAGCACCACCGGTTCCTCGAGCGGCAGCCGGAATCGCTTCTCGACGAGCGGCTCCTGTTCGGGGATGCGGTAGACCTCGATGACGCCGTCGAGGGCGGCCTCCCCGCCTGCGAGCCCGAAGCGGATCGATCCCGTGCCAGCCAAGGTGAGGTCGACGATCCGCGGCTCGCGAGGCCCGAAGGTCCGTTCACCCAGGAGAAGCCGGGTCCCCTCCACGGAGACCGCGAACCTCTTCGATGCCCCGGCCACGGCGCCGGGCATGCACTCGAACATGTAGCGGCCTTCCTCGTCGGTCTCGGCGACGAGCCCGTCCGCGAGGACATGCGCCCTCGGGACCGGTGACCCGTCCGGCCAGCGTACCGTTCCCTCGACCCGCGATCCGGGGGCGAGTCGGACGGTCAACGCCTCGACCGATGCGCTGCCGAGATCGATCTTCTCCCGGAGGATCTGGGCCATGTGGTCCGTGGGCCAGATCGTGATGTCGTAGCGTCCGGGGGGCGGCGCGTCGCCCACGAGGAGCCCGCCCTCCTGCATCAACGCCACGCCGTCCAGCGAGAAGTACTCCTTGCGGTACGTTGGCGTGCCGTCCTTGGAGAGCATCTCGGGCGACCGGTCGATGCACCAGCGGACCTCGGTGCCGACGGCCGCGGCGGGCGCGTTCTCGACGCGGATCTCGAGCCGCCGGGCGAGGTCCATCCGGAACAGGTCGGGGGGCGGCCGCTCCCGGAAGTCGAAGTGCGCGTGCTGGGCCTCGCACCCCTTCGCTGCGATCGAGATGGCGTACTCGGCGGGCACGACGTGCTCGAACGCGAACCGGCCCGCCGCGTCGGTCCGGGTGAAGCCGTAGCAACCCTGGGCGTCGACGGCAAGGCTGTCACCATCCCAGCGGCGGAGGCTGATCTCCGCTCCGGCGACCGCATCGCCCGTGACCGAGGAGACGACGCGAGCGGCGACGCGTTGGCCGCGCGCGAGCACGATCTCCACGCGCACGGTCTCTCCGGCGACCATCTTGACGTCGGGACCGAGCAGGAAGCCGAAGGGTTCGGGGCCCCGGACGCCGTTCGGTCCGGAGAGGTAGATCGAACGCTTCGCGACCCAGTCGTCGTGGAGGTGGAAGCGGCCTCCGTCGTCGGTCGTGGCATAGATCTTCGATTCGCCCCAGAGGCTCACGCGGGCGCCCCGGAGCGGCTCGCCGTCCTCGAAGCGGATCACGCCGCGGACGCAGCCGTTGCCGGGCGTGAGCGGGGGCTCCTCGTCGTCCGCCGCCCCCGGAGCCCCCTCGCTTCGCGGCGCGGCGGAGGCCGCCTCGGGGAGGGACGCCTGATCCTCCGCCCCCGGCTCGACGGGCACGCGGCGGTCCGCGGCGGCGCGCGCGGGCGATCGGCCGTCGGAGCTCGCGTGTCTCCAGAGCAGGAGCGCCGCGAGCGCGAGCAGCACGACCGCAAGGACCTTCAGCTTCGTTGCCATGAGGAGGCCTCCTCCGAGCAACGTGCCGCCCCTCGCGGTCGCGTTTCGCGCGAGGGCCGCGCGCGCGTCCGCGGCGCCGCCGAGCAGCGGGAGCGCCGCGATCAGCGCAGGCGCGAGCCTGCCGAGATCCTTCCGCAGCCGCGCGATCGCGCGGTGCACGCGGATGCGGCAGGCGACCTCGCTCGCCTTCAGGATGTGCGCGATCTCCCTGTAGTCGAGGTCGTGCAGGTAGCGCAGCTCGACCGCGAGCCGCGCGTCCGGATCGAGGCGGGAGAGCGCCCGTTCGATCTCGTCGTGCGCGGACGGCTTCTGTTCGATCCGCTCCGGCCTCGCCGCCGCGGCCTCGTGCCGGGCGCGTCGCGCATGGGCCCGGCGCTGCATCCGCGCCTGCTGGAGGACGCTCCGGCCGAGCCACGCCCGCAGCGGGACCCGCCGCGGCCGGTCGCCGCGCGCCTGCGCGAGCTCGACGAGCGCCGTCTGCACCGCGTCGTCCGCGTCCGCGCCGCACCCCGCGCGCCGCGCGAAGTCGGAGAGGAACCGGAGGTGCGGCTGCACGAGGCGCTCGAACGAGGCCTCGTCCCGCCGCTCCTCCCATGCGCGCCAGAGCGAGAGCTCAGCGTCGGTCATCCGCTACGAGCGTGCCTGCAGAAGCGCCGGCGTTTCATGGACCGGCCGCTGGTTTCGGGGTTGCCGCGGCACGCGTGCCGCACCCGACGGCCGCAAGTGGCTGCCCCGCAGGCACTTGTGCTTGCCGGGGGCCGTGAAGGTCACCGTAGTAGGGCGCCTTTGAGCCATTTGGCGAAGTCGGTGGGGCGGAGGAAACCGGAGTGCCGGGCGATCTCCGCGCCGTCGAGGCCGACGATCACGTAGGTCGGCGTGCCCTCCACCCTGTACTTCTTCGCGTCGTCCGTGCCCTTGTTGAAGGCGATCCTGCTGCACACGAACCGCTTCGCGAGCGCGACCGTCTCGCGGTCGCGGAACGTGTACTGCTCCATCCGCGCGCACCAGGGGCAGGCCGGCGACCAGAACTCGAGCAGCACGGGCTTTTGCACCTTCGGCGTCCGCGCGATGTCGAGCGCGTAGTCCGCGTCCTTGTTGGTGATCCAGTCGATCTTGTCCTCCGCGCTTGCCTTCGGCCGCAGCGGGTCGAGATTCAGCTCCTTCTCCTCGGGCGTCTGCCGCTGCTGCGCCACGCGCAGGAAGTAGTCCATCTCGGTCTCCTTCGCCGGGGAGACGCGCACGGTGGCGCTGCGGCCGGCCGGATCGACCGACTTCACGTCGACCGTCCACTTCTGGTCCTTCGTCCACGAAGGGAAGAGCATCGACCGCGTGGCGTCCGTGTCGAGCATCTCGCCCTTGGGCGTCGCCGCGGGCCGGAGCACCCATGAGTCCCCGGTCGAGAACTGCCCGTCGCTGTCGTCATCTACGAGCACGAGCCTGTGCTCCTCCCCTTCCAGGGAGACCATCCCCTCCCGCCACCCGTCGCGCTCGACGAGGATCGCCTTGGGCGCCTCCTCCGGCCTCTCGGAGAGGAAGAAGAGGACGCATGCATACGTCTCCGTCACCTCCTTGCCGTCGACGAGGTAGGGGAGCGAGAGCCGGAGGTCGAGGAACTCGACGAGCTTCGCCTCGCTCGTCTGGAGGCCGCGGATGTTCGCCTTTACCGGCGGCCCGTCGTTCGTGAGGTCGAGATCGCGGTCGCGGTCGAGGTAGAGGAGGTTATGGGGCTTCCCCTCCTCGCGGTCGAGCGCGCCGTAGTAGGGGATCCCCTTCGTCTCGCCGAGCGAGAGCCGGAAGAAGAGCGGGCCCGGATCCTTGAACTTCGGGATCTCGATGAGGAAGCGCGGCGCGGTCGCCTCGATCTCGAGCTTTCGCGGGCTCGAGTAGCCGAGCTTCGCCCCCGCCGCGGGAAGCCCCGGCGCGAGCGTGACCGTCACCTCCCGCGGCGGCGTCTCGTCGGCCGCGATCGCGATCGCGAGGAGAAACAGGGGGGCGAGGGGGGCACGGGCGCGCATCCTCCCTACTATACGCGCGCGGCGCCGTCCCTCCCGCGTGGAGAATCGGCGGCGTGACCACGATCCCGAAGGCTTCGCTGCCGCTCGCGGAGGTGATCGAGCGGCTGCGTAGCGACCCGCGCTACGCCGAGAACGTCGTCAAGTGGCGCACGCTCGAGGCGAAGCCCGCGGCCTTCGCCGACTACCCCGACTGGGTCCATCCGGGCCTCCTCGCGACGCTCAAGGCGTACAAGTACGAGCGGCTCTTCACCCACCAGCGCGAGGCGAGCGATCTCGCGCGCGCGGGGAAGAACGTCTGCGTCGTCACGCCGACGGCGTCCGGCAAGACGCTCTGCTACAACCTGCCCGTCCTCGACGCGATGGTGCGGAAGGAGGGGGCGCGCGCCCTCTACCTCTTCCCGACGAAGGCGCTCTCGCAGGACCAGGTCGCGGAGCTGAACGCGATCGTCGAGCGGCTGCCCGTGGGCGTCCGCGCCTTCACCTACGACGGCGACACGCCGTCCTCCACGCGCGCCGTGCTCCGCGAGACGGGCGAGATCATCGTCACGAACCCCTACATGCTCCACTCGGGGATCCTCCCGAACCACGTCAAGTGGACCGACCTCTTCCAGGGGCTCCGCTACGTGATCGTGGACGA
>WYBS01000073.1 GCA_011525755.1 Planctomycetaceae bacterium
GGCACGCACGCGAGGAAGTCCTCGAGCAGCCGCGGATCGTGCGTCAGCGGCGACCCGATCGTCACGAACGCGTCGCCCTCGTCGCGGAACGCCACGACCCGCGCGCGCAGGTCGGGCACCACGCGCCGGAGCCCCTCGACCACCGCCTCGATCCTTCGCTTCGTCGACTGGATCACGGGCGACATCGACCCCGTCGCGTCCATCACGAGCACGAGGTCGATCCCCTTCCTGCGGAGGTCCTCGACGTGGTAGCGGAACGCGCCGGGTTTCGGGGCGCGCTCCGCCCGCGCGTCCCACCAGGCCTTCCACTGCGCGTGCCCGGGAACGGGATCGGAGGGGTCGTAGGGGAACCGCGCCTCGGTGAGCCGCTCGACCAGCTCCCTCGCGCGCTCGCGCGCCGGGAGGTCCTCCGCGAGCAGCGCCTCGATCGCCCGCGGCATCGCCGCCTCCTCCTCGCCGAGGAACTCGATCGCCGCCCCCGCGGCCCCGCGCACGCCGGGCTCCGCGTCGACGAGCGCGATCCGCAGGAGCATCTC
Source organism: Planctomycetaceae bacterium (assembly GCA_011525755.1). Classification (GTDB taxonomy): domain Bacteria; phylum Planctomycetota; class PLA2; order PLA2; family PLA2; genus PLA2. The sequence continues at coordinate 537 of WYBS01000073.1, forward strand.
CGTCCGCCCCGGCAGGGCGACGCGGAGGAGCGCACCGACCGCCGCGCGCCGCACGGTCGCGGCGGGGTCGTTCGCGAGCGGCGCGAGCGCGGGTCCCGCGGACGGGTCGCCGAGCCGCCCGAGCGCGCGCGCGCACGCGGCCCGCACGCGCGCGTCCGGGTCCTTCGCCAGGGGTGCGAGGGCCGCGGGATCGCGCACGCGGCGGCAGGCGGCCGCGCGCACGTCGGCGGCCGGGTCCTCGAGCGCCGCCTTCGCCGCGTCCCCCGCGAGCGCCTCCGCGACCGCGACGCGCACCTCGGGAGACTTCGCCGCGAGCAGCGGCGCGAGCAACGGCGCGAGCTCGGGCCACGGCTCGCGCGCGAACGCGTGGAGGATCCCCTGCACGCCCGGGTCGAGATCGACGTTCCTGAGCTTCGACTTCCTCCGCGCCTCGAGCTGCGCCCCGAGGATCCGCGCCGCCGCGTCGACGTCGCGCGCGCCCGCGGCCAGCTCCGCGAGGAGGAGCGCGCCGGGCGCGTGCAGATCCGACGACCCGATGAGCTTCCGCGCCTCGTCGGCGACGGCGCCGTTGCCGAGGGCGACGCCGCGGCGCGCCATCTCGCCGAGCGCGCGGGCGAGCGCCACGTCCGACGAGGGCGCCTCGCGGAGGTGGAGCGGCGCCCCCTCCTTCGCCGCGCGCTTGAGCGCCGCGCGCAGCCGCCCCATCAGGAACGCCGCGTCCGCGGGCCCCCCTGCGCGTCCGAGCGCGAAGAGCGCGGGCACCGCGACGGCGAGATCGTCGCGAGCGGCGGCCGACCGCAACACCCCGAACGATCCCGTCACCGCGAGCGCCGCGGCCGCGACGGTCGGGGACCGGTCATCCCGGAGCGGCTGGAGGGCCCGCTTCGAGGCGGCGTCGCGCATCGCCCAGACCGCCTCCGCGCGCACGGCGTCGTCCTTGTCGGCGAGGAGGGCGAGCAGCGCCTGCTCGGGCGCCTTCGTCCCGAGCGCGCGCACCGCCGCCTCGCGGACGACGGCGACCGGGTCCTCGAGCAGTTCGGGGGGGGTCCCGTGGCCGAGCCCCTCCGCCGCGAGGCGCCGGACGTCCCAGAGCGGCGAGCGCGCGGCGCGGAGGAGCAGGTCCGTATCGCCCTCGGCGACCGCCCGCTCCATCCCCTCGTGGCGGAAGAAGGGGCTATCCCCGAGGAGGAGTCGCTCCGACTCGGGCGAGAGCAGGAGCAGGAGGACGAGTGCCACGTTCATCTCCTCAAGGAAACAACGTACAGTAGGGGGACGATGGCAGGGGACGTTCTCCGGGACGAGGAGATCGCGGCGGCGCTCGGGCGCCAGCCGGGCTGGCAGCAGACCGGAGCGGCGCTCCGGCGGATCTACGAGTTCGCCGACTTCCACGAGGCGATGAAGTTCGTCCACCGGGTCTCCGACGTCGCGGAGGCGCTGGGGCACATTCCCCGGATCGAGGTGAAGGGGGCGCGCGTCACGCTGACGGTCACGACGGACGAGGAGGGGGGCCTCACGCGGCGCGACCTCGAGCTGATCCGGCGGATCGACAGGTAGGCCGCCGTGGACTGGCCTGCGCTCGCGTACCACCGTCTCACGAAGTACACGGAGGAGAGCCTCCGCCAGGGGGACGGGCTCGACTGGTCGATCCAGCCCGCGCAGGCGAAGGAGATCGTCTCGAGCCAGCGGCTCTCCCTGCGACCCTACGTGAACTTCCCCGCGCCCGGCGCGGCGACGGGTGCGCCGCTCTCGCCGGCGAAGGGGCTCGCGCTTCCGGAGCTGAGCCGGCTCCTCTACTTCGGGTACGGCGTGACCGGGATGATCCGCATCGAGGAGAACACCGGGCAGCTCCTGCGTGCGGCGCCCTCCGCGGGCGCGCTCTACCCCACGGAGATCTACGTCGCGGTGCGATCCGTGCAGGGGCTCGAGCCGGGGCTCTACAACTACCAGGTGCCCACGCACGAGCTCGTGCGGCTCTGGGAGGGCGACCAGCTCGACGCGCTCCGCGTCGCGTGCGGCGGATCCACCGGGTTCGAGGAGGCGCCGTTCTGCTTCGTGCTCACGGGCATCTTCTGGCGCAGCGCGTGGCGGTACCGCGAGCGGGGGTACCGGCGCGTGCTCCTCGACACCGGCCACGTGATCGGGAACCTCGTGACGATCGCCGGGCAGGCGGGTGCGACCGCGCGACCGTGCCTCGGGTTCATGGACGGCGAGGTGAACGGGCTCTTCTTCTTCGACGACGCGAGCGAGGCGGCGCTCGCCGTCGTGCCGTTCGCGCCGGGCAAGGGCGACGCCGTCCCCGGACCCCTCTGGGCCTCGCCCGCCCGCCCCGCGCGGCTCGCGGCGCAAGCGCTCAAGGAGGAGTCGGACCTGCGCCGGAGCGCGACCGTCGGCCTCCACCGGGCCTCGGTGTGTACGGAGGCCCTTCCCGCGCGCCCGGCGGAGGGTGCCCCGGCGGTGTCGAACCGCTCGATCCCGCTGGAGGCGCCCACGGGACTCGACGAGCGGATGCCGCGTGCGATCCTCACGCGCCGGTCGGGACGCTCGTACACGGGCGCGCCGGTAGAGCTCGCGGCGCTCGGCCGCGCGCTCGGCTTCGCGTTCGGGCGCGGCGGCGCGGTCCGCTTCGGCACCCGCGACGCCGGGATCCTCCGCGCGCACGTGCTCGCGTTCGCGGTCGACGGCCTCGACCCCGGGGTGTACGCGGTCGAGGGGGCGGGCGAGGGGCTCCTGCCCGCGAGCCTCGGCAACCTGCGCGAGGACTTCTACCGCGTGTCGCTCGGGCAGGACATCGCGCACACGTGCGCGGCGGCGCTCGTGCTGTGGGCGCCGGCGACGGATTCGATGGATCTCTTCGGCGACCGTGCCTACCGTTATCTCCACCTCGAGGCGGGCGAGGTCGGCCAGCGCTTCCAGCTCGCGGCGAACGCGCAAGGCCTCGGCGCGTGCGGGATCGGCGGCTTCTTCGACGACGAGATGGCGAAGCTCCTCGACCTCCCCCCGACCGACCTCGTCCTCTACCCCGTGACGCTCGGACAGGTCAACGGTTAACGTGCGCGGGCGACGCAACCCGTTGACAGGCAGTGGATTGCGAGTTCCGGACTGCGGAACTGGTTCCGCAGCCCACGGACGCCTAGCCGACGCCTAGCCGACGCCTAGCCGAGGAGGATCCAGCGGGTCACGAGGATCGCGATCCCGGCGCCGGTCAGGTCGTTGGCCGTCTGGACGAAGGGGCTCGACGCCACCGCGGGGTCGAAGCCGAAGCGGTGCACCAGGAGCGGCACGGAGACCCCCATCGCCGCGGCCACGGTCATCGAGATGAAGATCGCGAGGGCGATCGTCAGGCCCCCGCGCACCGCGCCGCCGCCCCCGCGGAACGCCATGAACGCGAAGAGGAGGATGCCGAAGACGATCCCGAGGAACAGGCCGGTGAGGATCTGGTGGCGGATCGCCGGCCCCACGCGCACGCGGCCGAGCGCGAGCCCGCGGACGGTGAGCGCGGACGTCTGCGTGCCGACGTTGCCCGCCATGCCGAGGATCACGGGCAGGAACGCGGCGAGCCACGGCACCTGCCGCAGCAGATCCTCGGCGCCGCCGAGCACGAACGTCACGAGAAGGCCGCCGAGGAACGCGGGCAGGAGCCAGCCCGCGCGGGAACGCACGGCGCGCGGGATGCTCTCGCCGTAGAGCTCGTCGGGGTCGGCGCCGGCGAGCCTCGCGATGTCCTCGGTCGCCTCCTCCTCGATCACGTCCGCGACGTCGTCGTGGAGCACCTGCCCGACGAGCACGCCCCGCTCGTCGACGACCGGGACCGCGGCGAGGTCATGCTCGACGACCTTCTCCGCGATCTTCTCCTGGTCCAGCAGGACGGGGACGGAGATCGGGTCCTTCTCGGCGACCTCCTTCACCAGCGTCCCGGGCTCGGCCTGGAGCAGGTCCGCGGGGCTCACGGCGCCGACGAGACGGCCCGCCGTGTCGACGACGTAGACCTCGTGGATCTCGCCGACCTGCTCCGGGTCCGCGGCGCGCACGGCATCGACGGCCACCTCGACGGTCGCGTCGCTCGACACCTTGACGACCTCGGTCTGCATGATGCCGCCGGCGCTCTCCTCGGGATAGCGCATCAGCTGCTCGATCTCCTCCCTCTCCTCCTGCTCGAGCCTCTCGAGCGTGTCCTCGGCCTTCTCGGGCGGCAGCGCCGCGATCAGGTCCGCGGCGTCGTCGGACTTCGACGCGGACGCGATCTCCGCGATCTCCTTCGGCGACAGGTCCTCGAGGATCTCCTCCTTCTCCCGCTCCTCCACCTCCCGGAGCACGTCCGAGGCAAGCGGCACGCCCATGAGCCGCAGGACGCGGACGCGGTCCTCCTCGGCGACGTGCTCGAGGAGGTCCGCGAGCTCCGGCGGCCTCAGGAGCAGGAAGAAGCGACGCACGTCCTCGTCGCTCCCCTGGCGCATCAGCCTCTCAAGCGCGGATTCCACCCGCCCAGCGTAACCTTTGCGGAGACAGGTCCTGCAAACCCCTGTGCGGCTGGCGGTTATGCGCGCCACCCGCGGCACGCGTGCCGCAGGCCTCACGCCCGGCGGCGAATCTGCCGCGCCGGGGGATGCTAGGGGGATGAGCATCCTCCGCACGCTCTCCGACGAGGTCGCCGCGCTCGCCGACCGGGCAAGCTGCGCCCTCCTCCACGTCCAGACCCTCCGGCCGGGCCGGGCGCGGCTCGCCGGCGGGTCCGGCGTCGTCATCTCCCCCGACGGGATCGCGCTCACGAACAGCCACGTCGTCCACGGCTCGACGGGGATCGAGGCGGAGCTCGCGGACGGGCGCACCGCGATCGCCGACCTCGTCGGCGAGGATCCCGCGACCGACCTCGCCGTGCTGCGCCTCGACGCGAGCGGCCTCGAGCCGCTGACGCTCGCCGACTCGAACGCGCTCCGCGTGGGCGACGTCGTCGTCGCGCTGGGCTCGCCGTTCGGCCTCGCGCGCACGGTGACGATGGGCATCGTGAGCGCGCTCGGCCGCACGCTGCCGAGCCAGGATCGCGGGCGGATCATGGAGGGGATCATCCAGACGGACGCGCCGCTCAACCCCGGCAACTCGGGCGGCCCGCTCTTGGGCGTCGACGGCAAGGTCGTCGGGATCAACACGGCGATCGTGCTCGGCGGACAGGGGCTCGCGTTCGCGATCCCGTCGAACACGGCCTCGTTCGTCGCGGGCGAGATTCTCGCGCACGGCCGCGTGCGCCGCGCCTTCCTCGGCCTCCACGGCGAGGAGGTCCTGCTCCCCGGACCCCTTGCGCGTCGCCTCGGGCGCAACGACCCCCGAGCGGTCGCGGTGCACGCGGTCGAGGAGGGGAGCCCGGCCGCGGACGCCGGCCTCCTCCCGCGCGACGTGATCCTCGGGTTCCGCGGCGAGCCGGTGGCCACGGTCGCGGACCTCCACCGGCGGCTCGACGCGGGCGCGATCGGCGCGGACCTCCCGCTCGACGTGCTGCGCGACGGCGTGCCGGTCGGCCTCGCGGTCAGGCCGCGCGAACGGGCGCCGCGGTGAAGCTCGAGGAGCTGCTCGACGAGCAGGGCGTCGTCCTCCTCGACGGCGGCCTCGCGACCGAGCTCGAGGAGCGGGGCCACGACCTCTCCGACGAGCTCTGGTCGGCGCGGCTCCTCCGCGACGACCCGCAAGCGATCCGCGCCGTCCACCGCGCGTATGTCGAGGCGGGCGCCGACTGCGTGATCACGGCGAGCTACCAGGCGACGCTCGAGCGGCTGCCGGCGGAGCTGCTGAGGCTCTCCGTCACGCTCGCCCGCGAGGCGGGCCCGAGGATCGTCGCCGCGAGCGTCGGGCCGTACGGGGCCGCGCGGGCGGACGGCTCCGAGTACACGGGCGCCTACGACCTCGACGAGAGGGGGCTCCGGGGGCAGCACGCACCGCGGCTGCGCCTGCTCGCGGAGAGCGGCGCCGACCTCCTCGCATGCGAGACGATCCCCTCCTACCCGGAGGCTCGCGCGCTCGCCTCGCTCCTCGAGGGGACGCCCGCGTGGTTCAGCTTCACGTGCCGCGACGGGGAGCGGATCAGCGACGGGACGCCGATCGAGACCTGCGCGCGCCACCTCGACGGCGTCCCCGAGGTCGTGGCGATCGGCGTCAACTGCACGCCGCCGCGCTTCGTGGAGGATCTCGTGCGCCGCATCCGTGCCGCCACGAGGAAGCCGATCGTCGCCTACCCGAACTCGGGCGAGCACTGGGACGCGCAGCGCCGCCGCTGGACGGGGACGCGCGACCCGGGCGAGTTCGCGGAGATGGCCGCGCGCTGGCGCGACGCGGGCGCAAGGGTCCTCGGCGGCTGCTGCCGCACCGGCCCGGCGCACATCCGCGCGCTGCGAAAGCGGCTGCTCACATCGTGATGACGACCTTGCCGCGAGCGTGCCCCTCCTCGACGTAGCGGATCGCATCCGGGACCTCGCTCAGCGGGTAGCGCCGGTCGATCACCGACCTCACCTTCCCGGACTCCACGAGGCCCTTCAGGAACACGAGGTCCTCCCGATCCGCCTTCGAGGCGAGGAAGCGCAGGCGCGGGAAGAGCGGCGAGAGAAGCATCGTCTGGAACATCCGCCCCGCCGAGCCCCCCACCATCACGTAGACGCCTTCCGGGCTCAGCGCGCGCCGGCAGTCGAGCACCGAGCGGAACGCCGCCGCGTCGAGGATCAGGTCCCAGCGCCCGCCGCCTCGGGTGAAGTCCTCCCGCGTGTAGTCGATCACGTGGTCCGCGCCGATCGAGCGCACGAGGTCGAGGTTCCGCGTGCTGCACACGCCGGTCACTTCGGCCCCGAACGACTTCGCGATCTGCACCGCGAACGTCCCCACCCCGCCGGACGCGCCGTTGACGAGCACCCTCCGCCCGGCCGCGATCCCGCCCTTGCGCAGCGCCTGCAGCGCGGTGGTCGCCGCGCACGGGATCGCGGCGGCCTCCTCGAACGTCGTGTTGGCGGGCTTTCCTGCGAGCGCCCCCTCCGGGACGCACGCGTACTCGGCGAACGCGCCGAAGCCGCTCTCCGACAGGAGCCCGAACACCTCGTCGCCTTCGCGGAACGCCTTCACGTTCCTGCCGACCGCCTCGACGCGACCCGCGATGTCCGACCCGGGGGTCCTGTGCTTCGGCCGAAGGAACCCGAACATCAGCCGGACGAGGAACGGGTCCGCCCGCATGAGGTGCCAGTCGCCCGCGTTCGCGGCGGCCGCGTGCACCCTCACGAGCACGTCGCCGTCCCCGGGCTCGGGCTTGCCGACCTCCTCGAGCCTGAGCACCTCGGGCGGGCCGTACCTGTCGTGCACGATCGCCTTCATGCCGTCCGCCGCCGTAGCCCGAGCGCGAGCATGCCGATCGCCGCGCTCACGGCCGACGCGCCGAGGATGCCGACCTTCGCGGCGTCGAGGAGCTCCGGCGGCAGCGCGAGGCCCGCGATGAAGAGCGACATCGTGAAGCCGATGCCCGCGAGCGCGCCGCCCGCGGCGACGGCGCCCCAGCCGACGCCCGCGGGAAGCCGCGCGAGCCCCGCCCTCACCGCGATCCACGCGAAGACGACGATCCCGACCGGCTTGCCGACCACGAGACCCGAGGCCACGGCCAGCGCAAGGGGGTCGCGGAACGCGCCGGGCTCGAGCTTCACGCCCGCGTTCGCGAGCGCGAAGACCGGCATGATCACGAAGCCGACCCACGGGTGCAGCGCGGTCTCGAGCCGCTCGAGCGGCGACATGCTCTCGCGCGCCGCGATCGCGAGCGTCCTCCCCCCGGAGCCCCCCTCCTTCAGGATCCCCTCGAGGCGCTCCCGGTCGACCCACGGCCGGGTCGGCGTGAGCCAGCCGAGGATCACGCCGGCGATCGTCGCGTGCACGCCGGACTCGTGGAAGGCGTACCAGACGAGCGCGCCGAGGACGACGTAGACGGGGATGCTCCAGACGCCGAGCTTCTGCAGCACCACGACCGCGACGATCCCGAGGACGCCGAGGCCGAGCGCGGCCCAGTCGAGCCCCGCCGTGTACCCGATCGCGATCACGAGGATCGCGCCGATGTCGTCGGCGATCGCAAGCGAGAGGAGCATCACGCGGAGCCCGTTCGGCACGCGCCGGCCGAGCACCGCCATGCAGCCGACGACGAACGCGATGTCGGTCGCCATCGGGATGCCCCAGCCCGACGCGCCCGGCTCGCCGCCCTGGAGGGCGAGGTAGATCGCGGCCGGCGCGACCATGCCGCCGACCGCCGCCGCGAGCGGGAGCGCCGCGGCGCGCAGGCTGGAAAGCTCGCCCGAGACGATCTCGCGCTTCACCTCGAGGCCGATGACGAAGAAGAAGATCGCCATCAGCGCGTCGTTGATCCAGTGCTTCAGCGAATGCTCGAGCACGAAGCCGCCCGCGCGGACGCCGGCCTTCGCCTGCCAGAAGCCCAGGAATCCGTCCGCCCACGCGGAGTTCGCGGCGACGAGCGCCACGACGGTCGCGACGAGCAGGACGATCCCGCTCGCGGCCTGGATGTGGAGGAAGCGCTGGAGCGGGCCGAGCAGGCGGTCGACGGGCTCCCTCGGAAGGCTCACCCACCCAAGGTAAGGGAGGGGGCCTCAGTCGCCAAACGATGCGCCACCGACCCGCAGCCGCAGGACCGCGATCGTCCCGTCGTCGCCGACGCGCAGGTCGACGAGGCCGCGCCCGCCCGCGTCGCGGAAGAGCTTCTCCGCGCGCGAGCGCTCCGTCTCGGGAATGTAGACGCGGTCCGCGCCCTCGATCGCCGCGCGCCGCCACGGGTCCCACCGCGCGGGCAGCGCCACCCGGTCCGGCGTCTCGCCGGGCCGCTCGCGCGCGACCGCTTCGAGTTCCCACGCCGGCTCGGCGCGCCGGACGAGGAGCCAGAGACGGTCGCCGCGCGCGAGCCCGCGCGGCAGGAGCGCGTCAGGCGCGTTCTCGACCTCGTACGTCAGCACGAGGTGGTATCCCGACAGGATGTCGTAGGGATCGACCGGCGCCGTGCGGAGCGTGATCGCGGTCCCCCAAGCGCGCGCGGCCGCGTGGCGCCCGGCCATCGCGGCGAGGATCGCCGCCTGGACGAGCAGGACGACGGCGAACCGCCAGTGCCTACGCACTCCCCACCTCCCGCGCCACTCGGCGGCGCCGCTCGAAGACCACGCCGAACCAGATCACGGACATGCCGCAGGCGAGGAAGACGATCGCCTTCAGCCACAGCTCGGTGTCGAACTCCGCGAAACGGGAGAGGATCACGGTGACGCCGAGCACGCTGCCCGCCCAGAACGGCGCACGCTCGAGCGTGCGGACCGCGGAGGTCACGGCGGCGATGACGATCGCCGCGAGCACGACGTTCGCCGCCAAGGCGCCGGTCACGTCGGGCCGCGCGGGCAGGAGCGCGAGCGCGACGAGGGGGACGCCGAGCGCGGCGCACAGCGTGGCCGGGCGGTCGAGGAGCGCCCGGCGCGCGCCGACGAGGAGCGCGACGGCCAGGGCCACGGCGGGAACGGCGAAGCCGGACCACGTCCAGGGCGCGTCCGAGAGCTCGGTCCAGGAAGCCTCGCCGGCAACGTCCTCGAAGGAGCAGAGGAAGAGGAGGGGCGCCAGGACGAGGAGTCCCGTCAGGTTCGAGACGCGCCCGAAGTGCGCGGCGGGCGTCCCCTCGCGCGCCCAGCAGGAGAAGCCGAGGAGGAGGGCCGCGCCCGCGGCCGGCGCCGCGGCGAACGCGATCGCCTCTTCCGCCTCCGCCGTCGCCGCCCACGTCATCGCGACGAGGGTCGAGAGCGCCGTGGCGAGGAAGAGCAGGCGCGAGCGGAGCCGCCACGCGAGCGGGAGGAACGGCACGGCGACCGCGTACGGCACGGCGACGTAGAGCGACTGCGTCTCCGACACGCGCGCGCACCCCCAGATCGCCGCGAGGA
>WYBS01000074.1 GCA_011525755.1 Planctomycetaceae bacterium
GCCGACGCGGTGGGGGAGGGGAAGCCGACGCCCGCGATCAACGCCTTCTTCCGCGAGGGCGCGCACTTCGCCGCCGCGCGGACGGTCACGCCGCTCACGTTCCCGTCGCACGCGACGCTCTTCACGGGCCTCTTCCCGCCGCGCCACGGCATCCACGACAACGTGACCGCGCCGCTGCGCCCGCGGGGCGACCGCGCCTTCCCGCTCCTCGCCGAGGAGTTCAAGGATGCGGGCTACGCGACGGCGGCGTTCGTCGCGAAGGCGGTCCTCTCGAAGGCGACCGGGATGGCGGGCGGGTTCGACCTCTACCAGTGTCCGGAGCGCGAGAGCCCCTACGTCCCGGGCGAGGAGCAGGCGGAGGCCGCCCTGCGGTGGATGGAGGGGGCGCGGGGGAGGAAGTGGTTCCTCTGGGTGCACCTCTTCGACCCGCACGAGCCCTACCGCCCGTTCCCCGGCGACGCGCAGCGGGGCCCGACCTCCGCCGGGGATCCGGAAGCGGTGCTCTACGCCGGGGAGGTGCGGAGGGCGGACGCCGTCTTCGAGCGCCTCGTGCGCGCCGCCGGGAAGGACACGATCGTCGTGCTCGCGTCCGACCACGGCGAGGGTCTCATGGACCACGGCGAGCCGACCCACGGGCCCCTCTGCTACGGCTCGACGATCGACGCCGTGCTCGCGCTGCGCGCGCCGGGGTTCCCTAAAGGGCGGCGCGACGGGCTCCGGAGCATCGCCGACGTGGCGCCGACGCTCCGGCGGCTCTGCGGGCTCCCCGAAGAGCCCGCGGACGGCAAGGATCTCGGCGGCCCGCCGCACGAGACGCTCGTCTCGGAGTCGCTCTTCACGTGGCGGATCCACGGGTGGGGGCAGGTCTTCTCCGTGACGGACGGCAGCCACACGCTCATCGAGTCGGGCCCGCGGCAGGACCTCTTCGACCGCCGCGTCGATCCCGGGGAGATGCGGCCGCTGCCGCTCTCGGACCCCGCCTACGAGAAGCTCGATCGCGCGCTCAACGCCTACCGGAGGGGCCGCACGATCGAGGAGCGCGGCGAGCTGATCGCGTCCGTCCCGCCCTACGGGGAGCTGCGGCGGCGCGGCGTCCGCTATCTCGCGCGCACGGAGAACGGCAAGCTCCTCGACCCCGCGGAGCACCTCGTGACCTGGGCCGCTATCGAGGGCGTGCCCGGCTTCGTCGAGGTCGCGAAGTCGAGGCAGGACGCGATCGCCCTCGATGCCGCGCTGCGCCTCCTCGACGACCTGCGGGCGCGGACGCCGAGGACGCCCCGCATCGACCACTACCGGGCGCTCGCGTGCGTCGCGCTCGGCGACGTCACGGGCAAGGCCTCGTGGTACCGCGACGCGGCTTGGGCCGAGCTCGCGGCGGTCGAGAAGGGCTACGTGCAGCCGGCGACGGTCGTCCCCGCGATCGACTTCTGCGTCCGCGCGGGGGACGCCGAGGCGCTCCGGGCGCTCGTCGGCCTCCTCAAGCGCGAGGGCTCGAGGCTCGGCGGCGAGCCCGGCCGCCGGCTCGCGGAGGCGGCGAAGAAGCTCGGCGTCGACGGCCTGGAGGCCGTGCTTGCCGGCAACTGAGCTGCCGCGGGGCGTGCGGGCCCGGGTGCCGGATTCCGCCACGGGCCGCGCGCTCCCGGGATACTTCTGGAGACGGATGCGCGGCCTTCTCCTCGTCCTCCTTCTCCTCGCGGCGTGCGGCGACAAGGCGCCGGAGCGGCCGAACGTCCTCGTCGTGACGATCGACACGCTGCGGCCGGACGCGCTCGGCGCGGGCACGCCCGCGATCAACGCCTTCTTCAGGGAGGCGACGCGGTTCCCCGCCGCGCGGACCGTCGTGCCGCTCACGCTGCCCGCTCACGTGAGCATCTTCACGGGGCTCCATCCCTCGGACCACGGGATCCACGACAACGTGACGGAGCCGCTGCCCCCGCGCGACCAGCGCCCGTTCCCCCTGCTCGCGGAGCAGCTCCGCGACAAGGGCTACGCGACGGCGGCCTTCGCCGCGCGGCCGGTGCTCGCCGCGCCGACGGGGATCGCGAGCGGGTTCGACCTCTACGACTGCCCCCTGAACGAGGGGATCTGGCAGGAGGAGGGCGGGTACGTCCCGGCGGAGGAGCGGGTCCGCGCGCCGCTCGCATGGATCGAGGGGGCGGCCGCGGGCAGGCCGTGGTTCGTGTGGGTCCACTTCTTCGACCCGCACGCGCCCTACCGCGCCTTCCCGGGCGATGCGCAGCGTGCCCCGACGCGCGAGGGCGACTCGGTGAGCGCCCGGTATGCCGGCGAGGTGCGGCGCGTCGACGCCGCGTTCGAGAAGCTGCTCCGCCATGTCCCCGCGGGCACGGTCGTCGTGCTCGCGTCCGATCACGGCGAGGCGCTCCACGAGCACGACGAGCCGACGCACGGCCCGCTCTGCTACGGATCGACGATCGACGCGGTCCTCGCGGTGCGCGGCGGCGGGTTCGCGAAGGGCGCCGAGGACGCGGGCCTGCGCAGCGTGATGGACATCGCGCCGACGCTCCGCCGCATCTGCGGCCTCCCGGCGGTCGAGGGCGACGGGAAGGACCTCGCGGGCCCCCCGCACGAGACGCTCGTCGCGGAGTCCCTCTTCACCTGGGCGATCCACGGCTGGGGCCAGGCCTTCTCCGTCACCGACGGCGAGCACAGCCTCGTCGAGGGCGGCTCGTCGGTGGAGTTCTTCGACCGGCGGAAGGACTGGGGCGAGACGGTTCCGCTCCCGCTCTCCCACCCGGCGTACGAGAAGCTCGACCGCGCGCTCGAGCGCTTCCGTTCCCGCAGCTGGAGCGCCGGCGGGGACCTCCTCGCGTCGGTGCCGCCGTACGGGGAGCTGCGCCGCCACGGAGGCGGCTACCTCTCGCGCCACGAGAACAGGAAGCTCCGGAGCCCCCGGGCGTACCTCAAGTACTGGGCGATGCTCGAGGGCATCCCGCCGCTGATCAAGGCGTGCAGCGCGCGGCGCGACGCGACGCCGCTCGCGACCGCGCTCAGGACCCTCGAGGAGATCCAGAAGGCGATCCCCGAGAGCCCGCGCGTGGACCACTACCGCGCGGGCGTCCTCGCGGCGATGGCGGAGATCAACGGCGTGCCCGCGAGGTACGGCGAGGCGGCGTGGGCCGACCTCGCGGCGATCGAGAAGGGCTACGTGCAGGACGAGACGATCCTGCCGACGGTCTCCTACTGCGTCGCCGCGCCCGACGCGGAGGCGCTGCGCACGCTGCTGCGGCTCCTGAAGCGTTCCGGCCGGAAGCCGACGAGGGAGGCCGAGCAGGCGCTCGCGGAGGCGAAGAGGACGCTCGGCGTCGACGACGAAGCCCCGACCGGCATCCCGCAGCGGTAAGATACGGTTCGGGGAGGATTCTTCCGAAACTCGTGACATTGACACCGGCCGCCGACACACGGTGACCTGCCGATCCTCGCTCGTCGCCAGGCCGCTCGGCCACGGCCGCAGGTCGTCTGCTGCAGCGGCCCCGGCGAACTCACCGAACGTACTTCGACCGGTACTTCTCGTAGAGCTTCGTCTGCTTGCTCGAGAGGTCGATCGCGCGGCCCCGGACGTACGCCGAGACGACGCCCGTCGGGATCTCCAGCGGGTCGCCGTCGGTCACGATGAGCGTCGCGTCCTTGCCCGGCTCGATCGAGCCGAGCCGCGCCTCCACGCCGAGCACGCGCGCCGCGTGGAGCGTGATCGCGCGGATCGCCGCGTCGCGCGGGAGCCCGTACGCGACGGCGCGCCCCGCGGCGTACGGCAGGTTGCGCTCGTTCGACGCCCCCTCGCCGCTCGCGAGGCACCAGGAGACCCCGGCCGCCTCGAGCCGCGCCGGCAGCTTGAACGCCTCGTCGAAGTCCGAGTCGCTCCGCTTCGGGAAGCGGTGCACTCCGTCGACGATCACGGCCGCGCCGGCCGCCTTGATCTCCTCCGCGAGGAGCCAGCTGTCCTGCCCGCCGACGATCACCGGCCGCACCTTCCAGCGCGCCGCGAACGCGAGCGCGCCCGCGATCTGGTCGTAGTCGTGCGCGACGAGGAAGACCGGCCGCTTCCCGTCGAGCGCCGCCCGCATCGCCTCGTAGCGCACGTCCTCGGGCGTCCCCGGGTCCGCGGCGCGCGCGGCGGCGTAGGCGCGGGCCTCGAGAAACGCCTGCTCCAGCCGGTCGCGGTTCCTCCGCACCTCCTCCATCGCCTTCTCGGGATCCTTCTCCTCGCCTCGAAACGGGGGGGGCCGGGGGGCCGGCCACTCGACGACGAGGCCCGCGTCGGTCTCGACGGCCATCTCCTCCCACGTCCAGCCCTCGACCGAGAGCACGCTCGCGCGACCGGGCACGAGGCCCCCGCGCGGGAAGGCCGCGAACGAGAGCACGCCGTTCGACCGCGCGACCGGGATGAGCGTCGAGTCCGGGTTGACGGCCACGGCCGCCCGCACCTCGGCGGTCAGGTCGCCGACCTCCCTGTCGTCCCGCGTCGCGCGCACCGCGCCGATCTCCGTGAGCCCGAGGTTCGTAAAGGCCGCGATCCAGCCCGGGTAGACGTGCTTGCCCCTGCCGTCGATGGCGCGCGCGCCGGCGGGCGGCGTCCCGCGCCCCACCTCCTTGATCACGCCGCCGTCGAAGAGCACGTAGCCGTCCTCGATCGAGGGGCCGGAGACGGGATGCACGGTCGCGTGGACGATCGCGATCGGGCCGTCCTGCGGCGTAGCTCTCGGGGTCAGGTCCTGCGCCGCCGCGGCGGCCGCGAGGAGGAGGATCATCGTCGCGTGCTTCATCACTCCCCCCGGCATCCGCACTCGCCGCAGTGCCACGTCTCGGAGCGCGCGGGGGGTTTCCCCTCCCCGCGCCCCTCCTCTTCCCTCTCCTTGGGACGCCCGAGGATCTTCTGGACGATCCTCAGCCGCTCCGCCGCGATCCTCTCGCGATGCGCCTTGTCCTTCTCGAGCGAGAAGTACTCGCGTCCGTCGATCCACGTCGCGACGCAACGGGAGTAGACGGAGAGCGGCGACCCCGACCAGATGGCGAAGTCCGCGTCCTTCCCCCCCTCGAGCGAGCCGACGCGGTGGTCGATCTTCAGCTGCTTCGCGGGGTTCAAGGTCACGAACTTGAGAGCCTCCTCGGGCGGCAGGCCGCCGTACTTCACCGCCTTCGCCGCCTCGAGGTTCATGCGGCGCGCCATCTCGTCCGAGTCCGAGTTGAAGCTCACGCACACGCCGACCTCGTGCATGAGCGCGCCGTTCCACGGGATCGCGTCCTGCACCTCGACCTTGTACGCCCACCAGTCGCTGAACGCGCTGCCGCCGAGCGAGCGGTCGCGGATCGCGTCCGCGACCTTGTACCCCTCGAGGACGTGCTGGAAGGTGCCGATCGTGAAGCCGAACTCCTCCGCGAGCCGGCAGAGCATGAGGATCTCGTCCTGCCGGTAGCTGTGGCAGTGGAGGAGCCGCGTCCCCGCGAGGATCTCCGCGAGCGCCTCGAGCTCGAGGTCGCGCCGCTCGTGGCCCTTCGCGTACTCGCGCGCGGCGAGGAAGCGGTCGCGCATCAGCGTCTCGACGCCCATGCGCGTCTGCGGGTACCGCGTCACGTGGTCGTCGCCCCAGTTCGACTGCTTCACGTTCTCGCCGAGCGCGAACTTGATCCCGGGCGGTGCGCCCTCGAAGTGCATGCCGTCGGGGTGCGCGACGCCCCAGCGCACCTTGTTCACCTGGTTCTGCCCGCCGATCGGGTTCGCGGATCCGTGAAGGCTGTTCACCGTCGTGACGCCGCCCGCGAGCTGCCGGTACCAGTTGATCGAGTCCGGATCGGTGACGTCGCCGATCCGGACCTCGGCGGTCACCGCCTGCCCCGCCTCGTTCACGCCCTTCGAGATCCCCGTGTGCGAGTGGCAGTCGATGATCCCGGGCGTCACGTGCCGGCCGGAGGCGTCGACGACGGTCGCGCCCTCCGCGCCGCCGCGCGCGGGGCCCGCGTAGACGATCTTCCCCGCGCGCACCTCGAGCTCGCCGTTCTCGACGACGCCCTCGGGACCGCAGGTCCAGAGCGTCGCGCCGCGGACGATCAGCCGCTCGGGCCCTTCGGGCAGCGCGTCGAGCGCGTACGGGCCGAACGGGGTTCCGTACGACTCCGGCGCATCGGCGGGCCCGGGCGCCGGGACCGGGGGGGCTCCGGGGGCCGGGCCGCGTGCGGCGCCCCAGCGGAACCGCGCGCCGTCAGGATCGACGCCCTGGCCGTCGAGCGCGTCGGCGACGGCGACCGCGGAGAGCGTGAAGCGGCCGCGCCTTCCGAACGGCTCCCCGTCGAACGAGAACCCGATCCGGTCGGCGACGACCGACACGCGTTGCGCCTCCGCCTTCCTGTCGCCGGAGGAGAGCGTCGCCTCGTAGGCGCCGCGCCGCTTGCGCTTGACCTCGAGCGCGAGGGGCGACGGCAGCCCCCCGCCCGAGAGCGTCCACGCGCCCGCGGCGGGCGAGAGCGGGGACGTGACCTCGTGACGGCGGCCCTCGATCCAGACCTCCCGCACGACCGGCTCGCGCGCGAAGAGCGGCCCCTCCGCGACCACGAGGTTCGCGAGCTTCCCGGGCTCGATCGTGCCCATCCGGTCGTCCGCGCCGAGGAGCCTGCTGGGCGTCGTCGTGAGCATCGCGAGCGCGCGCTCCTCCGAGAGGCCGTGCCGCATCGCCTCGGCGAGCCGCCGGAAGAACCGGTCGCGCTTCCCGATCTTCGACGTCGTGAGCGCGACCGTGACGCCTTTCGCGTCGAGGCGGCGCGGGTTCGTCGGCGCCTGTTCCCACGTCATCAGGTCGCGGAGGTCGGCGGCATCCGCCGCGCCGACCGAGGAGACGTCGGGCGGCTCCGGGAACGCGAGCGGCAGGACGAACGAAAGCCCGTCCTTCGCGATCGCGTCGAGCCGGCGGAGCTCGGTGCCGCAGCCGACAACGACGGCCCCGCGTCCCGCCTCGCGTGCGATCTTGCACGCGCGCAGCGCCTCGAGCTCGTCCGTCGTGTCGAAGAGCAGCCGCTCGTCCGCGGCGAGGCCGTCGAGGAGCGACTGGCGCAGGAGCGCGATCGCCCCCATCTGGGAGGTCGGGTAGCCCTCGCGCGGGCGGCCGCGCGGCGGGCCGGGCGCGCGTTCCGCGACGTCGAATCCCGCGGACTGCCACACGCCCTCCGCGTAGACCGCGGGACGGGGCACGCTCAGGTCCTCCTCGCGCGGGGCGAGCGAGACGAGCGAGGCGCGCCCGCGGAGGATGCCCTTCGACGGCGCGACGGCCGCGGCCGTGAATCCGAGGGCGCGCAGCTCCGTCGCCGTCTCGTCGTCGATCGCGCGCGCGACGCGCCACGGCGTGATGCGCGGGTTCCAGTGGCGCTGCTCGGTGGCCTCGACCTCGACGGGAACGTACGCGTCGATGAGGCCGGCGTAGACGTGGAGCCCCCTGCCGTCCCAGACGCGCGCGCCGAAGGGCGGCGCCTCGGTCCCGGCCGCGGCGATCCGGTCCCCCTTGAGCACGACATTGCCGCCCTCGATCGTCTTTCCCGGAGCGACGTGGATCGTGGCGCCGACGATCGCGTGCCACATGGGGTCGACGCGACGCGGGCCGTTGGGCGGCGCCTCCTGGGCGGGCGCGAGCACGACGAGGAACAGGAGCGCGGGGAGGAAGGGGCGAGGCATCCGCCACAGGGTAACTCGGGGCGCCTGCGGGACGGATGTGCACCGGTCAGTTCCGCACCGGCAACGGAGTCATCGCCCATCCGCCTGGCAGAGGCGTGGACCACAAGGGAACAAGCGCACTCCCCCTGGCGTTTTCCAGTCGAAACAGGTCCGGTTTCTGCTACG
This sequence comes from Planctomycetaceae bacterium, assembly GCA_011525755.1. Lineage (GTDB taxonomy): Bacteria > Planctomycetota > PLA2 > PLA2 > PLA2 > PLA2. Next base: position 7,841 of record WYBS01000074.1, read on the forward strand.
CTCGATCTGGCGACTGTCCGGGCGACCAGTACTTGGTTGAGGTTCAAAGGCGGGGAGGCCTGCAATGCGCAAGGCTTGGCCGATTCTCCTCGGTCTCGTCGTCGTCGTGGGTTGCGACGGCGGAGGCAAGGGGGGCGAGGGCGGCGGCGAGTTCCGCCTGATCCAGTTCCTCGAGAGCAACCAGTCGAACATCGAGCGCAACCACGCGATCACGTTCCTCTTCTCCGGGCTCGTGCGGCCCGACCAGGACTTCGCGCAGCGGCTCAAGATCCAGAACGTGAAGCAGGAGCCCTCCTCCGACTTCACTCTGGCGATCGGCGACTACGTCGTGAGCGGGGCCGCGTCACGTTCGTCCCGCAGCTTCCGAACCTCGAGGACCGGAGCGACGCCGGGTTCCGCGAGAACGGGAACTACTCCGTCTTCCTGAAGGGCGGTCCCGACTCGCTCGAGTCGACGACCGGCGACCGGATCGCGCGGCCCCAGGAATTCATCTTCATCACGAGCGAGTACTTCGAGGACATCGTGCCGCAGCAGCCGCCGCGCGTCCTCGGCTTCCTCGCCCGGGATGCCACGACGACCGCCTCGACGGACCTGAGCCGCCTCGATCCCCGTCCGGCCGAGGTCGCCCTCGACGACAGCGCGACCCTGATCGCGAGCGACCGCTTCATCGCACCCGGCGCCGGCGGTGGGCCCACGTTCGCCACGCCGTGGCAGTTCGAGCTGCTCGTCAGCGAGCCGATCGATCCCTCGACGGTGAGCAACGACCTCGTCGAGATGTTCGAGATCTTCTCGAACGCGACGACGTCGGCGCCCGACGCGGCGCCCGACGCTCCCACGGGCCACATGGGCACCCCCGTGCTCTACCGCGTGCCGCTCCAGGTGCGCGTGAAGCAAGGCGTCAACGCCCAAGGGCAGATCGAGGTCCGGATCATCGCCGCCCCGATCTACACGCTGGTCGACGACACGCGCTACCGGATCACGTTCTCGGGCGGGATCCTCGGCCTCGACTTCCGGAAGGAGTTCACAGGGGCGAACGGGCTCACCGGCGACGGCCAGACGATCGTCGACGGCGGGACGCCCTACGCGGAGCCGGGCGGCCTCGGCTACACGACGGAGTTCCTCGTCGCGGACCGCTCCGCGATCACGCAGAGGCGCACGCTCACGTACGACCCGCTCGCGGACGGCATCGACCCGGAGCTGGGCCAGACCGTCATCGACGAGGACCGGTACAACTCGGCGCTCTATAACCCCACGAGCAACCCGAGCACCGCGGTAGGCTTCCTCTCCGCGTTCGGCCAGGGCACCGACGGCAACCTCGCGGTCGCGGGCGGCGCCATCACGACGATCGACACGGGAGACACGCTGAACCCGGCCCTCAGCACCTTCACCGTGTTCGACCTGAACCCGAACGACGACTACCACACGAACCCGCTTCCGGGCGGGCCGGTCACGTACGAGAACCCGGAGCCCTTCGAGCTCCAGCTCTCGTCGCTGACGGTATCGGCCGGCGGCACGCTCAAGATCATCGGGCGGAACCCGCCGATCCTCCGCGTGCGCGGCATCGCGCAGATCGCCGGCAAGATCGACGTGTCGGGCGCGGACGGCACCGTGGGCGGCGGGTCGGCCGCCCCGGGCGGCGTCGGGGGCGCCGCCGGCTTCACCGGCGGCAACACGAAGCGGCCCGGCACGTGCACCGGCTACTGCCCCGGCGGCGCGAACGACTTCCTCGTCTACCTGAACGCGTGCGCGTCCGCGAAGGCGAACGCGCCTCACTCGCTCAACGGGTTCGGGCCCGGCCGCGGCTACGCCGGCGGCACCGGCTACACCTACGACTACACCAATGACCTGACGCAGGGCGGCGGCACGGGCGGCGGCGGCGCGAGCCACGCCACGAAGGGCGGCCGCGGCGAGGACCTGAAGAACATCGGCGGCGCCGTCGGCACCGGCGGCAGTCCCACCGACACCAACTGCGGGGTCCGGCCGGACGGCGTCATCGGCGTCCGCGGCGAGTCGGGTCCCGTCTACGGCGACCGTGAGCTCGCGATCATCCTGCTCGGCGGATCCGGCGGCGGCGCCGGCGGCAGCATGGCGAACTGGAACACGCCCAAGACCCAGGCGGGCGGCAGCGGCGGCGGAGGCGGCGGCTCGGTCTCGATCGTCGCGTCCGGTCCGATCCTCGTCGGCAGCGGCGGCGTCATCGACGCCAGCGGCGGCGCCGGTGGGAACGGGAGGATCGTCGTGCAGAGCCAGCCCAACAGCTGGCAGTCGACGTCGGGGGGCGGCGGGGGCGGTGCCGGCGGCTCGATCTCGCTCATCAGCGGCGACGCGATCAGCGTGACCGGCGGCGTCCTCGATGCGCGCGGCGGCGCCGGCGGTCTCCGGAGCGACGTGGGCACCGGCCTCAGCTGCAACGCGTGCAACGCGGGCGGCGCCGGCGGCAGGGGATTCATCTTCCTCATGGACGCCGACGGCCAGATCGCCGGGCTCATCCCCGGAAACCCGGGCAACTACGACGCCTACACGACGGGCGTGCTGACGATCAGCCAGTTCGACGCGACGCGGTTCAGCTCGATCGCCGCGGTGACCGAGCTCTTCCCGGCGCTCACGGCGAACCCGGCGTACGACCCGCTCGCCTCCACGGACATCCTCGCCCACGTCAACAGCGGGCAGCTGATCCATGTCTGGGCGAGCAGCGCGAAGGCCGACACGAACGATCCCCTCGTGCCGAACATCGCGACCGAGACGACCCCCGTCGAGGTGGCCGTCGTGAGCCACGGCTCGGGCGCGACACAGGTGGACCCGGTGCCCGGGGCCATGGCGGCGCTGAACCCGGGCGGCACGCCGGCGCGCGACGCCTTCGTCCGCATCGAGGCGAGGTTCGAGTACGGCAGCCCCGTCGAGGCGGCGCTCGGCCCGTTCGCCTGGATCGACCGGGTCGACATCACGATCACGTTCAACGGCTAGATGCGGGTGCGGGGGCTGCTGCTGACCCTGGCGGCGGCCCTCGCCCTTTTCCTGGCGTGGCGGCTCGGGACGCGGCCCCCCGCGCCCCCCCCGGATGTCCTCCTGATCACGCTCGACACGACGCGAGCGGACGCGATCGGCGACGATACTCCCGCGCTCGAGGCGTTCCTTCGCGAGTCCGCGCGGTTCGGCAAGGCGCGCACGTCCGTGGCCCTCACGCTGCCCGCGCATCTGACGATCCTCTCGGGCCTCGAGCCGCGGAGCCACGGCGTCCACGAGAACCTCGCGCCGCGGCTGCCGGAGCAGCGCGGCTTCCCGCTCCTCCAGGAGGAGATGAGGGCCGCGGGCTACGCTACCGCGGCCTTCGTCGCGAGCCCGGTCCTCGGCGAATCGACGGGGATCGCGACGGGGTTCGAGACCTTCGAGGCGCCGGCCCGCGTCTCGGACTCGTGGTCGGGCGCGCAGGACGACGTGCCCGCGGAGGAGCGCGTGGAGGCGCCGCTCCGGTGGCTCGCCGCGCGCGACCGGACGAGGCCCTTCTTCCTCTGGGTCCACTTCTACGACCCGCACGTGCCCTACCTTCCGTTCGCGGGCGATGCGCGGCGCCCGGGCACGAAGGAGGGCGATGCGCCCGCGGAGCTCTACGCGGGCGAGGTGCGTCGGATGGACGCGGCCGTCGAGCGGCTGCTCGCGGCGGCCGACCCGGGGGCGGTCGTCGTGGTCGCGAGCGACCACGGCGAGGGCCTCGGCGAGCACGGCGAGGCGACGCACGGCACGCTCTGCTACGGGTCGACGGCGGACGTGATCCTCGCGATCCGCGCGCCGTCGCTCCCGCCGGGCCGGCATCTCGGGATGCGGAGCCTCGCCGACATCGCGCCCACGCTCCGGGAGTGGTGCGGCCTCGAGGCGCGCGCAAGCGACGGCGTCGCGATGCGGAGGGGGTACGGGGGCCGGCCGGTCGCGACGGAGTCGATGCTCGCGTACAGGACATACGCCTGGGGGCAGGTGCTCGCCGTGTCGGACGGGCGGTACTCGCTCGTGGAATCCGGCCCGCGGCTCGACCTCTTCGACCTCGAGAGCGATCCCGGCGAGACGCGGCCGATGAGACCCGAGGGCCACGAGGCGTACGAGGCGCTCGACCGCGCCATGGACGAGTACCGGAAGGGGGGCGGCCCCGAGCTCTCCGGCCCCTACATGGCCGGTTCCCCGTACGGGCACGCGGTGCGGCCGTTCGCGTCGTACCTCCCGCGCGCGGAGAACGGGGCGCTCAAGGACCCGGAAACGGGATTCGGCTTCGCGGAGAGGATGGCCGCGGCGAAGTCGCTCATCCACCTCGGGCGGGAGCGGCGCGACGCGGCGGCGCTGGAGCAGGCGATCGCGATCCTCCGGGCGCTCGCCGCGGAGGATCCGAGGAACCCGGCGCCGCACCTCTACCTCGTGCACGCGCAGGGACGCCTCGGGTGGGTGCGCGGGAAGCCGGAGCTCCACCGCGCGGCGGCGCGTTCCGCGAAGGAGGCGATCGGGCTCGGCTACCGGGTGGCGCCGCTGCTCTTCGACCTTTTCGACGAGAGCCTCGCGGCGGGCGGGCCGGGCGACCTCGTCGCGGCGCTCGAGGTGGCGGTGAAGGAGCCGATCCACCCGGATCCCAAGTGCGCGGAGCTCGCGGCGCGCATGGGCCTCCTGCTCGAGCAGGAGGGCGATACGGCGGGCGCGGACCTCGCGCGCCGCTTCCTCGAACGCTGTCGCCGCCTCGGGATCGGCCCGGAGCCCCCTCCCCGGAGCCCCACCCGATGACTGGAAAGCCGGCCTACTTCCAGGAGATGTCGCTGAACGCGAGGTCGCTGTTCTCGACGGCGAGGCCGAAGCCGCTGCCGGGAAGCTCCCACGGGCCGTAGGACGCGCCGCCCTCGAGCATCAGGTAGACCTGCTCCTTCTTGCGGAAGAGCTGGATCCGGTAGTAGCCGTCGGCGGAGGGCGGCGCGCCGTTGCCCTGCTCGAGCGTCTGCCGCTTGCCGCCCACCACCTTGAAGATGTGGAAGTCGCCGACCCAGTCCGCGAGGAAGACCGCGTAGTCGGCGTCGCTCGCGTACGAGAGGACGACGCCCGCGCGCCAGCCCTTCTTCTCCTTCGGCGCGCCGACCGTCGCCTTGAACTCGCCCGCCGGGATCTGGAACCGGCACGCCGCGAACCCCCTGCCCGCCGGGCCGCACGAGCCGCGGAGCCGGCCCGGCGAGAGCCCCTCCCAGTCGCCCGTGATCGGCACGAAGGGCTGCTGCGATGCCTCGAGCCATTTCGCGAACGCGGGGGCGTAGTCCGCCTGCTTGCCGAAGCACTGCCAGAAGAGCGGCGCGGCCTTCACGCCGCCGGCCATCTTCGGTTCGAACTTGTCGAAGCCCTTGACCGGCTTCCCGCCCTCGCCCGTCGCCACGTGGCCGTAGAGCGCGCACGCGAGGGCGCGGCTCATCGGCTGGCTGCCGTCGACGAGCGGCCCCAAGTCGAAGCCCGCCTGGTTCGTCTCCGCGAGCGCCGCGCCCATCAGGTTGTCCGCGGAGACGGCGGGGACGACGCCCATGCGGAGCGTCCGGCCGTCCCAGTCGTGGCCCGCGAGGAACTCCGCCTGCCCCTCGCGGCACCACGGCGTCTCCGCAGGGCGCCCCTTCGCGCGCGCGAGCTCGTAGAAGACGCGGACGTACTCGCGGAGGAGCAGCGCGCGTGTGGCGTACCGTCCGGGCTGGCGGCCGATCGCGACCTTCCTCGGATCGGCGGCCCCCGGGGCCGCCTCGGTCACCTGCACGACGACCTTGCCGGGCTTGCCCTTGAACCGCGCGGCGAGCTGCGCGTGCGCCTGCTCCAGCACGAGGAGAAGCTCGTCCGCCTCCTGCGGCGTCGTCTCCGCCTCGAGCCGGAAGCGGTCGTTCTCGCGCACCTCGGGCGCGGCGGACGCGGCGCCTGCGAGGAGGAGGAGGGGGAGGAACCGGAGCATGACCCGTATGCTACGCTCCCGCGACCCATGCGCGGCAGGCACGGCTGATGCGTCCCCCCTCCGCGGCGACGCCCGTCGTCCGGACGCTCCCTCTCGTCGTGCGCTACACATGGGCGCTCCAGTGGCCCTCGGCGGCGCTGGAGGGACTCGCGGTCGGGATCATCGGGCTCTCGGCGTTCGTCATCAAGCGCTCGCTCGGCGCACCCGAGCGCGCCGTGCCGCTCCTGATCGCGCTCTGGCAGGTCGTCTGGGTGTTCTCCCCCGGCCTCGGGACGCTGCTCGCCCGCGCGCACCCGCAGCGACTCTGGCGCGTGCTCGCGTTCTCGACCTTCCTGCCGCTCGCGGGGATCGCGTTCGTGTCGGTGACGCCGACCGGGGAGCCGGGGCATGGGGAGGGGACGCTCTGGCTCTTCCTTCTCTGCATGACGCTCCACTACTCCTCGGGCATCGCGACCGTGCCGCACCGGGGCGCGCTCCTCCGTACGAACTACCCGCACCACGTGCGCGGCCGGATGTTCGGGCTCTTCATGGTCGTGAACCTGCTCGCGGCGGGAATCGCCGCGAAGGGAGCCGGCTACCTGCTCGACTCCGACCCGCGGTGGGTGCGGGCGCTCTACCCCGCGGCGGCGCTTTTCGGGATCCTCGGCTTCTTCCTCATGGGCCGCATCCGCTGGCGGCGGTCGCGCGAGGCGCGGCGGATCGCGGCGACGGCGCCGCGTGGCGTGTGGCACGCGATGACCGCCGCGTGGACGGAGACCTTCCGCATCCTGCGCGAGGACCGCGCCTTCCGCACGTACGAGCGCGGCTTCATGCTCTACGGCCTCGGCTTCCTCTCGAGCGTCGGGCTGCTCGTCCTCTACTGCGAGGAGGAGCTCGGCCTCACGTACTCGCAGTACACGTGGGCGCAGTCGGTCGCGTTCCCGCTCGCGCAGATCGCCGGAGCCGCGATCCTCGGGCGGCTCTCCGACCGGCTCGGCATCGTGCGCACGACGGCGGTCTCGTTCCTGCTCCTCGCTTGCTTCTTCGCGCTCATGCCGTCCATCGGCTCGCTCGGGGGGCTCGTCGCGCTCTACCTGCTCTGGGGGGTGGCGATGGGGGGCGTGAACGTGGGCTGGAGCCTCGGCCCGCTCCACTTCGCGACCGACGGCAAGGCGCACATGTACGGCGCCGTGCACTTCTGCCTCGTCGGCATCCGCAGCATCGTGGGCCCCTTCGTCGGCTACGCGGTGAAGGACCGCTTCTCCTACCCGGCCGCCTTCGGGCTCTCCGCCGTGCTCGTGGGCGCCGGCTGCCTCACCGTTCTCTCCCTGCGCCCCAAGGCGGCGGTATCCTAGGCCGCTTGCGCACCCCCGCTCTCCTCCTCCCCCTCCTCTGCCTCCCCCTCCTCGCCCAGGAGCCGAGGACCGCCACGACGCCCGGCGGCGTGAAGGTCGAATGGCTCGCCGAGGGCAAGCCCGGCACGGCGCCCGCGCCCGGCGACGTCGTGAAGGTCCACTACACCGGCACGTTCACGGACGGGAAGAAGTTCGACTCCTCCGTCGACCGCGGGGAGCCCATCCGTTTCGTCCTCGGCGTCGGCATGGTGATCCGCGGGTGGGACGAGGGGATCGCGCTCCTCGACGTGGGCGCGAAGGCGAGGCTCACGATCCCGTGGAGCGCCGCGTACGGCGAGCAGGGCCGGCCGCCGGTGATCCCGGCGAAGGCGGATCTCCTCTTCGAGGTCGAGCTGGTCGACGTGGAGAAGGGCGAGCCGTTCCGCGCCGCCGATCCCGCGAGGCAGCAGACGACGGAGTCGGGCCTCAAGTGGGAGTCGATCGTGGAGGGGTCCGGGGAACCGCCGAGGCCCGACGACCTCGTGAGGCTCAAGTGCACGGTCTGGACCGAGGAGGGAAAGGTCGCCTTCTCCTCCGCGTCCCTTCCCGGCCCGCTCGTGGGCGCGGCGGGCACCGTACGTCTCTCGCAGGCGCGCGAGAAGTTCCTGCCCGAGGCCGTGCAGCTCATGAAGGCGGGGGGGAAGTGCCGCTTCGAGGTGCCGGCCGGGCTCTGCTGGGGCAAGCAGAAGGTCGTGCCCGCGGTTCCCGAGGATGCGACGACCGTCTGGCAGCTCGAGCTCCTGAGGATCCTCCGCTTCGCGCCGCTCGACCCCGCGAGGACGAAGAAGACCGAGTCGGGGCTCGAGTACGAGGTGGTCGAGGAGGGGACGGGCAAGACCCCCGGCCCGGCGTCAAGGGTGGCCGTCCACTACACCGGCTGGCTCGAGGACGGGACCGAGTTCGACTCCTCGCACCGGCGCGGGCAGCACGCGACCTTCGCCGTCGGCGGGGTCATCAAGGGGTGGACCGAGGGGCTCCAGCTCATGAAGGAGGGCGGGACCTGCCGGTTCCGGATCCCCGCCGCGCTCGCGTACGGCGACAAGGCGATGGGCGACAAGATCCCGGCGAACTCGACGCTCATATTCGACGTCGAGCTCCTGCGGGTGCAGTAGGGCGCCCCCGGAGCCCCCTCTCTTCCGCCGCGCCGAGGCTACGACTTCGGCCCGGCCGCGCGGACGTCGTCCGAGACGTCCTTCTCGAACTCCTTGAACGCGTCGCGGAAGAGGTTCGCGAGCTTCAGCGCCTGCCGCCGGTGCGCCTCGCGGTCGGACCACGCCTCGCTCGGGTTGAGGACGCCCTTCGGCACGCCCGGGCAGGCGGCCGGGATGTGGAGGCCGAAGATCGGATCCGGCTCTGTCGGCACGTCGTCGAGCGCGCCGGTGAGCGCCGCCTCGAGCGTCGCGCGCGTGTGCGCGATCTTCATCCGCGAGCCGACGCCGTAGGGCCCGCCGGTCCACCCGGTGTTCACGAGCCAGCACTGCGCCTTGTGCTTCCTGAGCTTCTCGCCGAGCATCTTCGCGTAGACCGACGGCGGTCGCGGGAGGAAAGGCGCGCCGAAGCACGTCGAGAACGTCGCGGCCGGATCCTTCACGCCGCGCTCCGTGCCCGCGACCTTCGCCGTGTAGCCGGCGAGGAAGTGGTACATCGCCTGCGCGGGCGTGAGCTTCGAGATGGGCGGGAGGACGCCGAAGGCGTCGCACGCAAGGAAGAACACGTGCGACGGGTGGCCCGCCGTGCCGGTCGCGATCGAGCCGTCGATGGAGGCGATCGGGTACGAGGCGCGCGTGTTCTCGGTGATCGCGACGTCCTCGAGATCGACCGCGCGCGTCACCGGGTCGATGACGACGTTCTCGAGGATCGTGCCGAAGCGGCGCGTCGTCGCGTAGATCTGCGGCTCCGCCTCGGCGGAGAGCCGGATCACCTTGGCGTAGCAGCCGCCCTCGAAGTTGAACACGCCGCGGTCGCTCCAGCCGTGCTCGTCGTCGCCGACGAGGCGGCGGCGCGGGTCCGCGGAGAGCGTCGTCTTGCCGGTGCCGGAGAGGCCGAAGAAGAGCGCGACGTCGCCGTCGGCGCCCACGTTCGCCGAGCAGTGCATCGGGAAGACGCCCTGCGCGGGGAGCATGTAGTTGAGGACGGTGAAGACCGACTTCTTGATCTCGCCTGCGTAGCGCGTGCCGCCGATGAGCACCATCCGCTTCTCGAAGGAGAGGAGGATGAAGACCTCGGAGTTCGTGCCGTGCCGGTCCGGGCTCGCCTTCATCCCGGGCGCCTGGAGCACCGTGAACTGCGGCTCGAACGCGTCGATGTCGCGCGCCGGTACCGGAAGGAACATGTTGCGGGCGAAGAGGCTCTGCCATGCCTGCTCGGTCACCACGCGCACCGGCAGACGGTGGCGCGGGTCGGCGCCCGCGTGCACGTCCTGCACGAACGCGTCGCGCCCGCGGTAGTAGGCGCGCATGTCCTCGAGCAGGAGGTCGAACTGCGCCGGCTCGATGGCGCGGTTGACGCGGCCCCACCAGATGTCCTTGTCGGACGAAGCCTCCCGGACGAGGAACTTGTCGCCCGGCGAACGGCCCGTGTGCGGCGCGGTGTTCGCCACGAGCGCGCCGCCGTCCGCGATGAGCGCCTCGCGCCGCCGCACGGCCTCCTCGTAGAGGGCGGGCGCGGCGAGGTTCCAGTGGACGGTCCCGAGGCCCTTGAGGCCGACGGTCTCGAGGCCGCGGGAGTGTGCGGCGCTGGTCATGGCCGATGGATACTTCATCC